>NC_013855.1:0-300000 GCF_000010725.1 Azospirillum sp. B510 | reverse complement strand
GCGCGTCGTTGCCGGCACCGCCCCACAGGAAGTCGGCGCCGTCGCCACCGTCGAGCGTATCGTCGCCGGCCTCGCCATTGAGCCTGTCGGCGCCATCACCGCCCGACAGGGTGTCGTCACCGTCGCCACCCCACAGGGTGTCGTTGCCGGCGCCGCCATCGAGCGTGTCTTGTCCGGTGCCGCCATAAAGGGAATCGCCGCCGCCGCCGCCACGCAGGCTGTCGTCGCCGTCCTCACCGAACAGCGTGTCGTTGCCGGTCTGGTCATCGCCGCTGTCGAGCAGGTCATTGCCGGCCCCGCCATAGACCAGATCGCTTCCGGCACCGCCATACAGGCTGTCGTCGCCGCCATAGCCATAGAGGCTGTCATTGCCGCCGCCGCCGCGGATGGTGTCCGACGCGGCATAGCCCTCCAGCTTGTGGTCCGCCGCATCGTCCCAAGTGTCGATGATCAAGGCGGGATCGGTCAGGTCGACGGTGCGGCCATCGTCGAACAGCAAGGTTTGCAGGTACTTGACGCCATCGCCCGCCCCGTTGAAACGGTTGGCGATGACGATCCGGTCAGGCTTGCCGTTGAACCGGAGATGCAGGTCGGCGCCATAGCGCTCGAACCGCAGATCGTCGCGGCTGTATCCGGCGCCGACGGACAGGGTGTCGTTGCCGCCGCCGCCGACCACGGTATCGGCACCACCCTGGTAGAGCACGAGGTCGTCGCCGACCCCGGTGTCGATCCAATTGGCCCCGGCACCGCCGCCCAGCGTATCGTTGCCGTCCCCTCCCATGAGCGTATCGGCACCAGCGCCGCCGGACAGGCTGTCGTTCCCGGCATTGCCCTCGATGGAGTCGTTGCCGGCGTTGCCCTCGATCACGTCGTCGCCGTCGCCGCCATAGAGCGCGTCATTGGCGGAGCCACCCCGGATCGTGTCGTCGCCTGCCTCGCCATAGGCCATGTCGCCGCTGACCGTCTCGTCCCGGCTGTCGATCAGGTCGTCGCCGTCGCCACCATACAGGGTGTCGACACCGTCACCGCCATACAGCGTGTCGTCGCCGCCATAGCCGTAGATGGCGTCGGTGCCCCCATTGCCGCGAATGACGTCGCCGGCATTGTAACCCTCCAGCACATGGCCGGCATCGCCGTCGCGGGTCAGGATCATCAGGTCGCGGCGCGACAGGTCCACCGTATCGCCATCGGCGAAGCGCAGGGTCCGCACATAGTCGGTTCCCTCGCCATTGCCGTTGAAGCGGTTGGCGATGACGATCCGCTTGCCGGCGTCATCGAAGACCAGATGCAGCTCCGTGCCGAAGCGCTCCAGACGCAGGCCGTCCTTGGCATAGCCATCACCGAAAACCAGCTCGTCGCCGCCGCCGCCGCCGCCGATGGTGTCGGCGCCGCCCTCATACAGGATGGTGTCGTCGCCGGTCCCGCCATTGATGGAATTGGCGCCGTCGCCACCCGCCAGCGTGTCGTTGCCGGCACCGCCGAGCAGGCTATCGTTGCCGGCGCCGCCCGACAGGCTGTCGGCCCCCTCGCCACCCGAGAGGGTATCGGCCCCGTCACCGCCGATCAGCGTGTCGTTGCCGGCACCACCAATCAGGCTGTCATTGCCGGTGCCGCCCGACAGGCTGTCGCTCCCCTCGCCGCCGTCAAGGATATCGGCCCCGGCACCACCGGTCAGCAGATCGTCGCCGGCATAGCCGTAAAGCGTGTCGTTGCCGCCAGCGCCATCGATGCTGTCATTGGCCTTGTAGCCGAAGAGAACCTCGGCCGTTTCCTGGCCGTGGGTTTCCATCACGATGGTCTGGGCCGAAAGATCGACACGGCTTCCATCGGCGAACCTCACGGTCTGGACGAAGTTGGCACCGTCGCCCTCGCCGCTGAAACGGCCGGCCAGGATGATGCGGTCGCCGGTATCGCGGAAATTCAGGTGCAGGTCGGTGCCGATGCGCGAGAGATACATCTGCTCACGCTTCAGGCCCGCACCCAGCTCCAGCACGTCGGCGCCACCGCCGCCGGTGATGCTGTCGATACCCTCGCCCGCGGTGAAGCGGATCAGGTCATCGCCGGCCCCGCCGTCGATGGTGTCGTTGCCGATGCCGCCGTCCAGCGTGTCGTCGCCGGCCTGACCATAGAGATAGTCGGCCCCGGCACCGCCCAGGACGGAATCCGCGCCATCCTCGCCATAAAGATAATCGGTGCCGCCGCCACCATCGATCAGGTCGTTGCCGGTCCCGCCATAGGCGACATCGGTTCCACCCCCGCCATAGATGGTATCGTTGCCGCTGCCGCCATAGGAGACGTCGTTGATGCCGCCGGCATTCGGGTCGTCGCGGTTGTCGATCAGGTCGTCGCCGGCACCGCCATGCATCTCGTCGGACCCGGTTCCGCCCAGGATGGTGTCGTTGCCCGCACCGCCGAGAATGGTGTCGTTGCCGCTGTCGCCCGACAGGCTGTCATTGCCGAGACCGCCGCTGAGGACATCATTTCCGTTGCCGGCGCTCACGACATCATCGCCAGCGGGCTCGTTCGGCGAAGGCGGTGGCAAGGCGGTCCCGACACCCCAGCTATAAGCGTTCCCTTCGGAAATCCACCGGTAAGGAGACACTCCATCCGCATAATATATATTATTGGTTCCAGGGAATGGCACACCGTTGACCTCGATGCCATCAATATAGACCCAGGCCCTGTCTTGAGGCGTATCCCCGGATTCCCTCGCAACTGAAATGGTGAGGGCGGATGCCGCTGATTTGTCTCGAACAGTGAAGAGGAAATCAGCCATCTGGCCGGGAGCTGGGCCGTTCTCATAGGAGATTGGTACTGTAATGCGCTGATATAGCAGTACCTGCCCATCCAAGCTGATCGTGGTAAGCGGCCATTTCTTAGCATAATGCGCACCCATCCGAATCCGGATGGTCACCACCTCGTTCCCCGTAGTGGACACCTCGTCACCCCACAGCCGGTCCTCACCGTCCCCTCCGATGACCGTGTCGCTCCCGTCACCACCATAGACCATGTCATTACCGACTCCGCCGTCGATGACATCGGTGCCGGCACCGCCACGCACCTGATCATTGTCGGCCCCACCGCTCAGCGTGTCGTCGCCGCCATAGCCATAGATCGTATCGTTGCCGGCCTGACCGTCGATGGTGTCGCCGACATTGTAGCCTTCCAGCTTTTCGCCTCCGGCGCCGCCGATCGTCTGGATCACCAGATCCTTGCGGGTCAGATCCTCGCGCGATCCGTCGGCGAAGCGCAGCGTCTGGGCATAGGCGGCACCGTCGCCGGCACCGTTGAAACGGTCCTTGACGATGATCTGGTCGGTGCGGCCGGTGAAACGCACGTAAAGGTCGTTGCCGAAGCGGGAGAAATAGAGCTTCGCCTTGTCGAAGGACGCATCCAGTTCGATGATGTCGTTGCCACCACTGTTATAGACGATGTCCTGGCCGCCATCGAAGCGGATGACGTTGTCGCCGGCTCCGCCATAGAGCGTGTTGATGCCGGCGCCGCCGATCAGCGTGTCGTCACCGGCATCGCCAAAGAGCGTGTCGTCACCGTCGTTGCCCAGCAGCAGATCGGCACCCGCCCCGCCATAGACCGCGTCGCCGCCGGCGCCGCCGTCCAGCGTATCGTCGCCGGCATAGCCGTAGATGATGTCGTTGCCGCCGAGCCCCTGGATCAGGTCGCCGACATTGTAGCCCTCCAGCGTCTCCGCCCAGTCATGCGCCAGCGTCTCGAGCTTCAGGGCCGGATCGGTCAGATCCACCTCCCGCCCATCGGCGAACAGGATGCGCTGGACATAGCTCGCCCCGTCACCCGCCCCTTTGAAGCGGTTCGTCAGCACGATCTCGTCGGCGGCGTTGCGGAAGCGCAGATAGAGGTCGTTGCCGAAACGGGCGAAATAGAGGTCTTCGCGCTTCAGCCCGGTGCGGATTTCCAGAACGTCGCTGCCGCCCTCGTTGGTGATGGTGTCGCGCCCGCCGCTATAACGGATCACATCGTCGCCGAGGCCGGTCAGGATGCTGTTGGTCCCCGACCCGCCCTCCAGCGTGTCGGCCCCGTCGCCGCCCTGGAGGGAATCGTCGCCTTCGCCGCCAAGCAGGCTGTCGTTGCCGGCATTGCCCTCCAGCCAATCATTGCCGCCATTGCCTTCCACCCGGTCATTGCCATCGCCGCCGGAGAAGGTCTCGCCGGCATCGCCGCCGAGGATGGTGTCATCACCCGCCTCGCCATAGGCGACGTTCCGCGACGCGCCGGCGCCGGTATCGTCGCGGTTGTCGATCAGGTCGTCGCCGGCCCCGCCATAGAGCTGGTCGGCGCCCTGGCCACCCAGCAGCGTGTCGTTGCCGGCCCCACCGATGATGCTGTCGTTGCCATCGCCGCCCAGCAGCAGGTCGTTGCCGTCCTCGCCCTCCAGCTGGTCGTCGCCGGCGCCGCCGATCAGGCTGTCGTCGCCGCTCCCGCCCAGGATGCTGTCGCTGCCGGCGCCGCCGTCCAGCGTGTCGTCGCCGGCATAGCCGTAAATTGTGTCTTTGCCGCCGAGCCCCTGGATCAGGTCGCCGACATTGTAGCCCTCCAGCGTCTCCGCCCAGTCATGCGCCAGCGTCTCGAGCTTCAGGGCCGGATCGGTCAGATCCACCTCCCGCCCATCGGCGAACAGGATACGCTGGACATAGCTCGCCCCGTCGCCCGCCCCTTTGAAGCGGTTCGTCAGCACGATCTCGTCACCGGCGTCGCGGAAGCGCAGATAGAGGTCGTTGCCGAAACGGGCGAAATAGAGGTCCTCGCGCTTCAGCCCGATGCGGATTTCCAGAACGTCGCGGCCGCCCTCGTTGGTAATGGTGTCGCGGCCGCCGCCATAGCGGATCACGTCGTCGCCGAGGCCGGTCAGGATGCTGTTGGTCCCCGACCCGCCCTCCAGCGTGTCGGCCCCGTCGCCGCCCCGCAGGGAATCGTCGCCTTCGCCACCCAGCAGGCTGTCGTTGCCGGCATCGCCGTACAGCGTGTCGTTCCCGGCATCGCCCGACAGGCTGTCGTCGCCGTCGCCACCCTCCATGTAATCGCCGCCGCCGCCGCCGCCGATCACGTCATTGCCGGCGCCGCCATAATGGAGGTCGGCATCGTCGCCGCCCTCCAGCGTGTCGTCGCCATCGCCGCCCTCCAGCCGGTCAGCCCCGCTGCCGCCGATCAGCCGATCGTTGCCCAGCCCGCCGAACAGCGTGTCGTTGCCGGCCCCGCCATCCAGCACGTCATCGCCACCATAGCCAAAAATTGCGTCAGCACCGCCCAGACCGCTGATGGTGTCATTGGCGTGGTAGCCTTCCAGCGTTTCCGGCCCATCGGTCGCCACCGTCTCCAGCACCAGGGACGGATCGGTCAGGTCGGCCTCCTGCCCGTCGGCGAACAGCACGCGCTGCACATAACTCGCCCCGTCGCCTTCCCCCTTGAAACGGCCGGTCAGCACCACCTCGTCGCCGCGGTTGCGGAAACGCAGATAGAGGTCGTTGCCGAAACGGGCGTAATACATCTCCGCCTTGGTCAGCCCGCCGCCGATCACCAGGGTATCGAAACCGCCTTCGTTGGTGATGGTCTCCCGCCCGCCGTCGAAGCGGATGGTGTCGTTGCCGGCGCCGGTGAACAGCCTGTCGGTGCCGCCGCCACCCACCAGCGTGTCATCGCCATCGCCACCCTTCAGAATGTCGTCGCCGTCGCCCCCTTCGAGCAGGTCATTGCCGGCCCCGCCCTCCAGCGTGTCCGCGCCGGCTCCGCCGGCCAGACCATCATTGCCGTCGCCGCCCGACAGGAAGTCGGCGCCGTCGCCACCCGACAGGGAATCGGCCCCGGCCTCGCCATAGAGGCTGTCATTGCCGGCGCCACCCGACAGCGTGTCGTCACCGACATCGCCATAGAGGGCATCGGCACCGTCGCCCCCCTCGGCGCTGTCGTCACCGGTGCCGGCATAGAGGAAGTCGTCACCCGCCCCGCCGTCGAGGCTGTCATCGCCGGTGTAGCCATAGATGGTGTCGTTGCCGCCCTGGCCGCGGATGATGTCGCCGACATTGTAACCCTCCAGCTTCTCGCTGGCGTCGGTCGCCACCGTCTCCAGGGCGATGTCCTGCGCCGTGACGGCGAAGTCGGAGCCATCGGCGAAGCGCAGCGTCTGAACGAAGGTCGCCCCGTCGCCGGGTCCGTTGAACCGCCCGGTCAGGACGATCCGTTCCGCCGAATTGCGGAAGCGGATATGAAGGTCGTCGCCAAAACGCGCGAAATAAAGGTCGGCACGGGTGATGCCCGCCCCCATCTCCAGCACGTCGTTGCCAGCTTCGTTGGTGATGGTGTCGCTGCCGCCGCCATAGCGGATCAGGTCGTCGCCGGCTCCGCTGAAGAGCGTGTCGTTGCCGGCACCGCCGGCCAGCGTGTCGTTGCCGGCACCGCCAAGGATGTTGTCGTCGCCGGCGCCGCCGTCGATGCTGTCGACACCATCCCCACCATCGATGCCGTCATTGCCGCCACCGCCAGACAGGCTGTCGTCACCGGCACCGCCGAAAATCACGTCGGAGCCACCGCCCCCCAGGACGGTATCGTTGCCATCGCCGCCGGAGATCGTGTCTCGCGCGCCGTCGGTGCCGGGATCGTCGCGCCCATCGATCAGGTCGTCGCCGGTACCGCCGTCGATCGAATCCGAGCCGGTGCCGCCGATCAGCGTGTCGTTGCCGGCATAGCCGAGGATCGTGTCGTTGCCGCCGGTTCCCTCGATCCGGTCGCCGACATTGTAGCCCTGCAGATACTCCGCCGCCGCCACCCCCACCGTCTCCAGCGCGATGTCGGTGCGGGTCAGGTCGAAGCTGCTGCCGTCGGCGAAGGCCAGCCGCTCGACGAAGGAGGTGCCGTCACCCGCCAGATTGAAACGTCCGGTGACGACGATCTCATCGGTCGGCCGCCCGCGGAAGCGGATGTAGAGGTCGTTGCCGAACCGGGCGAAGTAAAGGTCGCCCCGGCCGATGCCGGGACCGAACTCGATGCGGTCGAGGCCACCATTGTCCAGGATGAAGTCGCGGCCGTCGCCGATGCGGTAGACATAGACGTCGTTGCCGGTTCCACCGTCCAGCGTGTCGTTGCCGATGCCGCCGATCAGCGTGTCGTTGCCGTCGCCGCCGCTCAACCGGTCGTCGCCATCCTGGCCGAGCAGCAGGTCGTCGGTCGCGGCACCGGTCAGCAGGTCGCCGCCGGTGCCGCCCAGCATCGCCGTTTCGCCCAGCGGCATGGTGGTGCCGTCGGCGAAGGTCAGCCCGGCCAGCCCGCTGGTGCCGTCGCTGGCCGAGAAATGGTTGACGATGCGGATCTGCCGGCCAGTGGCGCGGACCTGGACGATCAGGTCGCCGCCGGACCGCGTCAGCACCACATCCTTCCAGTCGAGCCCGCCGGGCAGGCCCACCGTGTCGCCGCTGCCGGGGAACACGATCAGGTCGGTGTCGATGCTGCCGAACCGGAAGACCGACGGGCCGTCGCCGCCGATAAAGACGTTGCCGCCCCCGAGATTCCACGGCGCCCCGGTCGGGAAAGCCACCTGGTCGAGCTGATACTGGAAGTGATTGACCACCAGCACATCGACCGTGCCGTCGGCCGAGACGATGCGCAGATCGTCATGTTCGCGCACCAGCCGCAGGTTGGCCGGCGGGATGCCGGCGCCGAAGACCAGCCGGTTGCCCTCGCCCGCCGGGTGGATGGTCACCGGGCCGCTGGCGGAACCGACGCTGTAGCTGTTGTTGCCGCGGCTGCCGATCAGGATGCCGTTGCCGGCGACCGACCATGTCTGGCCATCGCCATAGCGGACGGTGGACAGGCCGGAACCGCTGCCCGCCAGACCGGTGGGACCGAAATGGTTGACCACCGTCAGGTCGATGCTGCCGTCGTCGGTGTAGACGCGCAGGTCGACGCCATCGCGCTCCATCCGCACCAGCGCCGGGTCGATGCCGGGACCGAAGGTCAGCCGGTCGCTGCCGCCGCCGGGGAAGAGATAGCGGTGACCCTGGCCGGGCAGCACGGTGAAGTCGTCGGTCCCCTGCTGGCCGAACATCACGCTGTCGCCCTGTAGGTTCAGCGTCACCCCGCCGGAGAAGGTGACGGCGTCCAGCCCGCGGGCCAGCCCGTCGGTGGGCGCGGTGAAGTGGTTGACGACGCGCACGACGCGCCCGCTGCCGACGAAGGCGACCACCAGATCGACGCCGTCCTGGCGCAGGGTGACGTCGCCCGGCGAAACATCGGGACCGAAGACGATCTGGCTGCCGCCGCCACCGGCATGGATGATCTGGGTCGCCGGGCCGGTCTTGCCGATGGTGAAGCGGTCGCCCCCGCCGGTGCCGATCAGCGTATAGGGCGAGGTCAGGTCGAAATTCCGCCCGTCGGCGAATTCCAGCCTGCCAGCGCCGTTGAAATAATTGATGATCGTCACCGCCTGCCGGGTGCGGTCGTTGAAGACCTGTAGATCGGAGCCGGTGCTGATCAGCCGCACCTCGGTGCTGTCGGTGTCGCCGAAGACCACGCGGTCACCGCCCTCGGCATAGATGGTCTTCGACCCGCTGTCCTCTCCGACCAGGAAGACGGTTTGGCCCTGGCCGCCGATCAGCAGCCCGTCGCCGGTCAGCGGCAGCTCCGTGCCGTCGGGACGGGTCAGCGACTTCATCGGCGTGCCGGCGAAGTGGTTGACGATGGTCAGCGCGTCGCTGGTGCCATCGATGGTGATGCGCAGATTGTCGCCGACGCGCGCCACGCGGATCCTGGATCCGTCCACCGTGTCGAGGAAGCGCAGACGGTCGTCGCCGACGCTGTCGGGATAGACGATCACGTCGCCCATGCCGCGCTGGATCACGAACTGGTCGTGGCCGGTGCCGCCGATCAACACCTTGCCGCCCTGGATGTTCCAGGTGGTGCCGTTGTTGAAGACCAGATCGCCGATGCCGTTCATGGCGAAATGGTTGACGATGATCATCTCGTTCGGCTGGCCGACGATGGTCAGATGCAGGTCGTTGCCGACGCGCACGATGCGGGTGGTCGCCGGATCGGCATTGATGCCCAGATGCTGTCCGGGCGCGCCGGGATAGATGAACATCGGGCCGCCGGGAATGGTCTCCGCCCCGCCGCCGCTGATGAAGACGTTGGTGCCGGTGATCGGCCAGACCACGCCATTGGAGAAGACGATCTCCGGGATCGTCGTCACCCCGCCGGTGACGAACTGGTTGACGATGGTCATGCTGTCGCCGCCGGCGGTGACGCGCAGGTCGTTGCCGACGCGGGTCAGCCGGACGGTGGACGGGTCGATGCCGGCGGCCACCTCGATGCGGTCTTCACCGCCCTGATTGCCGCCGCCATAGACCACGACGGAGCCCATGCCGGGCGACAGGACGAAACGGTCGGCACCATCGGTGCCGATCCGGGCGTTGGGACCGCCGACCGTCCAGACTGTGCCGTCGGCGAAGGCGAGGTCGCGCGCCTCGTTGCCCAGGAAATGGTTCAGCACGGTGATCCTGTCGGCGCTGTCGCGCCGCCGGATCTCCAGATTGTCGCCGACCCGCCGCACCATCGTGTCGAGGGTGTCGAAACCGGTGCCGAGCCGGAGCCGGTCATTGCCGCCGCCGGGGAAGAGTGACACGCCGCCGATGCCGGGATTGGCGGTGAAAATGTCGGTGGCGCTGGTGCCGACCAGCAGGCTGGCGCCCCAGATGTTCCAGATGTCGCCATCGATGAAGCGCAGCGTATGGGCGCCGCCGCTCGCCCCGCCGGAGAAATGGTTCAGCACGGTCAATTTGTCGGGCAGCGTGCGCAGACCGATCACCAGATCGTCGCCGACCCGCTGCATGGTGACGCTGGCCTTGTCGATGCCGGGACCGATGACGATCTGGTCGTTGCCACCGCTGGGCAGGATCGACTTGGCGCCGCCGCCGACCGTCAGGGTATAGCTGTCGTCACCGGCCCCGCCGATCAGCATGGCGGGATCGGAGAGGTTCCAGAAGCGCCCGCCGGCATAGACATTCTCGAGCAGCGACGCGCCCCAGCCGCTGGCGAAATGGTTCAGCGCCGTCACCTTGTCGCCGGTTCCCTTCACCGAAATGACGAGGTCGTCGCCGACGCGGGTGAAATCCAGCTTGTCGGCGCCGATGGCCGACGCGAGGTTCAGCGTGTCCACCCCCTTGCCGGCGAACAGGGTGACGGCGCCGTCGCCCGGCTTGAAGGCGAAGACGTCGCCGGTGTCGCCGCCGATGCGGAAGCCCGCCCCGGCGTCGAGCGGCCACACCGTCCCGTCGGCGAAGGTCAGGCTGCGCAGCACGCCGTTGCCGGCACCGGTGCCGTTGAAATGGTTGAGCACCACCACCCGGTCATTGCCGCCGCCGATCTCGATGACCAGCTTGTCGCCATCGCGGCGCAGGGCCACCTGGGACGGCAGGATGCCGGCCGCCAGGACCAACCCATCGCGGCCACCGCCGGTCGCCAGCACGCGCTCGCCCAAACCGCCGCCGATCTCGACCCGCTCGTCGGCGGCGGTCCCGGCCAGCAGGCGGGTGTTATCGATGGCCCATTCGGTGCCGTCACCGAAACGGATCGTCCGGAAGCCATCGGGATTGCCGTCGAAATGCCGCTTGATCAGCCAGGAGTCGCCGGTGCCCTCGTAGGAGAGGCGCAGGTCATCGCCCTCGCGGCTCAGCCGCATGCGGTCGGGATCGATGGTCGTCGCGAAGGCGATGCTGTCGTTCCCGGCGCTGCCATAGAGCGTCGTCTGCCCGCCATCCAGGCCGAAGACCATGCGGTCGTCGCCGCCGCTGCCGATGCGGATGTCGGTGCCGCGCACGCGCCAATGGCTGCCGTCGGCCAGCTCGATCGCCTCCACCCCGCCATTGCCGGCGCCGGCCAGCGCCTCCGCCGAGAAATGGTTGAAGAGGAGAAGCGAGCGGTCGGTGCCGACGATGCGGATCTCCAGATCGTCGCCCTTGCGCGACAGGCGCAGATCGTCGGCGGTCACGTCGGCGCCGAAGCGGATGACGTTCACACCCGCATCGGCATGCAGGCTGTGGCTGGTGAAGCCCGGCTCGATGGCGACGGTGTCGTCGCCGGTGCCGCCCAGCAGCAGATCACCGCCCCATACCGGCCAGACCACGCCATCGGCGAACTGGATCTGACGGACGCTGCCCTCCCCAGCCCCGGCGGCACCGTTGGCGGCGAAATGGCCCATGATGGTGACGCGGTCGCGGGCATAGCCGTCCTCGCCGGCCGGGCCGCCCTGGGCGTCGAACAGGATATGCAGATCGTCGTCGATACGCACCAGATGGGCGATCTCGTGGCGGAAGCCGGCGCCGAACCGAACCGTGTCGTTGCCGCCCTCGCCGAACACCACGACATGGCCGGCGCCCGACGGCGCGGTCAGCACATCGTCCCCGACGGTGCCGGTGACCACGAGGTCGCCGAACATCCGCACGCCGTCCTGGACATGGACCGTGGTCGTGCCGCGGGAATAGAGGTTGTAGAGGATCGACCCGACGGTCTCGCTGCCGCCGCGCCGCCAGCCGGATTCCTTGAAGGTGACCAGATCGCCGCGGTCGCCGGTGACATAGAGCGGCCCGCCGCCGGTGTCGGCCAGGATGCCCTGTTCGTTCAGGATCAGGGTCTGGCGGCCGGGATGGCCGAGGTCGATCGCCTCGATGCCCCGGACCCCGCCGGACCCGGCGCCGGTGACGACCAGCCGTTCGCCCTCGAAGCGCAGGGTATCGAAGCCGCTGCCGCCGTCGAGGCTGGCGAACCCATCGTCCAGCACCCGCAGCGTATCGTCGCCCGCCCCGCCGGCGAGACTGTCGGCGCCGCCGCGCCCGTCCAGATAGTTGGCGGCGCCGTCGCCGGTCAGGCTGTCGGCGAGGCCGGTGCCGATCAGGTTCTCCACCCCGTCGAGCCGGTCGCCCTCGGCATCGCCGCCCCGGCCGATGCCGGTCGCCAGATTGACCGACACAGCCCCGGCGGAGGCCGAATAATCGGCGGTGTCGAGGCCGGCCCCGCCGCTGAGGCTGTCGGCCCCGGCGCCGCCGATCAGCGTGTCATTGCCGCCGCCGCCGCGCAGGCGGTTGGCCCCGCCGTCGCCGGTCAGCCGGTCGGCAGCCCCCGAACCGGTCAGATTTTCGATGCCGGACAGCACATCGCCGGTGGCGTCGCCGCCATCGGCGGTTCCATCGGCGAGGCTGACCGTCACCCCGGCCGCCGAACCGGTATAGTCGGCGGTGTCCGAGCCGTCGCCGCCGATCAGCGTGTCGGCTCCCGCGCCACCGCGCAGGCTGTTGTCCTGCCCGTCGCCGACCAGACGGTCGGCGCGGCTGGAGCCGATCAGGTTCTCGACCCCGATCAGCACGTCGCCGGCGGCCGTGCCGCCAAGCCCGGTGCCGGCCGCCAGATCGACCGTCACGGCGGAAGCGGAGGCCGAATAATCGGCGGTGTCGCTGCCGGCCCCGCCGATCAACGTGTCCGCCCCCGCCCCGCCGACCAGCGTGTCGTTGCCGCCGGCACCATCCAGGATGTTGGCGCCGGCATCGCCAATCAGCCGGTCGCCGAAGGCGGAGCCGGTCAGATTCTCGATGCCGCTCAGCCGGTCGCCCTGGGCGTCGCCGCCCGACCCCGTGCCGCTCGCCAGGTTGACGGTCACGGCGGCGGTGGAGGCCAGATACTCCGCCGTGTCGATGCCGTCGCCGCCGACCAGCGTGTCGGCGCCACCGAGCCCGACCAGCGTGTCGTTGCCGCCGCGCCCGTCAAGCCGGTTGGCGTAGGCGTCGCCGGTCAGCCGGTCGTCATGGTCGGACCCGCCCAGATTCTCGACACCGGACAGCACATCGCCCTCGGCGTCGCCGCCGGCACCGCGGCCGGTGGACAGATCGACATCGATGCCGGCGCTCGACCCCGCGTAATCGGCGCTGTCGATGCCATCACCGCCGATGAGGCTGTCCGCCCCGGTCCCGCCGGACAGCCAATCATCCCCGGCGCCGCCCTCCAGACGGTTGGCCCCGCCATCGCCGGTCAGCCCGTCGTCGTGGGCCGAGCCGGTGACGTTCTCGATGCCCGTCAGCAGGTCGCCCTCGGCATCGCCGCCAACCCCGGTGCCGGCCGCCAGATCGACTATGACGCCACCAGCGGAGGCGGCATAGTCGGCGCTGTCGGCTCCATCACCGCCGATCAGCGTATCGGCCCCCTGGCCGCCGGCCAGCGTGTCGTCGCCCGCCCCGCCTTCCAGGACATTGCTCCCGCTGTCGCCGGTCAGCCGGTCGGCGAAGGCCGAGCCGGTGAGATTCTCGACACCGGACAGCACGTCGCCCTCGGCGTCGCCGCCGGTTCCGGCCCCCGCGGCCAGATCGACCGTCACGCCGGCACCCGATGCCGAATAATCGGCGAGGTCGATGCCAGCGCCGCCGATCAGCGTGTCGGCGCCGCCGAGCCCGGCCAGCCTGTCGTCACCCGCCCCGCCATCGAGGCGGTTGGCGGTCTGCGCACCGGTCAGCCGGTCGGCGAAGGCCGAACCGGTCACATCCTCGACCCCCGACAGCGCATCGCCCTCGGCATCGCCGCCGGCACCGCTGCCCGCGGTCAGATCGACGCCGACGCCGTCAGCGGAGGCCGAGTAATCGGCAAGGTCGGTGCCATCGCCGCCGATCAGCGTGTCGGCGCCGCCGAGCCCGATCAGCGTGTCGTTGCCGCCCCGGCCATCCAGCAGATTGGCGCCGGCATCGCCGACCAGCCGGTCATCGCCGTCCGAGCCGGTCAGGTTCTCGATCCCCGACAGCACATCGCCCTCGGCGTCGCCGCCCGCCGCCGTTCCCGCCGACAGGTCGACCGACACGCCGCCGGCGGATGCCGAATAGTCGGCGGTGTCGATGCCGTCGCCGCCGATCAGCGTATCCGCCCCCTGGCCGCCGGCCAGCGTGTCGTCGCCCGCCCCACCATCGAGACGGTTCGCCCCGGCATCGCCGGTCAGCCGGTCGCCATGGGCCGAGCCGGTCAGGTTCTCGACACCGGACAGCACATCGCCCTCGGCGTCGCCGCCGGCTCCGCCACCGCTCGCCAGATCGACAGCCACGCCCGCGCCGGACGTTGAGTAGTCGGCCGTGTCGATCCCCTCGCCGCCGATCAGGGTGTCGGCCCCGCCAGCCCCGGCAAGCACATCGTCGCCGGCACCGCCATCGAGGTGGTTCGCCCCGGCGTCGCCGGTCAGCCGGTCGCCGTGCGCCGAGCCGATCAGGTTCTCGACGCCCGACAGCACATCGCCCTCGGCATCGCCGCCGGTCCCGGTCCCGACCGCCAGATCGACGGTGACGCCGGCCCCGGACCCGGCATAGGTGGCGGTGTCGATGCCGTCGCCGCCATCCAGCCGGTCGGCGCCGCTGCCGCCATCCAGCACATCGTCGCCGGCACCGCCCGACAGGCTGTCGTCCCCCACCCCACCCGACAGGCGGTTGTCGCCGCCGTCGCCGGCCAGCGCGTCGTTGCCGCCCCCCGCCAGGATGGTCTCGATGCCCGACAGCCGGTCGGCCATCCAGCCGCCGTGGCGCAGCTCGCCGGTCCGCAGATCGATGGAGATCGCCTCGGTCTCCGCCGAATAATCGGCGATGTCGATGCCGTCGCCGCCGATCAGGACATTGTTGCCGCCGCCGCCCTTCAGCACATCGTCGCCGGCCCCGCCGATCAGCGTGTCGGCCCCCATGCCGCCGATCAGCGTGTCGTCGCCGTCGCCACCGTCCAGATAATCGCCGTTATAATCGTTGCCCACCGACAGCCGGTCGTTGCCGGCACCGCCGATCAGCGTGTCGCTGCCGAGACCGCCGTCCAGCGTGTCGTTGCCGGCACCGCCGTCGAAGCGGTCGTCGCTCCAGACATCGTCGCCGTCGCTGACCAGATCGTCGCCGTCGCCGGCCATGACGACATCGCGGCCACCGCCGCCGAGGATGGTGTCGTTGCCGCTGCCACCATCGATGCTGTCGTCGTTCTCGCCGCCGTCGATGCGGTCGTCGCCGGAACCGCCGCGGATGCTGTCCGCGCCGATGCCGCCATTGATCACGTCATCGCCGCTGCCGCCGTCCAGCGTGTCGCCGACATCGCCGCCCAGCAGCGTGTCGTCGCCGCTGCCGCCATAGAGCCGGTTGGCGTCGGTGCCGCCATCCAGCAGATCGTCGCCCATCCCGCCATAAAGCAGGTCGGCGCCGCTGCCGCCATGGAGGCTGTCGTTGCCGGTGCCGCCATCCAGCGTGTCGTCCTCGCTGCCGCCCTCCAGCACATCGTCGCCGGAGCCGCCATAGAGCCGGTCGCTCTGCGCCCCGCCGCGCAGCGTATCGGCCCCCGACCCGCCGCGCAGGGTATCCTCGCCCCAATCGCCGGTCAGCCGGTCGTTGCCGGCCCCGCCCAGCAGCGTGCCGCCGCCGCCGCCGCTGTCGAGGCTGTCGTCACCACCGCCGCCCTCCAGCGTCTCGGCACGCCAATCGCCGGAGACGGACCGGCCGTCGCCGCCCGGCGCCTCGCCCGCCTCGGACGCCCGCTCCTCGGCCGGGGACAGCCCCTCGGCATCGGCGGCGCCATCGTCGCGGGCGGCGGTGACGCCGATGTGGAAGACCTTGTCGGTGCTCATCCCGACGGCGTCGGTGACACGGACGGTCACGGCATGGACGGGAGCGCGCAGGTAATCGAGATCGGCCCCGGTGGCGACGGACAGCACGCCGCTGGCGGCATCGATGACGAAGCGGCCGCCGGCATCGTCGGTCAGGCTGTAGGCCAGCGCGTCGCCATCCGGATCCCGGGCCTGGGCGGTGCCGACCACCGTCCCCGCCGCCGCATGCTCGGCGACGGCGGCACCGTCGAGCGTCGCCTCGCCCGGCGCGTCGTTGACCGCGGCCAGCGCCACCGTGACGGTCTGGGAGGAGATACCGCCACGCCCGTCCGCCACATCGATGCGGAAACTGTCACCGCCGGCATAATCGGCGTCGGGCATGTAGGTGAAGCGGCCATCGTCGCCCAGGACGAGACGGCCATGGGCCGGGCCGGCGCCGATGCCGTAGGAGAGCGCATCGCCGTCGGGATCGCTGGCCCCCACCGTCCCGGCAAGCGGCGTATCCTCGGTCCCGGTCAGCGACTGGTCGCCGACCACCGGCGCCCGGTTGGGGGCGGCGGCGACCAGTCCGGCAAGGTCGCCGACCGCCACCGTCCGGCCGTCCACCGTCACCTCCAGCGCGTTCCAGTTGGTGGCGGCAAGCCGGATCGCCTGCCCGCTGAAGCTCTGGCCGTCATCGCCATAGCGCTGGATGAAGTCGGCCAGCGCGACAAGGTCGGCGGCGACGGCCGCCGTCACCTGCCCGGCGGTCAGCGCCACCCGCAGCCGGTCATAGCCGGCGCCGCCGTCGAGCGTGTCGGCCCCGGCCTGATCGGACAGCACATGGTCGAGCTGATCGTCACCGCCGCCGGCCTGGACCAGATCGGCCCCGGCGCCGTCGGCGAGCCGGTCGGCCCCCATGCCGCCGATCAGCGTGTCGTCGCCGTCGCCGCCGTCCAGCACGTCGCCGTTATAGTCGTTGCCCACCGTCAGCCGGTCGTTGCCGGCACCGCCGATCAGCGTGTCGCTGCCGAGACCGCCGTCCAGCGTGTCGTTGCCGGCACCGCCGTCGAAGCGGTCGTCGCTCCAGACATTGTCGCCATCCCGCACCAGATCGTCGCCGTCGCCGGCCATGACGACATCGCGGCCACCGCCGCCGAGGATGGTGTCGTTGCCGGCGCCGCCATCGATGCTGTCGTCATTCTCGCCGCCGTCGATGCTGTCGGCGCCATCGCCGCCGGAAATCACGTCGTTGCCCGTCCCGCCGCTGATCACGTCGTCGCCGGCCCCGCCATCCAGACTGTCGTTGACGCTGCCGCCGATCAGCGTGTCGTTGCCGGCGCCGCCGAACAGGCTGTTGGCCCCGGTCCCGCCATCGAGCCGGTCATCGCCGTCACCGCCCTCCAGCACATCATCGCCGTCGTTGCCGAGCAGAGTGTCGTTGCCGGCCCCGCCGCGCAGCGTGTCGGCGCGCCAGTCGCCGGTCAGCAGGTCGTCGCCGTCGGTGGTCACGGTGCTGGTCATCGGCTTATCCTCTCGCAAGATCGGCCCGGTTGGGTCCCGGCCCTGTGGCAATGGGTTGGGAAGGGGGTTCGGAGGGGGGAGTCTCGCGACTCAGCGCTCGCGCATCGCCTCCTGGACGTGGGCGAGCACGGGGGAAAGCAGGTAGTCGAGGATGCGACGGCGGCCGGTCTTCACCTCCGCCGTCACCGCCATGCCGGGCGCGAGCGCGATGTCCTCGCCGTTCTCGCCCCGGATGACCATGCGGTCGAGCGCGATGCGCGCCGAGAATTTCGGCCCGTCGCGCTCGGCGGCCGGCGGCGGGGCGGCGTCGGGCGCGCCGATGCGTGCGGCGGCCCCGTCGGGCGGCAGGATGGCGTCGTGCGACACCGAGGCGACGCTGCCCGGCAGCAGCCCGTAGCGGGTGAAGGGGAAGGCGTCGATCTTGATCTCGACCGGCATGCCGGGATGGAGAAAGCCGATGTCCTTGTTGTCGACCTGGACATCGGCCACCAGGGTGCGGTTGGCCGGCACGATCACCATCAGCGGCTCCGCCGCCGTCACCACCCCGCCCACCGTGTGAACGGCCAGTTGCTGGATCACGCCGCCGACCGGTGCCGTCAGCAACTGGCGCTCGCGCCGCCGCGCCGCCTTGGTCAGCTCCTGGCGCAGGGCGGCGGCCCGCTTCTCGGCATCGGCGAGGTCGGCCATCGCCTTGCCGTCGAACTCCGCCGTCACCCGCCGCCGCTCGTCGGCCAACCCCTTCAGCGCGGCGGCGGCCTCCGCCTCGCGGTTGGCAGCGGCGACCTCGCCGAATTCGACCTCGGCCAGTTCCTTCTCCAGTTCCAGCAGGTCGAAGCGGGGACTGTAGCCGCGCTGGGACAGGTTCCGTTTCGCCTGCACCTGTTCGCGGATCAGCGGCAGGGTGGCATGCAGCCGGGCCTTCTCGGCGGCCAGCGCCGCCATCTCCGCCCGGCGCTGGCGTTCCTGGCTGCCGATGGCGTCGAGCGCCGCGTCGCGCGCCGCCAGCTGGTTGGCGAGGATCGAGCGCTGGAGCGTCACCAGGGCGGCGTCGGCGCCGGGCGCCGGATCGAAGCCGCGCCGCCCGTCCAGCGCCGCCCGCAGCCGCGCCGCCTCGGTCTCCGCCACCGCCAGCTCCCATTCGGCGCGGCCGGCGTCGGCGGCGCTGTCGGTCGGGTCCAGTTCCAGCAGGACGGCGCCCTGCTCCACCCGCTGGCCGTCGGCGACGCGGATGGCGCGGACGATGCCGGTCTCCAGCGTCTGAACCAGCTTGTTGCGGTCGCTGGAGATGATGCGCCCGCGGGTGACGGCGGTGATGTCGATATGGCCGATCCAGGCCCAGGCGACGGCGATCACCGCGAAGGCGGCGATCAGCAGCGACACCGCCCGCGCCAGCGGCGACGGCGGTGTCTCCACCGCCTCCAGCGCCGCCGGCAGGAACTCCAGCTCATGGCCGCGGCGCGGCCGGGGCTGGCGGGGCGGCGGCGGGGAAGGCGGCGAAGCCGACGCTCCCGGCGGCGGAGATGGCACCGGCGCCGCGGCTTGCCCGCCTGTCGGTTCGGCGATCTCAGGCGACACCATGCCCCGCCTCCCCCGGCGCGCCGCCGGCCTGCATCCGCCACAGCGCGGCATAGCGCCCGCCCAGCCGGATCAGCTCGTCATGGGTTCCCTGCTCGGCGATCCGCCCCTCCTCCACCGTGACGATGCGGTCGCAGCCGCGCACGGTGGACAGCCGGTGGGCGACGATCAGAACCGTGCGGTTGTCGCAGATGCGGCGCATGTTGGCCTGGATCGCCGCCTCGCTCTCGACGTCGAGCGCGCTGGTCGCCTCGTCGAAGATCAGGATGCGGGGATCGGTGGCGAGCGCGCGGGCGATGGCGACACGCTGGCGCTGGCCGCCCGACAGGCTGGCGCCGCGTTCGCCGATCACGGTGTCGTACCCCTCCGGCAGCCCAAGGATGAAACGGTCCGCCCCGGCCAGCCGCGCCGCCTCGACGATCCGCTCCATCGCCATGCCGGGATCGGCCAGCGCGATGTTGTCGCGGATGGAGCGGTTGAACAGGACATTCTCCTGTAGGACCACGCCGATCTGGCGGCGCAGCCACGCCACGTCGACCAGCGACAGATCGACGTCATCGATCAGCACCCGACCGGTTTCCGGCACATAGAGCCGCTGCACCAGCTTGGTCAGCGTGCTCTTGCCCGACCCCGACGAGCCGACGATGCCGACCGTCTCCCCCGGCTCCACCGTCAGTTCGATGCCCTGAAGGGTGGGCGAGGCGTCGGGGCGGTAGCGGAAACCGACGCGGTCGAAGCGGATGCGGCCGCGGATGGCCGGCAGCGGCAACCGGCCGGGCTTGGCCGCCGGTTCCGGCGTGGTGTTGAGGATGTCGGCCAGCCGCTCGACCGAGACCCGCGCCTGCTGGAAATCGTTCCACAGCTGGGCCAGCCGCAGCACCGGCGACGACACCCGGCCCGCCAGCATGTTGACCGCCACCAGCGCGCCGATGGTCAGGGCGCCGTCGATCACCTCCTGCGCGCCGACATAGAGCAGGGCGGCCATGGTCAGCTTGCTCACCAGCTGCACCCCCTGGCCGGCCATCACCCCGAGCGTCGAGGCGCGGAAGGCGGCGCCGACATAGGCGGCCAGCCGTTCCTCCCAATGACGGCGCATCTCCGGCTCCACCGCCATCGCCTTCAGCGTCTCGATGCCGGAGATGCTTTCGACCAGGAAGGCCTGGTTTTCCGCCCCCAGGGCGAATTTCGCCTCGAGCCGCCGGCGCAGGACCGGGGTGACGGCGAGGCTGATCACCGCGTAGACCGGCAGCGAGGCGAGCACGATCGCGGTCAGCGCCGGGCTGTACCACCACATCACCGCCAGGAACACGACGGTGAAGACCAGATCGATGACCAGGGTCAGGGCCGATCCGGTCAGGAAGTCGCGGATGCGGTCCAGCTCGCGCACGCGGGCGACATTGTCACCGACGCGGCGCGCCTGGAAATAGGGCAGCGGCAGCGCCAGCAGATGGTCGAACAGCCGCGCCCCCAGCGTCACGTCGACCCGGCTGGTGGTGTGCGAGAACAGATAGCTGCGCAACCCGCCCAGCACCGTCTCGAACAGCGACACCACGACGAGGCCGACGACCAGGACATCCAGCGTGGTCAGGCTGCGGTGGGCCAGCACCTTGTCGACCACGACCTGGAAGAACAGCGGGCTGATCAGCCCGAACACTTGCAGCATGAAGGAGGCGAGCAGGACCTCCGAGAACACCCGCCGGTATTTCAGCAGGGCCGGCACGAACCAGCCGATGCCGAACCGCACCTGCGCCAGATCCAGCCCGGCACGCCGGGCCATCAGCACCAGCTCGCCCGACCAGGCCGGCTCCACCACCGCGCGCGGCAGGGTCAGTGGACGCGGCTCCAACGGATCCTGGATCAGCACCCGGTCGCCGTCGATCCTGGCGATGATGAAGTAGCGCCCGTCACGCCGCTTGGCGATGGCCGGCAGCGGCGTGGCCGCCAGCCGGTCCCAGCGGGTGGTGACCGACCGCGCCTTCAGGCCGAAGCGCTTGGCGGCGCGCAGGATGTCCAGCGTTCCCATCGCCCGGCCGCGGACCGCCTGATCATGGCGCAACTGCTCCGGATCGGCCGGATGGCCGAGAAGGCGCAACATGACGGTGAGGCAGGATAAACCGGTGTCCGAAGTCGCACTGTCTTCTACCAGACGCGGCATTCATCATTTCCTGGATTGGACACCGACACGCTTGCTGGGTCTGAGGTTGGAACGCTTCCCAAAAAGCAACCTGGGGAGGAAAATCATGACTGGAGGTTAACGATTGGGCTCAGCCAAGCGACACAAACCTTCCACGGAAGATTAATTTTATTTCATGATCCTTTTTAGCGCATTCCACCGATTGTAATCAACTGAAAACCACCATTCTCATTAATAGCACAGCTATAATAATAATTACTTAGATCGATAAGTATTATTAAGGGAGTTTTTACCGCAATAACACCCGCGGAATGCATCGCCCTGTGGAAGGGCGAAGACATGATCGCTTCACACCAACCGCAAAAACCTTGACCGCGACACGCCGGGACCAATCGCAGCCCGTGGCACGCCTCCCCCCATGGCCTTCAAACACCAAGCCCCGCAGACGGCATCGCCTGCGGGGCTTGGTGTCTCGGGCGAAGGCCCAACGGGGACCGTCAGTGACTGTCTGAGCCGTCGTGAAGCATCAGGGCAGGTAGGCCAGCCGCAGGTTGCCCCAATGGCGACCCCGCACCAGGATCGGCGCATCGACCTCCTTCAACCGCACCGTCTGGCCGCCGCCCATGTCACGGCGGTAGGCCTGCAACAGGAAGGACCGGGTGTTGCGCGCCGCGGCAAGACCGGAGCGGTCGGCGAAGACCCGGCGATTGCGGCAATGGGCGGCGTTCCAGACCGCCTCACCCGGCCGTTGCGGTTCGGAATAGCGGGCATTGTGGGTCGGCAGATAGCCGACGGCGTTGACGGCGGCACAGAACTGGAAGCGCGGGTTGGAGGCCAGCACCGGCTCCTGGATCGCCGGGAACAGGCGGTCGGTCAGCTCGGTGAAGGGAGCGAGGCACTGTTCCGGCTCGCTGCCGGGGATGGTGGCGAGATCGGTCGAGAACAGCGCGTCCTCGCCGATGCTGCCATCGGAAAGCGCCCCGTCCAGCGCCTTCGCCAAGGCTCCAGCCGCGTCCTGCACCGTCTGGATGATGGCGGATTCCGCCGCGATCATCGCGTTGTAGAGATGCTCCAACCGGTCGGCCTGGACCGTCGACAGATCGTCGAAAGCCAGATGCAGGCCAAGGTCGCTGGTGCCGGCGACAATGGCCGGCAGGTCGCCGACCTCGCGCAGGGACACGGTCAACGGGGTCTGCTCGGGCAGCTCCGGCAGGCCCATCGGCTCCACCAGCAGCCCATCCAGCGACAGGTCGAGCAAGGTGACGGTGCGACGGTCGCCAGCCATGGTCAGGCCGATCGGCTCCTCGCAGGGGATGCGGTCGGAAACGCGGCGGTCGCCCGCCACCGACTGGCGCAAAGCGATGACGAGCCGGCGCTTCAGATCGGCGACGGCGCCCTGGGTGTCGGTCATGCGGCGCCGGACATCGGTGGCGATGCCGGTGATCTCGTCGGTCTGATCGCGGATGTGCAGGACGCTGCCCGACACCTGGGAGGCGCCACCGGCGGAGTTGCTGGCGCTGCGCCCGATCTGCGCGTTGGCGGCCGACTGTTGCTCCACCGCGGCGACGGCGGCGGCGGCGGCCTCGTCGATCTCCTCGATCACCGAGATGACGGTCTGGATCGCCGTCACGCTGCCGCCGACCGCCTGTTTCAACTGGTCGATCTGGCGGGCGATGTCCTCGGTCGCGCGCGCGGTTTGATTGGCGAGCGCCTTGACCTCGCTGGCGACGACGGCGAAGCCTTTGCCGGCTTCGCCGGCGCGGGCCGCCTCGATGGTGGCGTTGAGCGCCAGCAGGTTGGTCTGGCCGGCGATCTCGTTGATGAGGTGGGCGACCTTGGCGATCTCCTCCGTCGCGATCTCCATATGGCCGATGGCGGAGGCGGACCCGCGCGCGCTGTCCACGGCGCGCCGCGCCACCTGGCTGGAGCGCGCCGCCTGCCGGGCGATCTCCTGACCGGAGGAATTCAGTTGGTCCGTCGCGGCGGCGACCGACTGGGCGTTGGCGCTGGCCTGCTCGGAGGCGGCCGACACCACCACCGTGTTTTCGCGCACCACGCCCAACGCTTGCATCAGATGCTGGATCCCGTCGCCAGCCCGCCGGCTTGCCAGTTCCACCCCCATCCAGGTGGCGTCGAGGTCGCTTTCGATGGATTTGCAGGTTTCCAGCAGAGCCTGGCGGGTCAGCGCCTTCTGGCGCAGCTCCGTCTCGTGTTTCTCATGCATCCCGTAGGCCAGCTTCGCCTTCATGGCGTTCAGTTCCGACGCGACGCGCCGGAACTCGGGCACCCCGATGGCCGGCATCGGCTCGGTCAGGGCGCCCCCGGCGATGCGCTCGAACGTCTTCTCCAGAACCGCCAGCGGCCGGCGCACGGTGCGCAGGATCGCCCAGCCGAACAGGGCGGCCAGCAGGGCGCTCAGCAGCATCGCGGTGGCGACCTCGATCATCCGGCCCGCATACTCCTTCTCCGCCTTGTCGAATTCCTCGCGCGCGACGCGGACCTGGAGGTCGAGCAGGGCATCGGACACACGGCGCAGTTCGGCGAAGGCCGGGCGGACCGCGCCGCGCAGATGGGCGTCAAGCCCGGCCGCGTCCCTTTGCTTCGCCAACGCCAGCGCCGGTCCCATCCCCGCCTGGAGGTAGGTCCCGACCACCGGCTTGAATTTGTCGGCGAGAATGGTCTCCTCGGGCGTCAGGTAGGTCGCCAGATACTCCGTCAGCAGGCGCTGCATCTCCGTGGCGTTGCCATTGACCTCCGCCTCTACGGCGGCGAGATCGGCGGCGAGATCGGCGCCGCCGCTTCCCATCCGGAGATCGGCGGCGAGATCGGTCAGGCGTTGGCGGCTGTCGCGGGCGAGATTCTGGATCTCGCCGATCTGATAGGCGGGAACCGTGCGATCCTCATAGACGGTGCGCAAGGACTGATTGGAATGGGCCATGCCGTCGAGACCGAGCCAGCCGGCCACCAGCATCGCCAGCATCAGCAGCCCGAACACGGCGGCCAGGCGCCCCGACAGGCTGGCGCAAACAAAGGCGGCCGCACGGCCGGCACGGCTGCGGCGCACCAGCGCGCCCTGCGTCAACAGCTTCGCGGCGCGGCCGGCGCGCATGTCGGCATAGAGCGTGTCCGCCGCCGCGATCTCGTCGCGCGACGGCTTGGACCGGATGGAGATGTAGCCGGCGATGGCTCCATCCTCGACCACCGGGGTGACGTTGGCGCGCACCCAATAGAAATCGCCGCTCTTGGTCCGGTTCTTCACCAACCCTTCCCAGGGGCGACCGGCCTTGACCGTGCCCCACAGGTCGGCGAAGGCCTCCTTCGGCATGTCGGGGTGGCGGACGATGTTGTGCGGAGCACCGATCAATTCATGCTCGTCGAACCCGCTGATCTCAATGAAGGCCCGGTTCACGAAGGTGATGCGCCCGCCGGTGTCGGTGCGCGACACCAGGGGAACCCCCTCGGTCAGGTGGACTTCTCGGTCGGTGATCGGTGTGTTGACACGCATGACGCGGTTCCGTTCCAGCCAAAGGGTCGAAAAATCCGGTCGGGCATGCGGACGGAATGAAAACCGCCGGACGACCGCTGCGATCGCCCCCAGGACCGCGCCCTTCTAAGCAAGTGGCGTGCCGCATCGTTTTGTCGGTAAGCGAACAAAAGCTGGGCCTATCTGCAACAAGTGCGCGAAACCGGTCGGTGATGTTCTTTGCAAAATGCGTCTGGAAACGCGGACCGGCCCCAAACTGTTATGCGATTTGGGAAAAGATATAGTCCCTGATCATTCAGCCGCGCGACGAAACGCCGGACAGGCCATCCAGCGGAATCGCGGTGACGCTCTTGACCTCCTCCATGACGGCATAGGTGTGGGTTTCCCGGACGCCGCGGGCGGTGGACAGCAATTCGCCCAGGAACAGACGATATTCGTTCATGTCCCGCACACGGGCCTTGACCAGGTAATCGAACCCGCCGGCGACCATGTGGCATTCCATGATCTGCGGCATGCGCATGACGGTGGCCTTGAAGTCGTCGAAATTGTCGGGCGTGGTGCGATCCAGCACCACCTCGACGAAGACCAGCATCCCCGCTTCCAGCCGGTGGGGGTCGAGCAGCGCGACATAACGCTGGATGATGCCGTCGGCCTGCAGGCGCTTCACCCGCTCCAGGCAGGCGGCCGGGCTGAGGTTGATGCGGCGCGCCAGCTCGACATTGCTGAGACGCCCATCCTCCTGCAGCTCGCGCAGAATCTTGATGTCGGTGGGATCGAGACTGCGGTCCATCGGCGGCTCGGAATGCTGTTCGGTCGACGGCCGCGATCCTAGCGGAAAAAACGGAACAGCACCAAGATCGACCATGGGCGGAGCGGCGATGACCGGCCCGATCCGAAGCCCGTTCGCCTGAAGCCCCATGAAATCACCGGGCAAAACCACAGGCCGGTCCGCCGCCCTCACCCCGCCAGCGGCAGGACCACCGTCATGCGCAGGCCGCCACCCGGACGGTTTTCCGCGCGGACGCGGCCGCCGAAGGCATCGATGTTGCGCCGCACGATCCACAGGCCGATGCCGAAATGGGCCGCCCCGGCCTGATGGGCCGCCGCCTCGTCGTCCGGCATGCCGCGGCCGGGTTCGCGGTGCGAGAAATAACGCTCGAAGATGCGCTCCAGATTGGCGTGATCGACGCCCGGCCCCTCATCCTCCACCACCAGTTCGGTCCAGGACCCATTGCGGGTCAGGCGGACACTGACCGTGCCATCCGGCGGCGAGAAGCTGACGGCGTTCTCCACCAGATTCTCGACGATGGTCTCCAGCGTCTCCTCGCTGGCGCGCACGACCAGCCCGGCATCGATGCGCGAGCGCATGTGAAGGCGGCGCTCCGCCAGCAGCCCGGTATAGCCGCCGGCCATCCGCTCCACCAGCGCCGACAGGTCGACGCGGCGGCGTGACGGGGCCAGCAGGTCGGCCGCCGCCTCGTCCATGCGGCGGGCGAAGGAGACCAGGCCGTCCAGCTTGTCCAGCGATTTCTCGATCATGGCCAGGGCGCGCTGGCTGCGGGCGTTCTCCGCCGGCAGGGCGCGGCGCAGCGGCTCCACCGACTGGCGGATCACGGCGATCGGCGTCTTGAAGGCATGGGCGTTGTCTTCCGCCGCCCGGCGCAGCGACTGGGCGCTGTCACGCAGCGTCGACACCAGCCGGTCGAAATCCTCCGCCACGCCCGACAGCTCCGGCACCGTGTTGCGCGCGGCGAAGGAGGCGTCGCGGTCTTCCCGGTCGGCGCAATCCTCGCCACCGACGATGCGGCGAGCCAGATCGCCGAACCGGTTCAGGTTGCGCCAGACACCGGCCAGCACCGCCAGCACCAGGGCGGCCATCGCCAGATAGATCGCCGCCGCGGCCTGGACCGCCGGCGTGCTCCAATAGGGGCGGCCGATGGAGGAGGAGATATAGGCCTCGGTCGCGTGGCTTGTCACCAGCGCCCAGCAGCCGAAACTGGTCTTGATCGGGGTGATGGAGGACAGCACCTCCTCCCCGCCCTCGACATGGGGAACGCGCATCGCCAGCGTGGCGTTGCCGGCGCAACTCGACCCCAGGCGGTCGAGCACCCCCTGTTCCAGCAGCAGGCGCCGTTCGGCGTCGATGTCGGCGGTCGACAGGCTGGGTGCGGCGGCGACATAGAAGAAGGGTTCCGGTCCGGCCTTGGCGCCGGACGGCGTGGTCGCCGCATTGGAGGCGGCCACCCGCGGCCGCACCAGCAGCTTCAACCGCGTGCGGTCGTCGCCATAGCGGGCAAGGGCGCTACTGAGGTTGGGAAGGGCCGTGCGGTCGACGCCCAGCAATTCGGGCTCCAGCGCGCGGGCGATCAGTTCGCCCTGGCGCTGGGCGCTTTTCAGCAGAAGCT
Organism: Azospirillum sp. B510; assembly: GCF_000010725.1. Classification (NCBI taxonomy): domain Bacteria; kingdom Pseudomonadati; phylum Pseudomonadota; class Alphaproteobacteria; order Rhodospirillales; family Azospirillaceae; genus Azospirillum; species Azospirillum sp. B510. The sequence continues at coordinate 273,286 of NC_013855.1, read as the reverse complement.
GCTGCGACGCCTCGTCGGCGCGCTGGAACTGGTCATAGAGCAGGACCGGCACCGCGATGAAGACAAGCGTCAGCAGCAGCAGGCGGCTCGCCATCGAGCGCCAGAGCCAGAGCAGGCGGGCGGACGCCCGTCGGGGCGCCCGCATGGCCAGGTCAATCGGCAGCAGCGCCATCGATCAGGATATCCTCACCCATGCCGTCGTCGTCACGGCCCTGGTTGGCCGCATTCTCCCCCTTGCCCCAGCGATAGCCGAATCCCGGATAATTCTCGATGCAGGCGAAGCCGGCATCAACCGAGCGGAACTTCTGGCGGATGCGCTTGATGAAGGCGCGGACGTTGGCGCGGTAGCCCGACGGGCCATAGCCGGCGACGAAGCCCTTGCCATGAACGAGGTCGTAAATCTCGCGATAGGAGACGTCCTCCTCCGGGCGCGTCGACATCAGCTTGACGATGTTGAACTCGGTCAGCGTCAGGTCGATGCGCTTGCCCTTCCAGAAGGCGCGGCTGTTGTCCAGGCGCAGTTCCAACTCGCCCAGGCGGTGGGTGGCGCCGCTGCCGCCGGCCTCGGCCTCCTCCGCCGTCCCCTTGATGCCGTCCAGGATCAGGCGCATGCGCTTCAGCAGGATCGACAGGCTGCGCGACTTCTCGACAAAGTCCAGCGCGCCACCGGCAAGCGCCGCCTCCTCATAGATCTGGTCGGACAGCACCGTCAGGAAGATGACCGGCGTGGCGATCCCGCGGGCGCGCATCTGGCGCAGAACGTCGATGCCGTCCAGCTTGGGCATGCGCCAGTCCAGGAGGACGATGTCGACCGATCCACCTTCGGCGAAGAAATCGAGCGCCGGTTCACCGCGGTCGAAGGTGATGACCTCGAACCCTTCGTCACCGAGGTTGAGGCTGAGCGACTCACGGAACAGGTCGTCGTCGTCCACCAGAGCGATGCGGGCAATGGTCGGTTCGGTCATTGCGGACATTCCCTTGTTCGTCTCAGCCTTACTGAAGCCCGGGGCGGACATGGCGCCCTGTGTCAGCTTGAGCGAGGAGTTGGGCGAAGCATCGGTGGTCGGCATCAGGGACATTTTGGCTGCTCTTCATGTCGTAGGAGAGGGCGCGGAAGTCCTGGGACGAGGTCATATCCATGAAGAAGAAGACCTTGAGGGTGCAATCACCCTTGGCATACCGCCAGATCTTGGCGGGATGCGCCTCCTCCCGTGCAACGGGGGACCCCAGGAGTTTGAGAGTCTGGACTTCGTCCAGCCCGACAAGGCTGTCGGGGTCGGCGTTGGGGGTTGCGGGTTGGGTGGAGGCTCCCCCCAAGGACAGGCCTCCCATGGACGGCCCTGTGGACGGCGCAACCGAGGCGTTCGCCGCCGGAAAGGCGCTGTCGGGTCCGATGGCCGCCAGCTGGGTGGAGGCCGGGGAAGAGGTGGCCGCCGGATCGCCGGTGGTGACCGGCGGACCAGGCTGTGGCATCGGCAGGGCCGGAGCCAGCGACACGGCGTCGGGACTCTTGCGGACCGGCTTTGGCTTCGGCACCGGCGGGGTCGTCTTTCGGGAGTTCGGGTTTGCCGCCGTCACGTCCGGCCCTCCCCAGCCGGGTCCAACGCTGTTGGCCGGACAACCGGCCAGCAGCAGGACCGCGACCAGCAGGCTCGCATGTCGGCCCAGGCCGGCGGCGTAGGCGCCGAACTGCGCCACATCGCGGAGGACTGCCGGCACGGTCATGGGGGCGGGCCTTTCAAATCCAAGGGAAACGGGCATAACGGCATCAACACGTGGCGACCCAATTCCATCTAGGCTCGAAGTCAACTTCGCGTTCCGGTTGGAGTTGGCCGCATCTGATGCTCCTAAACTCAATCCAGTCTGGTTAATGTTGCGTTAAAGCCACAACCCTTACCCCCATTTTGCGAAATCTCATAAATATTTTTGGCAGTTTCGTTTGATTATCGAGCGACTGCGCCGATAATCCCAAGGTTGTTTGCTCAAAAGTGGTATGAAATTCAGCCAAATCCATTGCGAGCCGACCGCTGGCGGGGTGATGGGCGCAGCGCGACAGAACGGGATGGAAATAAGGCGGAAAGATGGCCTGGTTGGGACAAGAGGATGGCGGGTGCCCGAACCATGGCGATCGCCGAAAAAACAATCGGCGGCCCCAAAAAACAATCGGCGGCGGAGCCACCCGGGTATGGCTCCGCCGCCGTTCAGCCGGACGGGCAACAGGTCATGTGACGGCACACTCTGCAAGCGGCCGTGGGTCGTTGCCGCTGGAACTCCAGCCGTGATTCCGGCCGGCTCGAAAGGCCGGTCGGCGTTGTGGGAACGCTGCGTTGTCGGCACCATTCGTCACGAGGGAAATAATGCGCCGATTGGCCTGAAACGTCAAGTTCGCGGGGCGCATAATCCGTTGATCGTTGTATTTGGCCAAGAGGTGGAAGCGTCCCTCACGCACAACCACGAGCGCGGCCCACCTTCGATGCGGTGGGGCGGTCGATGGCGTCGCTGATGAACGCGCCGGCCGCGATCAGCCTGTCCAGATCCACCCCTGTCTCGATACCCAGGCCGTCCAGCATGTAAAGCACATCCTCGCTCGCCACGTTGCCACTGGCGCCCTTGGCATAGGGGCAGCCGCCGAGCCCGGCGACCGAGCTGTCGATCACCGCCACCCCCATGTGCAGGGCGGCCAGGATGTTGGCCAGCGCCTGCCCGTAGGTGTCGTGGAAATGGACCGCGACCTTCTCCACCGGCACCCGCTCCGCCACCGCGGCGATCATCGCTTGCGCCTTGGTCGGCGTGCCGGTGCCGATGGTGTCGCCGAGCGAGATCTCGTAGCAGCCCATGGCGAACAGTCGCTCCGCCACCTCGGCCACCGCTTGCGGCGCGATCTCCCCCTCATAGGGGCAGCCGAGCACGCAGCTCACATATCCACGCACCGGCACGCCCGCCGCCTTGGCCCGCTCCATCACGGGAGCGAAACGGTCCAGGCTCTCGGCGATCGAGCAGTTGATGTTCTTTTGGCTGAAGCTTTCCGAAGCGGCACCGAACACCGCCACCTCGTCGGCCCTGGCCGCAAAGGCATCCTCCAGCCCCTTCAGGTTGGGGGTGAGGGCGGCATAACGGACGCCCGGCTTGCGGGCGATGCCGGCCAGCACCTCCGCGCTGTCGCCCATCCGCGGCACCCATTTGGGCGAGACAAAGCTGGCCGCCTCGATCACGCTCAACCCGGTGTCGGACAGGCGGTCGACCAGTTCCACCTTCACCGCCGTCGGCACCATCGATGTCTCGTTCTGGAGACCGTCGCGCGGGCCGACCTCCACCATGCGGACGAATTTCGGCAGCAGCATCGGTCAGCCCTCCGCGATGTCGAGAACCAGCAGATCGACACCTTCCGACACCTGATCACCCGCCGCGAAATTCACCGCGCTGACCGTGCCGGCGGCCGGGGCCTTGATGGTGTGCTCCATCTTCATGGCTTCCAGCAACATCAGCGGCGCGCCGGCCTCCACATTCTGGCCCGGCTCGACCAGAACGCGGACCACGGTGCCCGGCATCGGGGCGGTCAGGCGGCCGGAGCCGCCCTCCTGCTCCGCCGCGCGGGCACTGGGGTCGTCCAGCGTCAGCCGGGAGACCGCGCCGTCGATCAGCACGGTGATGTCGAGCCCCTGCCGCACCACCGTCGCGCGGGTGCGCATGCCGTCCAGCGTGGCGGTCAGCAGCCCGTCGGCGAGGCTGACCCCGGTGACCGGCATCGGCTTGCCGCCATCCACCACGACCTCGTAGCCATCCGCCCGGAAATGGAGCGTCACCTCGCGCGCGGCATCGCCGTCCATCAGGCGCAAATCGTAATGGTTCTCCTCGTTCAGCCGCCAGCCATTGGCGAGCAGCCAGGGCGAATACCGATCCGACCGGGCGCGCAGGGCGGCCTGGGCCTCCTCCCGGCGCGTCAGCAGCACCGACAGGGATGCCGCGGCCAGCGCCTTGTCGGCCACCGGGGCCGGCGGCGGCAGCAGGTCGGCGCGGTGACGCTCGATGAAACCGGTATCGATCTCCACCGCCTTGAAGGCGGGATGGCCGGCGATGGCGCCGAGGAAGCCGACATTGGTGGTGACACCGACCACCTCATAGTCGGCCAGCGCCACCCGCAGACGGCGCAGCGCGCTGTCGCGGTCCTCGTCCCAGACGATCAGCTTGGCGATCATCGGGTCGTAATGCATCGTCACCGAATCGCCCTGGCGCACGCCGGTATCGACGCGGACATGATCGTTCTCCACCGGCGGACTGAGGCGGACCAGCTTGCCGATGGCGGGCAGGAAATCGCGCTGCGGATCTTCCGCGTACAGCCGCGCCTCGAAGGCATGACCCTTGCGCGTCAGCTGGTCCTGACGCAGCGGCAGCTCCGCCCCGGCGGCCACCCGCAATTGCCATTCGACCAGATCGAGGCCGGTGATCTTCTCCGTCACCGGATGCTCGACCTGTAGGCGGGTGTTCATCTCGATGAAGTAGAAGCCGCCATCCTCATAGAGGAACTCGACGGTGCCGGCGCCGACATAGTTCACCGCCTTGGCGGCGGCCACCGCCGCCTCGCCCATGCGGCGGCGGAGGTCGTCGGGCAGGTTCGGGGCCGGCGCCTCCTCGATCACCTTCTGGTGGCGGCGCTGGACCGAGCAGTCGCGCTCGAACAGATAGACGCCGTTGCCGTGGCCGTCGCAGAAGACCTGGATTTCGACATGGCGCGGCCGGCCGAGATATTTCTCCAGCAGCAGGCTGTCGTCGCCGAAGGCGGCCTTGGCCTCGCGCTGGGCGCCGGCCACCGCGTCGGCCAGTTCGGACGCGGCGCGCACCACGCGCATGCCCTTGCCGCCGCCGCCGGCCGACGCCTTGACCAGCACCGGATAGCCGATGCGCCCGGCCGCCGCCGACAGGGTGGCGAAGTCCTGGTCGGTGCCGTGATAGCCCGGCACCAGCGGCACGTCGGCGTTCGCCATCAGCCGCTTGGATTCGGCCTTGGAGCCCATGACGCGGATCGCCTCGATCGGCGGGCCGATGAAAATGACATCAGCCTCCGCGCAGGCCGCCGCGAAGCCGGCATTCTCCGACAGGAAGCCGTAGCCGGGATGGATGGCCTGGGCACCGGTGCGCTTCGCCACGTCGAGGATGACGTCGCCGCGCAGATAGCTTTCGCCGACCGGGGCCGGGCCGATGCGGACGGCCTCGTCGGCCATCTGGACATGCATGGCGTGCGCGTCGGCGTCGGAATGGACGGCGACGGTCCTGATGCCCAGGCGGCGGGCGGTGCGGATGACCCGGCAGGCGATTTCGCCGCGGTTGGCGATCAGGATCTTGTCGAACATGGCCATTTGGGGCATCGGTTCAGCTCCGCCAGGACGGGGTGCGTTTGTCGAGGAAGGCGCCGACACCCTCCTTGCCTTCGGCGCTGGCGCGCTGGCGGGCGATGCGCTCCGCCGTGTCGCGCATCACCTCTTCGGTCAGCGGCCGGCGGGCGACGGCGCGGATCAGCTCCTTGGCGGCGGTGACCGCCGTGGGGGCGCTGTCCATCAGGGTCCTCACCGTCCTCGCCACCGCCTCCTCCAGCCCGCCGGCATTGGTCAGCTCATGCAGCAGGCCGATGCGGTGGGCCTCCGCCGCGCCGAAGCGCTCGCCGGTCAGGAAATAGCGGCGGCAGGCGCGCTCGCCGATGGCGGCGATGACATAGGGGCTGATGGCGGCGGGGATGATGCCCAGCCGCACCTCCGACAGGGCGAAGGTCGCGGTCTCGACGCCGATGGCGATGTCGCAGGCCGACACCAGCCCGACGCCGCCGCCGAAGGCCGGACCCTGCACCACGGCGACCGTCGGCTTCGGGCATTCGTCCAGCGTGCGCAGCATGGTGGCGAGGCCCAGGGCGTCGGCCAGATTCTCCGCGTGGGAATAGCCGGCCATCCTCTTCATCCAGGACAGATCCGCCCCGGCCGAAAAGCTCTTGCCCACCCCACGCAACAGAACGACGCGCACCGCCGGATCCTCGCCCAGCCGGCGGAAGGCGGATGTCAGGTCGGCGATGACCTGTTCGTTGAAGGCGTTGTGCACGTCGCCGCGGTTCATGGTGACGGTGGCGACGCCGGTGTCGGCGATGTCGATCAAGATGTCGCTCATGCTCGCCCCCCTCACATCCGGAAGACGCCGAAGGGCGTCTTCGGCACCGGCGCGTTCAGCGAGGCCGACAGGCCGAGGCCCAGCACCATGCGGGTGTCGGCCGGGTCGATGATTCCGTCGTCCCACAGCCGGGCGCTGGCGTAATAGGCGTGGCTCTCGCGCTCGAACTGGGCGCGGATGGGGGCCTTCAACGCCTCCTCCTCCTCGGCCGACCAGGGCTTGCCCTGGGCCTCCATGGCGTCGCGCTTGACCTGGGCCAGCACGCCGGCCGCCTGCTCGCCGCCCATGACCGAGATGCGGGCGTTCGGCCACATCCACAGGAAGCGCGGGCTGTAGGCACGTCCGCACATGCCGTAATTGCCGGCGCCATAGCTGCCGCCGATGATGACGGTGAATTTCGGCACCTTGGCGCAGGCGACCGCGGTGACCAGCTTGGCGCCGTCCTTGGCGATGCCGCCGGCCTCGTATTTCCGGCCGACCATGAAGCCGGTGACGTTCTGGAGGAACACCAGCGGGATGCGGCGCTGGCAGCACAGCTCGACGAAATGGGCGCCCTTCAGGGCCGATTCGCTGAACAGGATGCCGTTGTTGGCGATGATGCCGACGGGATAGCCGAAGATGTGGGCGAAGCCGGTCACCAGCGTCGTGCCGTAGAGCGGCTTGAACTCGTCGAAGCGCGAGCCGTCGACCACCCGCGCGATCACCTCGCGCACGTCGAAGGGCTTGCGGGCGTCGCTGGGGATGACGCCATACAGCTCGCGCGGATCGAAGGCCGGCTCCTCCGGCTCGCGCAGGTCGAGGTCGATGTGCTTGGCGCGGTTCAGGTTCGACACCACCCGGCGCGCCAGCGCCAGCGCATGGGCGTCGTTCATCGCGTAATGGTCGGTGACGCCCGAGGTGCGGGAATGAACGTCGGCACCGCCGAGATCCTCGGCCGACACCACCTCGCCGGTCGCCGCCTTCACCAGCGGCGGGCCGCCGAGGAAGATGGTGCCCTGGTTGCGGACGATGATCGCCTCGTCCGACATCGCCGGGACATAGGCGCCGCCGGCGGTGCAGCTTCCCATCACCACGGCGATCTGGGGAATGCCCTCGGCCGACATGGTGGCCTGGTTGTAGAAGATGCGGCCGAAATGATCGCGGTCGGGAAAGACCTCATCCTGGTTCGGCAGGTTGGCGCCGCCGCTGTCGACCAGATAGATGCAGGGCAGATTGTTCGCTTGCGCGATCTCCTGCGCCCGCAGATGCTTCTTGACCGTCAGCGGGTAATAGGTGCCGCCCTTCACCGTCGCGTCGTTGGCGACGATCATGCACTCCTGCCCGGCGACGCTTCCGATACCGGCGATGATGCCGGCCGACGGGATGTCCTCTGCATAGACGCCGTCGGCGGCCAGTTGCGACAGCTCCAGGAAGGGCGAGCCGACATCGAGCAGTTGGCGGATGCGCTCGCGCGGCAGCAGCTTGCCACGGGCGAGATGCTTGTCGCGCGCCTTCGCCCCGCCGCCCTGCTGGATGGCGGCGACCTTCCGGCGCAGATCGTCGACCAGGGCCCGCATGGCGTCGGCGTTGGCCTGGAACTCGGCGGAGCGCGCGTTGAGGGCGCTCTTCAGGACGGTCATGCCGTCTTCCTCCCGGTTTGGCGATTTTGGTTTTGGCGGTCTTGATTACCGGACAAGAGCGCGGCTGATGACGAGCCGCTGGATGTCGCTGGTGCCCTCGTAGATCTGGCAGACCCGGACGTCGCGATAGATGCGCTCGACCGGGAAGTCGTTGAGATAGCCGTAGCCGCCATGGATCTGGATGGCGTCGGAACAGACCTTCTCCGCCATCTCGGACGCGAACAGCTTGGCCATCGCCGCCTCCTTCATGCAGGGCACCCCGGCATCGCGCAGGCTCGCGGCATGGAGCACCAGTTGGCGGGCGGCTTCCACCTTTGTGGCCATGTCGGCGAGACGGAAGGCGACGGCCTGATGCTGGATGATCGGCACGCCCATGCTCTGGCGCTCCTGGGCGTAGCGGACGGCGTGGTCCAGCGCGGCGCGCGCCATGCCGACCGCCTGCGAGGCGATGCCGATGCGTCCGCCTTCCAGATTCGCCAGCGCCACCTTGTAGCCCGCCCCTTCGGCCCCGAGCATCAGGTCGCCGGGAACCCGGCAGTCCTCGAAGAGGATCTGGCAGGTGTCGGAACAGTGCTGGCCCAGCTTCTCCTCGGTCCGCGCCACCTGGTAGCCCGGCGTGTCGGTCGGCACGATGAAGGCGCTGAGCCCCTTCTTGCCGGCGGCCGGGTCGGTCACCGCGAAGACGATGGCGACGTCCGCCTGCGAGCCCGAGGTGATGAACTGCTTGGTGCCGTCCAGAACCCAGTGGTCGCCATCCCGGCGGGCGCGGGTCCTGATCGCCGAGGCGTCGGATCCGGCCTGCGGTTCGGTCAGGCAGAAGGCGCCCAGCATTTCGCCGCGCGCCATCGGCTTCAGGAAACGGTCCTTCTGGGCGTCCGTCCCGAACTTCAGGATCGGCATGCAGCCGACCGAGTTGTGGACGCTCATGATGGTGGAGACCGCACCGTCACCGGCGGCGATCTCCTCGATGGCGAGCGCGTAGGCGACATGGTCGGTGGCCGCACCGCCGAATTCCTCCGGCACCAGCATGCCCATCAGGCCGAGCTCGCCCATCTCGGCAAGCTCGGCCTTGGGGAAGGCGCCGCTGCGGTCGCGCCAGGCGGCAGAAGGGGCGAGCCGGTCCTGCGCGAAGGCGCGGGCCATGTCGCGGACCATGGTCTGTTCTTCGGTCAGGTGCATGCTGCTCCTCCCTGGTCGTTATTGCCCTCTCCCGGGGCGGGAGAGGGAGTGTCTCACACCCGCTCCACCGCGAGCGCCGTCGCCTCGCCGCCACCGATGCAGAGCGACGCGACACCCCGCTTCAGGTCGTACTTCTCCAGCCCCGCCAGCAGCGTGACGATGATGCGCGCGCCCGAGGCGCCGATGGGATGGCCGAGCGCGCAGGCGCCGCCATGGACATTCACCTTGTCGTGCGGCAGATCCAGATCGCGCATCGCCGCCATGGTCACCACGGCGAACGCCTCGTTGATCTCGAACAGATCGACGTCGCCGGCCGACCAGCCCACCTTGTCGAACAGCGTCCTCATCGCGCCAACCGGCGCTGTGGTGAACAAAGCCGGCTGCTGGGCGTGATTGGCGTGGCCCTTGATCTCGGCGATCACGCGCAAGCCGCGGCGGTCCGCCTCGCTCCGGGTGGTGACGATCAGCGCCGCACCGCCGTCCGAAATCGACGAGGCGTTGGCCGCCGTCACCGTGCCATCCTTGGCGAAGGCCGGCTTCAGCGTCGGAATCTTCTTGGGATCGCCCTTGCCCGGCTGCTCGTCGGTGTCGACCAGCACGTCCCCTTTACGCCCCTTGACCAACACCGGCGCGATCTCCGCCTTGAAGGAGCCGTCCTCCACCGCCTTGCGGGCGCGGTTCAGGCTTTCGATGGCGAAATCGTCCTGCGCCTCGCGGGTGAAGCCGTAGCTGGTCGCGCATTCCTCGGCGAAGCTGCCCATCAGACGGCCCTTGTCATAGGCATCCTCCAGCCCATCGAAGAACATGTGGTCCAGCACCTTGCCGTGACCCATGCGGTAGCCGGCGCGGGCACGGTCCAGCAGATAGGGGGCGTTCGACATGCTCTCCATGCCGCCGGCCACCACCACCCTGGCCGAGCCGGCCTTGATCGCGTCATGGGCGAACATCACCGCCCGCATGCCCGAGCCGCAGACCTTGGAGATGGTGGTGCAGCCCACCCCCTTCGGCAGCCCGGCGCCCAGCGCGGCCTGGCGTGCCGGCGCCTGGCCGAGACCGGCCGACAGCACGTTGCCCATGAAGACCTCGTCCACCGCGTCTCCGGCCAAGCCGGCGCGCTCCAGCGCCGCCTGGATCGCGACGGCGCCCAGTTGCGGGCCGGTCAGGCCCATGAGGTCACCCTGGAAGCCGCCCATCGGCGTGCGGACGGCGGCGGCGATGACGATGCTGTCGGTCATGGTGATCGGTTCCCTTTCCCTCGATGCCCTATTCTTCGCCCGAACGCCTCAGGCCGTCTCTTTGAACAGCTCGCGCCCGATCAGCATGCGGCGGATCTCGCTGGTGCCCGCGCCGATCTCGTACAGCTTGGCGTCGCGCAGCAGGCGGCCGGTGGGGTATTCGTTGATGTAGCCGTTGCCCCCCAGCGTTTGAATGGCCTCCAGCGCCATCCAGGTCGCCTTTTCCGCCGAATAGAGGATGGCGGCGGCGGCGTCCTTGCGGGTGGTCTCGCCACGGTCGCAGGCCTTGGCGACGGTGTACACATAGGCCTTGGCCGCGTTCATGACGGTGTACATGTCGGCGATCTTGCCCTGCATCAGCTGGAACTCGCCGATGGGCTGGCCGAACTGCTTGCGGTCATGGACATAGGGGATCACCACGTCCATGCAGGCCTGCATGATGCCGAGCGGACCGCCGGCCAGCACCGCGCGCTCGTAATCAAGCCCCGACATCAGCACATTCACGCCGCGGCCGACGCCGCCCAGGATGTTCTCCTCCGGCACCTCGCAATCCTCGAACACCAGCTCGCCGGTGTTGGAGCCGCGCATGCCCAGCTTGTCGAGCTTCTGCGCCACCGAGAAGCCCTTGAAGCCCTTCTCCACCAGGAAGGCGGTGATGCCGCGCGGGCCGGCGGCGAGATCGGTCTTGGCGTAGATCACCAGCGTGTCGGCGTCGGGGCCGTTGGTGATCCACATCTTGGTGCCGTTCAGGACGTAACGGTCACCCCTCTTCTCCGCCCGCAGCTTCATCGACACCACGTCGGACCCGGCGTTCGGCTCCGACATCGCCAGCGCACCGATATGCTCGCCGGAGATCAGCTTGGGCAGATAGCGGCGCTTCTGCTCCTCATTGCCATTCTTGCGGATCTGGTTGACGCAGAGGTTGGAGTGCGCGCCGTAGCTCAAGCCCACCGAGGCCGAGGCGCGCGACACCTCCTCCATCGCCACGACATGCTCCAGATAGCCCATGCCGGCGCCGCCATACTCCTCCTCGACCGTGACGCCGAGAATGCCGAGGTCGCCCATCCGGCGCCACAGCTCGTTGGGGAACTCGTTGGAGCGGTCGATCTCGGCGGCGCGGGGGGCGATCTCGGCATCGGCGAAGGCGCGGACCGAATCGCGCAGCATGTCGGCGGCCTCGCCAAGGTCGAAATTCAGGCCCGGATACTGGTTGGACGCCATGGCGTATCGCTCCCCTGGGAAATCATCAGCTCTTTGACCATACGTTACCGTATGGCTGAGTGCGTGGCAAGGGGCAAGGCGTCGGCGGCTGGAAATCCATGTCCATTCAGGGGATTGGCTTCCCGACCATTTCGGTGGATTCCATTCCGCATCGTGGAAGGATCGCGAAAAAGGCAGAGATCTCAACGCAGCCATGCAGCCGGACCGACGGGTGCGGCACTGTCGCGCTTTGACGATGCTGCACTGCGGTGCTAGATACTGGATACGGTATACACAATAATATTACGCTCCCCTGGGAGCGCCGAAGGAGCCTCCGAGAGATGATCCGCGTACCGCGCCCGAACATGGACGGGTTCACCATGGCCCTGGTGGCGACCGTCGGGTTGGCAAGCCTGCTGCCGGTCCAGGGACAATCCGCCGAAGCCGTGCGCTGGCTGGGAGAGGGCGCCATCGCGCTGCTGTTCTTCCTCCACGGCGCCCGCCTGCCGCGGGAGGAGGTGGTGGCCGGCCTGGCGCATTGGCGTCTGCATCTGCTGATCTTCTGCCTGACCTTCGTCGCCTTCCCGCTGATCGGCTGGGCGGTGGTCGAGACGCTGCCGCCCAGCCTGTTGCCGCCGGCCGTGGCGATCGGCGTGCAGTTCCTCTGCCTGCTGCCCTCCACCGTGCAATCCTCCATCGCCTTCACCTCGATGGCGCGCGGCAATGTCGCGGCGGCGGTGTGCTGCTCCACCCTGTCCAACATCTCCGGCATCCTGATGACGCCGTTGCTGGTGGCGCTGTTCCTGAAGGTGCAGGGCTCGGCGCTGTCGCTGGACACGTTGCAGACCATCGCGGCGCAGCTGCTGCTGCCCTTCGTCGCCGGGCAGCTGCTGCGGCGCTGGATCGGCGCCTGGGCGGCACGGCACAAGACGATGCTGAAATTCACCGACCGCGGGTCGATCCTGCTGGTGGTCTATCTCGCCTTCAGCGAGGCGGTGGTGAACGGCCTGTGGCACCAGATCCCGCCGGCCGCGCTCGGCATGGTGGTGCTGATCGACGCCGGCATCCTGGCGGTCTTCCTGATCGGCACGATGCTGCTGAGCCGGCGCCTGGGCTTCTCCCGCGCCGACGAGGCGGTGATCGTCTTCTGCGGGTCGAAGAAGTCGCTGGTCAGCGGCGTGCCGATGGCCGGCGTGTTGTTCGCCCCCGCCACCGCCGGGCTGGTGCTGCTGCCGGTGATGGTGTTCCACCAGATCCAGCTGATGGTCGGGGCCGTCCTCGCCCGCCGCTATGCCGACGAGGGGGAGGCGCGGGACGTCCTGCCGGCGACCTCGTAACCTTCCCCGGCCACCACCCCTTATTCCCCGTCCTCGGCGAATTCGCCGGTGGCGGCCATGATGGCGATGCGGAGCTGGTCGGCCTTGGCGGGGCCGGCGACCAGCTCCAGCAGGCGCAGGGCGTAGAACAGATTGACCTCCGCAGTCTCGGCGCCGTCCGGATCGCCGGCCGTCCGGGGATATCGGGCCAGCAATGCATGGGCGCGCGCGAACAGCTCCCGCTCCATCGAGGCCAGCATGTCCTTCAACGCTCCTTGCAGGCCGAGCGCGTCGGCCAGCCCCTCGCAGCGCCGCAGCGCACGGGCATGGTCCTCCGCCACGGTCTGGCTGTTCTCGTCGACGGGCACCGGGCGCCCGCCATCGGGCGGTTCGGCGACGGCGGTCAGGATGCCTCGCGGCGCGGTGTCGAGCACGGAGCCCGACAGCATGCTCCGCACCGCCAGCTTCACCGCATCCAACCGCGCGCGATAGACCGGATCGGCCAGAACATCCGTGGCCATGGCGGCGGTGTCGACGCCGGCGACCAGCCGTTCGGCGATGCCGACCGCCTCATCCGGCCGGAAGGCGATGCCGGCATCGTTGGTTCCGGTCGCAAGGCCGTGGCGGCGACCGTCCAGCCGGGCGCTCCGCTCCTCCAGATTGGCGACCACCAGCCCGCCGAGTTGGGCGAAGATCGCCGGCCGCTCCCGCCGGGCCTTGCCCAGGTCGATGCCGCCGACCACCGCCAGCAGGTCCGTCGGGTTGGCCAGCCGCGAGGCGGCGACCAGCAGCAGGTGATGGACCAGACCGGGGGATTGCCGTGCCACCGCCTGGGCCGCCTGCTCGATGGCGGCGACATGCCGGTCCTCCAGTACCGGCAGCGGCTTGGGAGCCAGCGCATCCTTCAGCGCTTCAATCGTCAGGCCGATTTCCAGGAGGCCGGCGACATCCAGAGCCTGCCGCCGCAGCCCTTCATCGCCATGCAACGGTTGCCGGGCCGGCTGGCCGGAGCCACCCTGCTCCGCAGCACCCCCGACGGCCGCCTGAATGGCTTGCTCGGCCATCGGCCACAACCGGCGCCCGATGTTGCGCAGCGCGTTGAGGTTCCCGGCCGCGGTTTCCTGAACCTGGCGGTCGAGCTGATCGATCAGGGCGCCGTCACCGCACTCCGTCACCAGACGCCAGACCGGATCGATCACCCGCCGTTCGATGCGTCCCGGCGGCACCTCGACCCCGTCGGCGCCGTCCAGCAGATCCTCGAACGGCATGCACAGCACGCGCTTCAAGGTCGGGCGGCGGTTGGGCCGCACCTGGACCAGCCGCGGGCGGATGGCGGCGAAGGTCTGGCGTACGTCGGGATGGTCGCGCACCCGCTCCAGCAGACGGACCACCTCGATGAATTTCTCCTCGGGAATGTCGAACAGCCGGCTTTCCAGCCCCGGCAGACGATCGGCGTCACCCCCGGCCCGGCCCGTGCCGTTCGGCCTCGCCGTCATGGCGCCCGCGCCTTGACCGCCTCGATCCGGCGGATGGCGTCGATGTCCATCTGGCCGGTGCGCCAGTCCTCCAGCAGGCGGACGGACCGGCGATGCGCCTGCTCGACCCGCTTGGATTCCCCGATCAGATCGCGGCTGGCCTCCCGCCTGGGCAACAGCGGCAGGATGCGGAACAGGTCGTTGACGGTGGCCGCCTGCCGCCGGCGATCCTCCGCCTGCGCCACCTCCCACGCTCCGGTGATGTGGCTCCAGCCATCCAGCAGCCAAGCCATGCGGGCGGCCTGACCGCGCACGCGGATGAAGGCGTCGTCCCAGTCGCGCATCAGCGGGCCGATCGCCTCGATCCGGCGATGGAAATCGCCAAGAACCGCCTCGCCGAGGGTAATGGTGTGCTGCGCCACCTCGGCGCAGAACGCCGCCACCGGGGCGGCATCGTCCGGCGCCTCGCCCGCCCAGGCGGTCATTCCGTCCCGGAAGCTCCTCAGGTCGTTCAACCCGCGCGTCAGCCGGCCGGGCCTCGGCGACCGCTCCAACCCGACGGGAGCGGTGACCGCGGCGATGTCGGCCAGCCGGGCGAAGAGCAGCGTGGCATCCATCCTCAGACTTTCCGCCGCGCGCGTCATCAACTGCCGGGTCAGCCGCCGTCCCTCTTCGGTATCGATACCCGTCCTCAGCATCTCCGGCGATTCCAGCCCGACCGCCTTCAGGATCGACAGGATCAGCAGGTAATGGGTGAGGGTGCCCTGCTCCTCATCCTCGCCCAGGGCGCGGCGGGCGGCCTGCGCCGCCTGCGGCCCGGCCAGCCCGCGCCGCGCCGCCTTCAGCGTCGCCCGGCGGATGTCATGCGGGGAACAATCCTCCTCCCGCAGGATCAGGTCGTGCAGGTAGCGGTCGTGCATGGTCATCGACACCATCTCGGGTACCGCCTTCCAGGCGACGACATAGATGCCCGTGCCCTGCGACAGGCTGGGAATCAGCACTTCCAGCTTCGACCGCTCGCCACGGCGCACGCGGGTCTGGGACAGCAGCGGCGTGGTGAAGGCCACCGCGGCTCCCCGCTCCTCGAAGGTGGACGGCACATATTCGATCGCACCCTTCAACATGATCGCCGTTCCGGAGTCGCCTGGTTCATTTCCCGTGGTTGCATCGATCCGATCAGCCGCAACCAACAACTCGGAATATTACATGACTGTAAGAGGCGCGATGGCGACCAATTTGTCTTCAATTGTAGCGCGGTGCGACGGGCTGTCGCATGCCGTGACAGATCTCACGGGCATCTTGTGGTGGTTCGCAGCGGGTTATCCTTGCCCCATCCGCCCGACAGCTTGGACTTCGCCATAAAGTAGCAGGATTCCCGCGTGCAATTTCTTAAGGATCACTCGAAATCTTCTTGCTGACGATGCCGCCCGCCGCCGCATGCGACGCCCCTTGCGCTTTATGCGGCGACACGACAGTTTGGACGGACGTCACACCGCCAGATACGGGAGAAGCAGAGGGTGAGCAACATCGGCATCGTGCTCGGACGGTTCCACCGCAAGGAGGTGGAAGAAATGCTGGACGAGGCGCGCAGCGTCGCCGCCCGCCGCGGCCTCGGCATCGTGGCCGAGGTCTGGGTTCCCGGCTCGATGGAAAAGCCTTTGGCGATCAAGCGCCTGCTGATGCGCGACGACGTCGCCGGCGCCGTGGCGCTGGGCATCATCGAACGGGGCGAGACCGAGCACGGCAACGTCATGGGCCATGCGGTGATCGGCAGCCTGATCGATTTGCAGCTTCAGTTCATGAAGCCGGTCGGCGTCGGCATCCTGGGACCGGGGATCAACCCGTCGCAGATTCCGCCGCGCATCCGCCCCTACGCCGCCGCCGCGGTCGAGGCCTGCGCCGACCTGATCGAGCAGGGATAACGCTCAAGTCCCGGCGGGGCGCCACCGATGCAGAAGATGCATCGCCCCGCCGAACAGCAGGCCCCAGAATGCGGCCCCGATGCCGAGGAAGGATAATCCCGACGCGGTCACCAGCAGTGTGACCAGGGCGGGCACACGCTCCTCCTCCACCTGCACAGCGGCCAGCAGCGAACCGCCGAAGGCACCGATCAGCGCCAGACCGGCCACCGCCTCGATCAGGATCGGCGGTGACCGGGTGACCAGCGTCGCGGTGATCACCGCCAGCGCGGTCAACAGCATATAGCCGACGCCGGCGGCGGCGACCTGCCAGCGACGCTCCGGCCGCGGGTCGGTGTCGGGACCGGCGGCGCTCCGCCTGTCCCTGCCGGGGCTGACGGCCGAGGCTCTGGTCCTGGCGGCCGATCTGCTGGCGGAGATGGATGGCGAGGGCGACCCCGGCCGGATGGGGGAACTGAACCGCCGCTTCCACATGACGCTCTACGCCCGTGCCGGCCGGCCGCGTCTGCTGGCGCTGGTGGAACAGCATCTGGCCGCCGCCGACCGCTATCTGCGCTTCCAGTTCGTGGCGCTCGGCTACCGGTCACGCTCGCAGGACGACCATTATGCCCTGCTCGCCGCCTGCCGGGCCGGCGATGCCGACGCGGCCTGCGCCATCGTCGTCGACCATGTGTCGGCGACGCAGAAGCAATTGACCGCCTTCCTGGGAAAGCCGGTCTGAATAACCGAGGGAACGGTCACACGCCGGTCCGCGATCACGGCGTCCCCAGCAGTTCGCCCAGCGCATGGCCGAGTTGGCGCGGCGTCACCGGCTTGTGGATGATGCCCAGCCCATGGGCGGCGGCGTCGCGTTCGCAATCGGGACCGGTCTCGCCGGTCAGGATCAGGCCCGGAATGGGAGGATGGCCGGGGTCGGCATAGAGCGCGCGGATGCGGGCGACCGCCTCCGTCCCATACCGCCCTTCGCGCAGACGGTAGTCGGCGACGATCAGATCGGGACGCCGGCCGGCGCGGCTCAACCCCTCCACCGCCTTCTGGGCGGAGCCGGCGACCAGCACCTCATACCCCCAGTCGCGGAAGATCGTTTCCAACCCCAGCAGCACGATGGCGTCGTCATCCACCACCACGGCGAAGCGCCCGCGACCGGTGGTCGCCGCCTCCACCGCGGTCACCGGCGTCTCGATGGTTCGGGCGAGCGGCAGGGCGATGATGAAACTGGTTCCCCGCCCAGGCTTCGATCGCACCTCGACCGGATGGTTCAGCAGTTGGGACAGCCGCCGCACGATGGCGAGCCCCAGGCCCAGGCCGCGGTTGCGGTCGCGCTCCGGGTTGCCGACCTGATGGAATTCGTCCCAGATGCGCTCCAGATGGTCGGGCGGAATGCCGATGCCGGTGTCTCGCACCTCGATCAGCAGGCGTCCGCCGGCCTGACGGCATTCGATGTCGATCCGCCCCTGTTCGGTATAGCGCAGGGCGTTCTCCACCAGATTGCGCACCATGCGGATCAGCAGGGTGCGGTCGGTGCGGGCGGCGGCGGCGCAGGGGTCGACATGAAGCTCCAGTCCCTTGGCCGCCGCCACCGGACGGTAGGACGCGGCGATATGCTCGAACAACGGCGCGATGGACACGGTCTCGATGGTCGGCTCGACCACGCCGGAATCGAGCCGCGACATGTCCAGCAGGCTGTCCAGCAACTCCTTCAGGGCGTCCAGCCCGCGTCCCAGATGCATCAGCGCGGTGGCGCCCTGGCTGCCCTGCACATGCGGTTTCAGCACGTCGACGAACAGCAGCAGCGCCTGCAACGGCTGGCGCAGGTCGTGGCTGGCCGCCGCCAGGAACTTGCCCTTGGCGAGATTGGCCGCCTCCGCCGTCTCCTTCGCCGTCAACAGCGCCTGTTGCGCCTGCCGACGGGCGGTGATGTCGCGGAAATAGACCGAAAGACCGTCGGCGCTGGGATAGAGGCTGGCCTCCACCCAGTTGCCCAGGGTGGGGGATATGACCTCGATGGTCATTTCCCGGCCCTCGCGGACCGCCCGCTTCTGCGCCTCGAAGGCCTCGCTGCCGAGCACCTTGGGGAAGGCCTCCCAGGTGCGGAGGCCCAGCAGGGTATCGCGCGACCGGCCCCAGATCTGTTCGGCCTTGCGGTTGATATAGGTGAAGCGCCAATCGTTATCGACGGCATAGAAGGCGTCACTGATGCTTTCCAGGATCTTCACCGCCCGCTCGTGCGAGGCGCGCGCCTCCTCCTCCGCCCGCTTGCGCGTGGTGATGTCGCGGAAGAAGCAGCCCACCCCCTCCGCCGTCGGAAGAAAGCGGATTTCCAGCCACAGGGTGGTTCCTTCGCCATCCAGCCGCTTCTCGACGCCCGTCGGCTGCCGCTCCGTCATCGTCCGGCGACAGAGCGCCTCCAGGTCGGACCCGGCGACCTGGGGCCACACCTCCCACAGGCGGCGGCCGCGGATCGCCGCCAGCGGCTGCTGGTCGATCTGTTCGGCGCGGCGGTTCTGGTAGATCACCCGATACTCGCCGTCGAGCGCCACCAGCGCCTCGTCGATGCTGTCCAGAATATCGGTCGCCTGCCGCCACGCCCGCAACCCTCCGTCCAACTCGGCATCCGGCGGGGCTTCCGCATCGACGTCCGACTTGATTTCCGATTGGACACAGCCGCCCCCACCTCCCTTCCGATCGTCGGCAGGCTCGTTCGGCAGGGACGTCCGCTTGGTCATAGGCATCCCGGAAAGCAAAATCACCGATAGATGAGAGTGCGCAACACCCAAAGCCACTGTAAACCGTCCAAAGGCGGTATCCCAAATGACCATGAATACATTGAATATTTTCGATGGAATTACCGCATATCGTTGAGCGCCCCGACCATGGCCCGCACAGCCGAATCCTGCACTTTGTCACGCCGCAAGGCCAACCCGAGATTGCGGCTCAATGGCGGCGTCAGAGCCTGGACCGAGAAGCGAGCACGATCCTGCGGGCTCTGCACGGTGACCGACGGCAGGATCGACCGGCCAAGTCCGGCGGCGACGAGGTTCTTGATCGCCTCGACATTTCCCAACTCCATCGCTGGACGTGGCTGGAGGCCGCCGGCCATGAACCAGCCATCGATCACCGCGCGCATGGTGCCGCCACGCTCATAGAGGATCAGCGTCCCGTCCGTCAGCGCCGCCGGGGTCACGCTGTCCCGCACCCCATCCTCCGGCGAGGACAGCGGCCCGACACAAACCAACTCCTCGCCGCAGACCGGTTCGATCGACAGGCCGGGGCGGCCGGCGGGCAAGGTGACCAGCGCCAGATCCAGCGACCCGGCCTCCACCGCGTCCAGGATGTCGGGCGTGTTGCCGGTGACGACGATGACCTCCAGCCCCGGATGGGCGCTGCGCAGCGCCGTCAGGACCGGCGGCAGGCGATAGATGCAGGCGGTGGCGCCGGTGCCGATGCGCACGCGCCCGACCTGTCCGGCGCGGTGGCGGCCCATGGTGGCCGATGCGGCATCCAGCTCGTCGCGCAGGCGGCGGATGAAGGGCAGCAGGTCGCGGCCGGCGGCGGTCGGCAGGGCACGCTTGCCCACCCGCTCCACCAGCCGGACGCCGAAACGCTCCTCCAGATTGCGGATCTGCATGCTGACCGCCGGCTGGGTCAGGCCGAGACGACCGGCGGCCTCGGTGAAGCCGCCATGTTCGACGACGGTGGCGAAGGTGATCAGCTGGTCGAGGTTCAGGCCGCGCATACCCGTAGTTTTCCTTATGGTTTTGATCAAATCAATAAATTTGCCTTTCGCCCCGTCCTCCGCGACGGTGTGGCCATGTCGACCACCGCCATCCCCGTTCCCGCCTCCCGCCCGATCTGGCTCCTGCTTCTGTGCGCCAGCCGCTTCGCCACCTCGCTGTCCTTCATGGTCTATGCCGGCGCGCTCGGGCCGGCGATGCAGGCCTGGGGCATGTCGGCGGGAGAGGCCGGGTCGATCCAGACCGCCTTCAACGTCGGCTATGCCTTGTCGCTGGTGGGATCCTCCTGGTTCGCCGACAGTTTGGGGGCCAAGCACGTCTTCCAATGGGCGAGCTGGGCGACGGCGCTGACCGGCCTCGCCTTCGCCCTCTTCGCCCGCTCGGCGGAAAGCGGGCTGCTGCTGTTCGCGCTGATGGGGCTGACCCAGGGCGGCACCTACGCCCCCTCGATCATGCTGGTGGCGCAGGGCGTGCCGGCGGCCCGGCGAGGGACGGCGGTGGGCTGGCTGCTGGCGGCGGGATCGCTCGGCTATTTCGCTTCCATCGCGCTCGCCGCCGGGCTGTCCGAGCGGTTCGGCTACGAGGCGGCCTTCATCGCCTGCGGGTTGGGGCCGTTGCTCGCCGCCCTGCTCGCCACGCCGGGCCTGCGGCGCCGGCCCAACCTGGTGGCGGGCGGGCCGTCGCGCCGGCTGCGCGGCGCCTTCCACTTCCTGGCCGACCGCCGCTCCGTTCTGCTGACCGCCGGCTACACCACCCATTGCTGGGAATTGCTCGGCATGTGGGCATGGCTGCCGGCCTTCCTGACCACCAGCCTTTCCGGCACCGGAGAGGCTGGTTCCGGCGGTGCCGGCCTGCGTGGTCTGTGGATCGCCGGGGCCATCCATCTGTCGGGCTTCCTGTCGTCGCTGTTGATGGGGCGCGCCTCGGACCGGCTCGGCCGGCGGGCGGTTCTGGTGGCGATGGGGCTGCTGGGCGCCGCCTGCTCCGTCTCGATCGGCTGGCTGGACGGGATGCCGCTGCCCATGGTGCTGGCGGTGGCGGCGCTTTACGGCTTCGCCGCGCTGGGCGACTCGCCGGTGCTGTCCACGGCGATGACCGAATCGGTCGAGCCGGGCAGCCTGGGGGCGGCGCTCGCCGTACGCTCCATCCTGGGCTTCGGCGCCGGTGGCGCGGCACCGCTGGCGGTCGGGCTGGTGCTCGATCATGCCGGCGGTGCCGCAGGCTCCGGATGGGGCTGGGGGTTCGCGCTTCTCGGCGTCGGCGGCGGGTTGGCGGCCGTCTGCGCCCTTCTTCTTCCCGCCGACCGTCCTCACCGGAGCTGAGTCCCATGCCCGTCATCACGGTGCGCGCGTCCACCGACGCCGATATTCCCGCCCTCACCGCCCTCTATGCCCAGCATGTGTCGCACGGCACCGCGTCGTTCGAGGAGGTGCCGCCGGACGCGGCGGAGATGGCCCGCCGCCGCCGCGACCTGCTGGCCCGCGGCCTGCCCTATCTGGTGGCGGAGTGCGAGGGGCGGCTGGCCGGCTACGCCTATGCCGGGCCGTACCGCACGCGCAGCGCCTACCGCTTCACGCTGGAGAATTCCGTTTATGTCGCCGACGGCATGGGACGGCGCGGCATCGGCCGGGCGCTGATGGCGCCGCTGATCGAGAGGTGCGAGGCGGCGGGATACCGCCGGATGATCGCGATGATCGGCGACAGCGCCAACCAGGGCTCCATCGGCCTGCACACCGCCTGCGGCTTCCGACTCGTCGGCGTCCTGCCGGCGGTGGGCTTCAAGTTCGGCCGCTGGCTGGACGGCGTGATGATGGAGCGCCCGCTGGGCGACGGGAGCGACAGCCTGCCGGCCGGGCGATAGACCCGGATGCCCTCATGGCAGTCCCTCATGCAGGAGGCCGCGGCGGTATTGCCCTGGCGTGACGCCGAAGGCCCGCCGGAAACAGCGGCCGAGATGGCTTTGGTCGGAAAAGCCCGCCTCCGCCGCCGCATCGGCGAGCGGCTGCCCGGCCCGCAGCAGGCGGCGCGCCTCGTTCAGCCTTCCGGACAGCCGGAACAGTTGCGGCGGCATGCCGTGCAGCCGGCGGAACCGGCGTGAGAAGGCCTCGCGGCTCATGCCGGCAAGCCGGGCCGCCTCCCCCACCCTGTCCCAACCGAAATCACCCCCGGAAGACGGCGGCATGGCCGGGCCGCACCGATGGTCCTCGACGGCCGCCGCGAGTTCCCGCCAGCCGATCCCTCCCTGCCGCCACAGCCGCCCCATCCGGGAAAACAGGTCCGACGCCGCACAGGTGCCCGGCGGGGTGTAGATGTTCAGGCAGACGACGTCCGCCGGTTCAGAGAAGGATCGATGAGGCGTGCCGGCCGGGATCCTCACCCCCACCCCAGGCCCGATGTCGAACAGCCTGTCATCCATCACGAAGCGGCGCCGTCCGGACAGGACGAAAGTCAGCTGGTCCTCGTCATGGAAATGCGGCGGCAACGCCACATCCTGTCCTTGGACGATACCCAGTTCGACGATGCCGAGCTCAACGATCCCCTTGCCGGACGGACGCCAATACCGCCAGGCGCCGGCGAATCCCATCCTCTCGGCCAAGCTCTCGGCCAGGCTCCCGGGAACCCGAAGCGACGACGCCATGACACACCCCCGTCCGCGATATCCGGTACAGCATCTCCGACGGCGCCCCGATCCGCCAGTGCCTGATGCGCCAGTATTGTCCATGGGTGCCTCCCAACGATCACATCCGTTCCAGACCGGGATCGTCCCGGCCTGCTATTCATCGGCTTGAAACCGCCGCGGGAATGTCCGCCTCGCGGCCCCGCAAGCCATCCGGGGAGTCCGGCATGACCGCCATCCTGTCCACCGCCTCCTATCTTCTGGTCATCGGCGCCGGGGCGAGCGTCGCCCTGCAACAGGTCCTGAACGCCAACCTGCGGGTGGAGCTGGGCTCGCCCTGGTGGGCCGGCTTCGTCAGCTATCTCGTCGGCATGCTGGCGATGCTGGTGGTAGCGCTGGCCGCCCCCGGTCCCCGGCTGGCCGAGGGCGTGGGCGGTGTCTCGTCCTGGCTGTCCTGGACCGGCGGACTGTTCGGCGCCCTGTTCATCGGAACCGCCATCCTGATGGTTCCCCGGCTGGGCGCGGCGACCGTCCTTGCCCTGATCGTCGTCGGCCAGATGCTCGGCTCGCTCGCCTTCGACCATTTCGGCCTGTTCGGGCTGTCGCAACACCCTGTCAGCCCGACCCGCCTGGCGGGTGCCGCCGCTCTGATCCTCGGCGTGATCCTGATCCGGTTCTGAGCCCCCGGTCAGTCCGCCCCTAACAGCTCGTCCGGGCGCGGGCCGGGAGCCTTCGGCACCGCCCGTGGCAGTTCGACGCTGGGCAACCGCCAGTCCACCGGCGGTGCCGAACCCGGCGTCGGCCGGTACTGGTCCAGCACGGCAAGCAGCGTCAGCAGCGCCAGGACCAGCGCCACCACCAACAGCCGGCGGTCCACGCCGGCCATCGGGCCGTCACCGGCGTTGGAACCGGCGTCTTCACGATCAAGCAGGGCCATGCTCCATCCCCCGTCCGTCGGTCTCGTCTTCCGGGAGCAAGCTTGGTCGATGAGGCGGATCGTCGCAATGTGGCTTTGCCACAGTCTGCCTTCGGCTGGGACGGAGTCAGGCAGGCGGACGGAGGGATGGCATACCCGCAGAGCCGCCTCCGCTCCCTCCACATCGCCCCAACGCCAATTCCTTGCGCCAAAGTCGTCTTGCAGGGCTTCCCAGCTCAACGGATGGGCCGAATTAACGCCTCATAAACACTTCTGCCACGAACCTGGGCAGGAAGAGAATCGGACGGATTGAAGTCTGCTGAGCCAGGATGGGCTGGTGGGCGGATTTTCTATCGCGCAACCATCGGCTGTGATTCGGCCCCGCCAGGAGAAATAAATGTTCAATATTTTGACCGTCATTATTTCGGTCGCTCTTACGGCGGTGATGGGAGCCGCCGGTGTGTTCTATGTGGGGTCCGCCTTCACCACCGCCGGTCCCAAGGCCGCGGCGGTCGGCATCATCCAGGCTCTGTCTCAGGTCGACGCGGCCTGGACGCTGTATGGCAGCAACGGCAACACCACGACCCTCGGCGCGGCGGGCGCGACCTTCCCCACCATGTCGGGCGCGGCGACGCAGACCGACCTGATCAACACCGGCTATCTCGCCGCCGTGCCGACCGCCCCGACGATCGCCAGCACCTGGAACGGTGTGGCCGGCGCCTACACGCTGGATCTGACCAACACCGCGACGGCGACCGGCGTCACCCAGTTCACCAGCTTCGCCAACGGCGGCATCTTCCTGGTTCTCGGCACCACCGCCCTGTCCCAGTGCACGGAAATCGCCCGCGCCGGCGGCCAGATCAGCTCCACCGGCACGCTGGCCGCCCCCGGCACCGGCCTGACCCTGACGGTCGCGACCCCGGCCGCCTTCAACACCGCCTTCACCGGCTACAAGTTCGGCTGCGTCCAGGTCACCACGGCCACGGCCCTGACGTTCAACAACGTGACCGGCATCGCCGGTGACAACAACAAGTACGTCGCCTACTACAAGTTCTAAGCGACGTCGGAACCGTATAATTTCTGATCGTGGCGCCCCGGCCCCCAATGGCCGGGGCGTTTTCGTGTCGATTTCCGGGCCCCGCGGCGACCGGAATGGTCCGCGGCCTCGCCGCGCGATAGAGTGGATGCGATCTTGGGCCTGGTCCGCGGGCCGCTTCCGGTGAGGGTGCCACGCGATGACATCGCTGATCCTGATGACCATCATGGCCATCTCGCTGGTGGCGACGACCGGCTACACCGCCTACACCATGGTCGAGGCCTCCAACCGGGTCAGTCAGGCGCAGCGGAGCATGGCCGACATGCACCGTCTGGCGGCGCTGGTCGAGGCCAACCTGCGCGTGCTCGACAATGACGGGGTGGCGAGCCCGCCGGCGCCCGAGGATCCGCCGACGCGCCCCGCGGCCGGGGCGTCGGCGGCCACCCAGGCAGCGGCCACCCAGGCGGCGAAACCCCAGGCGGCGACCGGCAAGGCTGCCGCCAAGGCCCAGGCGCAACCGGCCGGGACCCTGCCGCGCTGGCTGATGCCCGGCACCCGGACGCCCTGGGGAGCGGTCTATGGCTATTGCGTGTTCGCTCCGGCGGCGGATCGGGCGGCGGCGCAAATCCGGACGGCACCCTGGCCGGCGGGAACGACCAGCGGCGCGCGCGGCTATGTGGCGGCGGCTCCCGCGCCTTCGGCGGAGCTGGCGCGGGCCGGGGTGATCGCGGCGATCGTGGCGCCGCCCATCGGGTCGACGACCCTGCCGGACTGCGCCGCCCTGACCTTCAGCGACGGCCGGATCGAGGTTCCGGAGGGCAGCGCCGTCGCCGTTACCCGCGGGGCATCCGCCGATCTCGCCGCCCTGGCCGCCTCGGCGACCGTCACGCGCCATGTCGCCCCGGCCACCCAGGGCGACGGGACCGGGACCAGTGCCGCCGACGCCATGTCGCTGTCGGCCGCGCTGGGGCACTGGCAGGCGACCCGGCCGGCGACGATGATCCTGCGCCTCGCCCCCGGCCGCCATGTGCTTCCGGCGGCACAGGTGCAGGCGCTGGCCGCCGATCCGGAGGGAGGCGGCCGGGCGCTGCGTCTGGTGTTGAAGGGGGAAGGCGCCGGAGTCGTGCTGGCGACCGACCCGCCGGACGTGGCGCTGCGGCTGCCGACCGATGTCCGGATCGAGAATATCGCTTTCGAGATGCCGGTGGAGGCCTTGCCCGGCACCCGGCTGAGCTTTGTCGGCAACAACGCCATCTCCACCAACCGGGCGGCCGGGCTCCGCGTGGCCCATGCGCGGCTGGACGTCGCCGGCGGGCGGCTGGCGGTGTCGGCCCCTGGTGGCGACGGCGTGCTGGTGGATGGCGGCACCGCCCTGTTCCGCGATGCCGCCGTCGAGGTCACGGTCGGCGCCGGCCGCAGCGCGCTGGTCTCCTCGCTGGGGGCCGGCGTCACCTTCACGGCGGAGACGCGGCGCCCCCTGCTCCAGGTCCATGGCCGGGGCCTGCCGATGGCGGCGTTGCGTAGCGGCGGCGGGCAGGCCATCCTCGACCGGACGGATGTGACCCTGGACAATGGCACGCCCTTCGGCATCGTCATCGAGAACGGACAGCTGGAGATGAAGTCCTCCGTCATCGGCGGCCCGACGGCCCGGCCGGGCAGCGCCGGGATTCTCGACCTCGGCGGGTCGCATGCGGTGGCGGATCCGAACAGCCACATCTGGTCGGCGCCGGGCGGCCGCTGCGCCCAGGGCGCGCTGTTCGCCCAGCAGCCGGCGCAGGGCGACGGGGTGAGAACCGTTTCCGGGGGCGCCTCCGGAGCCGCGGCAGCGGGGGCCACCCTCCCGTCGGTCGCCAACCGGGCGAGCTGGACATGCCGGTCCTGAAGCCATCCGCGGCCTTCCGCGAGGAGCTGGGCGGCTATCTGCTGCGCAAGGGGCTGGTGACCCGCGGCATCCTCGACGCCGCCCTGGCCGAACAGCGGGTGACCGGCGAACCGCTGGGCGCCATCCTGGTGCGGAACGGCTTCCTCGCTCGCGCCGACCTGGACGAGGCGAAGATCAGCCACGAGACCGCGCTGGAAACGCCGGAGGCGATGGGCGGCACGCCGATCCCGCTGCCGTTGCTGGAGCGCCATGCGATCATCGTCACCGGGCTCAGCGACGAGGCGGTGCATGTGGCGACGCTGCATGACGAGGCGGTGGCCGGACGGGTGGCGGCCCGCTACTACCCCGGCCGGACGGTGCGGTTCAGCAGCTTCGTCCCCGACCAGTTCGACGAGTTCCTGGACCGCGTCCGCCGCGTCCAGTCCGGGCTGGAGGACAGCGACCCGGTGGAGCAGCTGGTGTCCCGCGCGGTGGAGGCCGGGGCGTCGGACATCCATATCCTGCCGCGCCGCAAGACTTGCAGCATCTTCCTGCGGGTGGACGGCATCCGCCGGCTGATGGACGAGACGGCGGCGGCCGGCGCCGCCACCATCATCGCCCGGATCAAGGACCGCTCCGGCATGGATCTGGCCGAACGGCGCCTGCCGCAGGAGGGGCGTTTCGAGATCGAGCATCGCGGCCGCCCGATCGACCTGCGCGTGACCACCGTTCCCTCGGTGGATGGCGAGATCATCGTCATGCGCATCCTCGATGCCGAACGGGTGCAGCCCAACCTGGACAAGCTCGGCCTCAGCCATGCCGGCGACTGGCGCCGCGCGGTGAACCGGCGCCATGGGCTCTGCCTGGTCTGCGGCCCGACCGGCTCGGGCAAATCGACCACCCTGACCGCGACCGTGCGCGAGATGGACCGGCTGGGCCGCGCCATCTACAGCATCGAGGATCCGGTGGAATACCGCATGGCCTATACCGGGCAGGTCAACGTCAACCCGGCGGTGAAGCTCGACTTCGCGCGGGTCGTCCGCACCTTCATGCGGGCAGACCCCGACGTGATCGTGCTGGGCGAGGTGCGCGACGAGGAAACCGCCCAGATCGCCATGCGGGCCGCCGACACCGGCCATATGGTGCTGACCACCCTGCACACCGGATCGGTGAACGGGGCGATCGACCGGATGCGCCATCTCGGCGTTCCCGCCCACGACATCAAGTCGCTGCTGCGCGGCGTCCTGGTGCAGTCGCTGGTCCGCACCATCTGCCGGTCCTGCCACGGCGCCGGCTGTGCGGCCTGCGGCAATGCCGGCTATGCCGGGCGGACGGCGATCAGCGAATGCGCGGTCTTCGACGATCCCGCCGCGGTGGTCGCCGCGGCGAAGGGGGCGCGGAGCTGGCCGTCGCTCTATGAGGATGCCGTCGCCAAGTTTCACGCCGGCATCACCACGGCGGCGGAGCTGCGCCGCGTCTTCGGCAGCGAGGCCAAGGGCGTGGAGCAGCGCATGCCCGCACCCAACCCCAGGAAATGAGGCCGAAACCATGACTGTCCCCCAGCCATGAACATCATCCAGGCGCTCGTGGCCCTGACCCTGATGGGCATGGCGGTGGCGGGCGGCATCCAATATGTCAATCCATCGGCGATGTCGAAAAGCCGCATCGCCTCCCAGGCGGATGCCGGCTTTTCCAGCTTGGAGGGCGCCTATCGCAGCCGGCAGGCCAGCGGCGCCGCCGCCCCGGCCGCCGACGGGTGGCAGGCGGCGCTGTTTCCCGCCTTCGGCGCCATGCCGGCGGCGGTGGCGGGGCTGTCCTGGTCCTACGGCGCGCAGGGCGGGGAACGGTGGTTCTGCCTGTCCGGGCCGCTCTCCGGCGGGGCGGCGGCCGATCCGGTGACGGGGGCGCTGACCTCCCTGGGCAACCGGCGGCCGGAGGGGCTTTACGAGGTGACGCGCAGCTGCGGCGGGGCCGGGGGAGAACCGGCGGGAACCGTCGCCGCCACGCTGTGGATGCAGCGGGCCGCGCGGTAGGAGCGGTCGGTCCGGAATTCCGCCCCGCCATTGACCGGGGCACCGGCGGGGCATAGACATGCTGTGGCGTTCCATCCGTGCGTGGTAGCTTCGCCGGGGTGTCGTCACCTCTTTCGAGTCGGCTGGGAAGGCAGGGGCGTTCTTGGGCAGCGGCGGTCTCGCGACCAATGTCATGTATGGGTTCCTTGAAGGCGTGGAGCGCCGCGACGCCCTCGCCTATGCGCGGTCGTTCGCGCGGCGGACGCTGGGAAGTTCCGAACGCTGCTGGTACGCGGTCGAACCGCTTTGGACCGGTTTCCTCTATGAAATTCACGAGGGCGGCCCCGGCCGCTCCTTCCTGCCCGATCTGGTGACGGAGCTCGACGCCAATCCCGGCGGCATCGCGCTGGTGCCGTCGGGCCGGCGGGTGTTCGAGCTGACGGTGCGCAACGGGCGCCCGGTCGGCGGGCTGTTGCCGGAGGCCAAGAGCCGGCAGGTCCAGCTTCAGATGGCGACGATCCGGCCGACGGTGCCGGTCGACGGCAACGCCTATGGCGTGATGATCCCGCCCTGGGTGACCGCCGATCAGGTGAGGCTGCGCACCATCCGGGCGACCCGGCGGATGCGGCGGGTCTCGGCCCCGGTTTCCGTGCCGCTGGCGCTGTCCTCGGTCGGGTTCGCCGCCGGGCTCGGCCTGCTGACCAGCGGCGGCGGGCTCTATTACTGGTCGCCCCACCGCATCCCGCAGCCCCAGGCGCTGACGCTGGACCAGATGCCTCATCGCCAGTGGGAGGCGGCATTGGCCGCCATCGGCCCCGACAATTACGTCAGCAAGCTGGAATACCGCGACGGCAAATGGACCATCGAGATAGCGGGCGCCCGCTGATGCCAAGGACGATCTCCGATTTACCCATTCTCAAGCATAAGGCGGCGAGTATCGCCGGGGATGGAATTGGCCGACGGACCGGATGGCGATGATCGTAACCAGCGGGCGGGAATGATGGCGGACCGGTTTGGCGCAAGGACGGATCGGCTGGCGGGGGCGGCCTGCGGCACCGCCCTGCTGGCGGCATGCCTGACGGCGTCCCTGCCGGCCGTCCTGTTGTCCCCCGCCGCCGCTCTGGCGGAGGAGAGCCCGTTCCTGCCGCCGAAGGACCGCCAGGACAATCTGGAGCGGCGCCTGCAACAGCGCATCGACACCGCCGTCTCCGGATTGGAGGAGCGGGTGGCCAAGGCGATGGTCGACGCGCTCGACGGACGGGCGCGCGACGGCGCCCTGCCACGGGCCGTCGAGGATGCGCTGGCCCGCCGCATGGCCGGTCCCGGAGCGGGGGGAGCCCTTCCCGGAGCCTTGCCGGGGGCCATGCCGCCGGGAGGGCGCCGGCCGGGGACCGCACTGGCCGGCGGCGCGCCGCCGCTGCCGCCGCTGCCCACCCTGTCGCCGGCGGAGCTGGTGCCGTCGGGCGCCACCTTCGTCGGCTGTCTCGATGGGCAGGCCTTCTTCCAGGACCGCGCCGGCACACCCTTCCTGATCGACCCGCGCGCCTTCCCGGCGACCGCCGGGGGACCCGCCACATGCGCGAGATGACCCGCTCCCGAAAGCCCGGCTGTCTCCTGTCGACAGCACTGGGGACGCTGGGGGTTCTGGCGGCCGGTTCTCTCGCCGGATGCTCCCTGCCCGAGGTCGGCGACCTGCCCAAGCGCGAAACCGTGGTCGCCGCCGCCGAGCAGCGCCTGGCCGAGGACAATTCCCCGGCGGTGACCGAGGTGCCGGTGGGGAGCGGGATGCTGGTCGCCCAATCCCTGCGCCAACCGCTGCCGGCCAGCCTCGCGGCGCGGCGGATTTCCGTCAGCTTCCCGTCCGGCGAGAACACGCTGGACCGGCTGACCAGCATGATGACCTATTCCGGCGTGCCGGTCGCCACCCGGTTCGAGGGCACCGACGGCGCGGCCATGCTGCGCCAGACCCTGCCGGTCCGCGCCTTCACCGGCAGCTTCGTCGATCTGGCCGGGGTGCTGGAAACCGGCATGGGGGTGGTCGCCTGGTGGCAGAACGGCACGCTGTTCCTCAGCAACCGCGACCGCTTCGCCTTCACCGTGCCGCAGAACCAGGCGGTCATCGATTCGGTGATGACCGACCTGAAGACGCTGGGCGCCACCGACATCACCCAGTCGCTGCGTGGCGGACAGGTGGTCTTCTCCGCCTCGCCCACCGTCTACCGCGAGGTGATCCAGCCCTACATCGACCGGCTGCACCGCAACATGGCGATGGTGCGCATCCAGCTGGCGGTGGTCAGCCTGGGCCTGACCGACCAGTCGGCCAGCGGCTTCGACTGGAACGCGCTCGCCTTGCAGTTCAACCGGCTGCAATCGGGAACCACCACGACCACCACCGGGACGACGACGGTCAACGGCACCGTCGGCGGCACGCTGTCGGCGGCCCAGCCGCCGCTGTCCGTCAACATCTCCAACCCCGGCACCCTGCTGGGGGTCAGCGGCGTGTTCAACGTGGCCGGCGCCATCTCCTTCCTGTCGAAGTTCGGCAACACCGACACCCGCCAGAATGTCGAGGTCCACACCCTGTCCGGGGCGGAGGTAACGCTGCGCAGCGGCCAGACCATCCCCTATGTCACCGGGGTGGGCGTCACCGCCGTCGGCGGGCTCGGCACCACGACCGCCGCGACCGGCAATGCGGCGCTGAATTCGCCGGGCGTCGTCGGCTCGGCGCAGACCGGCACCGTGCAGACCGGCCTGACCATCAAGCTGACCCCGCATTTCGACGCCGACAACCAGATCGTCACCATCGACCTGAACCTGCTGCTGAACAACCTGATCGAGTTCCGCGACCTGAACGCCGGCAATCAGGTCGGCATCCTGACCCAGCCGGTGACGCAGGAGCAGGCGCTCAACGACATCGTGCGGGTGGTCGCCGGCAACACGGTGGTGCTGGGCGGCCTTCAGACCGACAGCCGCGGCTTCAGCGGCAACCAGCCGACGGCGACCCGCGGTGTGATCGACAAGGGGATCGGCAAACAGGCGCAGGACATCAGCAAGGACGCGCTTTTCCTGATCCTGCGGCCGACCGTGACGGTCTTCCGCCCGGCGGCGCACTGACGGGACGGCGGCGATGGCGTGGTTCGAGGTCAGGCTGGTCGCCGGCGGACGCGCCCGCTCCATCGAGGTCGAGGCCGAGGACGAACGCCGCGCCCGCGACGCCATCAGCGGCCGGGGCCGCGTGCTGTCGGTGCGCCGCCGCCGCAAGGTCGGCGGCTGGGGCCGTCCGCTCGACCGCAACGAACGGCACATCCTGTTCATCCGGCTCGCCGCCATGCTGGACTCGCGGGTCGGTCTGGCGGAGGCGCTGCGCCGCATCGCCACCGCCTTCCGCGGACGAATCCGCCGCACGGCCGAACGCATGGCCGACGCGGTGGAGCTGGGCGACGATCTCGCCGACGCCATGCTGCGCCAGCCGCGCAGCTTCTCCCCGGTGCTGGTGGCGCTGGTGCGGGCCGGCGGCTTCGGCGAGGGCACGCCGGCGGCGCTGCGCACCGCCGCCGACTTCGAACGGCAGATCGCCGGGGCGCGCCAGGGCTTCCGGTCGGGGCTGGCGCTGGCGGTGCTCTATGTCATGACCTCGGGCGTGGTGATGGTCGGCACCTCCTTCGTCCTGACACCGCTCCTGCTCGACACCGAGGTGTTCCGGCGGGCGGGCGAGGAGGTGAATGTCGGCTGGGTCTATCTGCTGTCGGACCTGACGACCGGGCTGGTCGCCATGGTGCTCGCCGGCCTGACGCTGCTGGGCGGGCTGGCGACCGTCGGCCGGCGGCTGGCGCCGCGGCGGGTGGACCAGCTGGTCATGCGGATCCCGCTCTACCGCGACATCGCGCTGGGCATCCAGCACCATGTCATCTTCCGGGAGCTGTCGCTGCTGGTCGCCGGCGGCGTTCCCGTCGACCGGGCGCTGCGGCTGGCCCTGGACGGCGCTCCCGCTGGCGCCCTGGCCGCCGACCTGGAGGAGGCGACGCGGGCGGTCGCCGCCGGCCTGCCCTGGACCGACGCCATGCGGGCGCTGCCCGGCACCGACCGCGCCTCCCTCGCCGCCGCGGAGAACCGCGTCGAGCTGGCGCAGAGCCTGTCGGCGCTGGCCGAGCAGTACCGCGACCTCTACCTTCATGCCGTCTCGGTGGCGGAGCCGGTGCTGCGGGGGCTGTCGGTGGTGGTAGTCGGGGTGGCGGGCATCGTCATGTTCGGGCTGACCATCATCCCGATCCTGCAGCTCGCCGAACATATCGCGCGACAGCCCCTGTGATCCCATGACATCCTGACGCCATGTTCGCCCCTGGATCAGCCCGGACCACCTGCATCGCCCTGTCGATCTGCGGCGTCCTGTTCGCCGGCATCGGCGCCGCCCTGCATATCCGCAGCTATCTGCTGGGCGCCGCGGTGGCGGAGGGCGGCAGCCGGTCCGACGCCGCCTGCCTGGGAGCCGCCCGCCGGATGGGCGGGGAGTTGACGGTGACACCGGACGGCTTGCGCCTTGTTGTGCCGGAGGCGGTCGACCAACGGACCTCGCTGACCGATGCGTCCGGTCTGATGGCCTTCTGCCCGGACATGACGCTGTCCTATTTCTGCATGGGCCTGTCCTGCGCGCCCGGCGGCAAGGTCAGCATGCAGGTGGAGTTGGTGCGCAGGTCGCTTTAGCGCTGCTGGATCGACAGAGCCTTCGCCGCCTCGATGACGCGGCGCAGATAGCGGGCGTGGAACTCCGGGGTCCGGCTGTGATAATTGCCGACGGCGGTCCAGAAATTCTCCCATCCCACCTTGTCGATCTCCTGCCGCAGGATCCAGGCGGTGACCCGGATGTTGTAGCAGGGGTCGACGGTCAGGGCCTGCTGGATGACCTCGGGCGGCACGCGACCGGCGGCGATCACCGGAAACCAGATGCTGTTGATCTGTCCCGGCCCGCAATCCTTGGTGCCGTTCCGGTTGACGGAGCAGGCGCCGGGCACGCCCTGTTCCACCGCCAGGATCAGCCGCAGCGCGTCGGCCGGCACCTGCCATTCGACCGCCGCCATGTCCAGGCATTGCGATGGAACGGCGGCGATGCCCTTCGGCGCCGGTTCGGCCTGGGCCGGCATGGCCGCGGCGGTTTGCAGAGCGGTGGCCAGCGCCAAGATGGCGCGATGCCGGCGCGACGCCCGGCGCCACAGTCCAATCAGATCGATCCGCACCCGTCGCCTCCCGGCCGCTACGCAGCGTTGGAAGGAGGCGGCAGGGCAGGCTAAGATTGGGTTAATGTGGCATCATCGGCAATGCATCACGCCGATGCCGGCGAGCGCTCGAGCCCGGCCGCAAGGCACGGCGGAATTGTCCGACTCGTCACCGTGGTTCCTGCGCTTCTCCGACAAGCCCGTCGATGGAGCCGGCAACCAGCTTTCCGGCATCGGCCGGCGCGCGAACAGCGACGGGTGAACCGTTCCGAGTTTCCCGAAGGCCCCATCCTCTGAGCTGGACTTTGCCCAATTTGCGATTTTGCCTCAGGCATGTATCCAGAAGTGAGGCTCATTTGCGACGTGTTGGAGAGCACGGTCGAGCGGCATGGTTGCGATGCCGAATGGTCCTGATGCACCCCATCCTTCGCCGTTCTACCAGAGGACCTGGACCTTGTCGGCGTCGCCGGTGGGCCTGAACCTGGCGACAGGGGCACCGGTGCGCTGACTGATGCCAGAGCCGGAAATTTTTGACTCGTGGCAGCCGTGGGTTGCGGTTTGGCATCGGTGGTGAGTCCCTGTCGATGGATTCACCATTGAGCGAAGTACAGCCATGGCCGCCCTGAGGATCCGCAGCGATCTGGCCTCCGGGGATCTGCGCCGCTTGGCCCGCGGCGAGAGCGATGGTCGAGTTTGCCGGCGCCTTTTGGCGATTGCCATGGCGCTGGATGGCATCATCCGGGAGGAAGCGGCGCGGCAGGGCGGTATGGACCGGCAGACGCTGCGTGACTGGATCTTGCGCTACAACGCCGAAGGTGTGAAGGGCTTGCGGGATCGGGCGCGCAGCGGCAGGCCGCCGCTGCCGGCCGGCGCCCTGGAAGCGGAACTGGCCGACTTGATCGCGGCCGGTCCCGACGTCGAGCGGGACGGCGTCATCGAATACCGGGTCCGGCACATCCGTGACCTGGCCCTCCGGCATTTCGGGGCGGACTACAGCCGCACCGGCATGCAGGATCGCTTGCACCGGATGAAGCTGTCCTTTCTCACCCCGCGCCCGATCCATCCCAAGACCGACGCACCGGCCCAGGAGGCGTTTAAAAAAACTTCGCCGACCGCCTCGCCGCCATCCAACAGGACCACCCCGAGGCGAGCACCGTGGAGGTCTGGTTTCAGGACGAGGCTCGCATCGGCCAGAAAGGCACCCTGACCCGGCGGTGGGCGCCGCGCGGCAGCCGACCGCGCGCCGTGCGCGATCATCGCTTCAAGTCGGCTTATCTCTTCGGCGCGGTTTGCCCTGCGCGCGACACTGGGGCCGCCATCGTCATGACGCGTGCCAACACCGAGGCGATGACCCTCATGTTGGAGGAGATCAGCCGCACCGTCGCTCCCGGCGCCCATGCCGCCGTGGTGATCGACGGGGCGGGCTGGCATACCAGCGGCGACCTCGCCGTGCCGGGAAACCTTACCCTCGTACCGCTCCCGCCTTACAGCCTGATCCGAAATTAGATCGGATCGCGTAAAATCGGAATCGATTTGAAGCGTGAATCCGATCGTCAGACATAAAGCTATAGCGTTGTGCGTTTCATATTAAACGCACAACGCTATAAGTTGAGTGGTATCAGTCGGTTATCTTGACAGCGTGGCCTTTCGGTGATTCAGGGTTTTCGCCAAAAACAACCGTGCATCCCCGATGTGGACTGATACCACCCGCGCTCTTCATGCCCGTAGCGGTCTGGCTTTGCCAAGCGATTTGACTGATGCTGAATGGTCTTTGTTGGAACCGCTGCTCC
Source organism: Azospirillum sp. B510 (assembly GCF_000010725.1). NCBI lineage: Bacteria > Pseudomonadati > Pseudomonadota > Alphaproteobacteria > Rhodospirillales > Azospirillaceae > Azospirillum > Azospirillum sp. B510. The sequence goes on along the minus strand of NC_013855.1, from coordinate 238,017 downwards.
CGCCCGCGTCCTCCGTAGGGCGTCCGCGTAAATGGCCGCTGCGCCGGATCGTCAAAGCGACCCTTTACCTGCTTCGCGGCGGCCTGCCGTGGCGGATGCTGCCGCCCTGCTTTCCGCCGGTCTCGACGGTGCGGCGCTGGTTCTACCTGTGGCGCGACAACGGCCTCTGGCTCACGCTCAATCATGTTCTGCTGATGGCAATGCGTGAGGCACAGGGGCGCGAAGCCAGCCCGAGTGCCGGCGTGATCGACAGCCAGAGCGTCAAAACCACGGAAGCCGGTGGTCCACGCGGCTATGATGCCGGCAAAAAGATCAAGGGGCGTAAGCGCCATATCCTCACCGACACCCAGGGCAATCTCGTCCATGCCGTGATCCACGCCGCCGATATCCAGGATCGTGACGGCGCGCCGCTGGTGCTCGCCGAAATCGTCAAACCCTTCCCATGGCTGCGGCACGTCTTCGCCGATGGCGGCTATGCCAGAGACAAGCTCAAAGAGGCGCTGCGCCGGATCGGAAAATGGACCATCGACATCATCAAGCGATCCGACACAGCCAAAGGCTTCGAGGTCTTGCCCCGGCGCTGGGTCGTGGAGCGTACCCTGGCATGGCTTAACCGTAACCGACGGCTCGCAAAGGACTTCGAACACACCATCGCTTCCGCTACCGCATGGTGCTTCATCGTATCCGTTCAACTCTTCGTTCACCATATCGCAAGGCGTTGATACAGTTCTGATTATTTTCGAATCAGACTCTAATGCCGTCGAAGAAACCACTTCACGGTTCAAATCCCGCAACGAGAAACAGCTGGATGTCGCTTGCCGCCCCCTCGCGCAATGATCGTGCTTGACGGTAAGCGTCCGAATCGTAGAAACGCCGCCCGTCCTCCGTCGAGGGGAACTCGACGATGACCACGCGGCGGGCCTCGACCTCGCCTTCCAGCGCCACTTTCTCACCGCCACGGGTCAGGAACCGGCCGTTGAACCGCTTGACGATCTCTGTCGACATCGCCTTGTAGACTTCGTATTGTTCACAGTTGGATACAAGCATCTGTCCAATCAGATAGGCAGTCATGGCAGAACTCCACAATTTCTGGAATTGAAGATCTCTGATGTTATCGCTTTACCGATTCGAACGGGCGGCGATATAGTCGTCCGACAGCCGCTTTCGTCCGAGTTTTCCATTTCCCATAACCGGAATTTGCTCGACATTCACGACAGCTCGCGGATGTTTGTATTGAGCAATGGTTCCGGTCAGAAATACGGAGAGCTCCTCGCAGGTCACCTGCTTTCCGTCGACGGGCTGGATCATCGCCACGATCGTCGCGCCAAGCTTCGGCTCGGGAACGCTGAAAACCACCACGTCGGCCACGTCGGGATGACGGCCGATATGCTGCTCAAGCTCGAGCGGAGATGTCGCATAACCTCCGATTTTGATCAGATCCTGGGTACGTCCGAGGAACAGCAGGCAACCGTCCGGGCGCTGGCGTACGACATCCTCGGTGGCAAGCCAGCGATCCGGATCGAACCGCTCGATCTCGCCGTCCTTCCAGAGGCCGACGGCGAGGCTCGGGCCGCGCAGCAACAACGGGCCCGGTTCGCCGTCCGGAGCATCGATCCGCACCTGCACCCCCGGCATCGGCCAGCCGATCGATGGGACTTCCGCAGCCATCAGGTCGGGCTGAAACAGCACCGGCCCGATCTCCGTCTGGCCATAACAGCTCTGCATCCGAGATCCGAACTTCGCCAGGAATTGTCGACTGAGTTCGAGCGAGCAGGCATCGCCACCCGCGACGCAATTCGTCGCGCTGAGATCCGGCGCGGGTTCAGCGGTCTCCTGGGCAGCATCCAGAAGCGCCTGAAAGGTCGACGGCGGACCGCTGATCCAGCTGATGCGACGGGCGCGCAGCAGTGAAAGCATGCTCTGGGGGTCATTGTGTCTCGCCACGACGACCGCACAACCATGGGCCATGGCCGCCAGCGTCAGCACGATATTCCACGGTACGATCAGGTCGAACATCGTACAGAGCGTGTAGCCCGATCCGGGTGGGGTGGTTTGGGTCGGCGTGAACATGCCGAACAACTGGTCGGCGGCGGCGGTCAGCGCTGCGTGCGAATAGACCACACCCTTGGCTCGGCCGGTCGTGCCCGACGTGTGAAAGATCGACGCGATATCGTCGGCCTGTGGCTGGGCTTCGATATCGGCCTGCCGCGCCAGCAAATCCGCCCACGGACGGACATGATCCGATCGGGCGTCCCCGGCCTGGAGATCGATGATCCAGGCATGGCCGATCGTCGCCTGGCCTTCGATCAGTTCGGCCATTTTTGCGTACTGTTCCCGATCCCCGATGTAAAAGCGCGCCCTGGCATCGGCCAGGATCCGGCCCGCCTCACCATCTGAGAGTCGTTGATTGATGGTGAACAGAATGATGCCGACTTGGAGACAGGCCAGATAGATCGGCACGAGCTCCACACGATTGCCCAGGCTGACGACAATCCGGTCGCCTTTACGCGCGCCGAACGCGGCGAGTCCCCTGGCGATCCGGGTCGCGAGATCCCCGACCGCCCGATAGCTCATCTCACTGTCCGTCAGAAGCAGCGCGGGCGTGTCCGGTTGATGTTCGACAACCCTTTTGAAACGGCTGAGGATCGATCGGTCCTGATCCCAATTGGTCATCGGTATCGTCCTTTGATCGTGGATGGCTTCGTGTCGGCTTGATTGGGAACTCGTCGGCATTCAGTGGCTAACGCGCCGCGATCGTGTACGGCGTCGATCCGCAAGAGCCGCCGTCATGCGTCGTTTACCGCGAAGACCGGGAAATAATCTTCGATCTCGCCCCGCGCATATGCGTCGGCAAGGTCTCCGATCTCCTCCCATGCCCATACGGGGCTGGTGATCGTCGGATACCAGGCGATCGACCTGGCCAGGGCGACTGCATCCTCGGCTTCGCGAGCGTGAGCGTAGTGGGTGAAGACGTGAACATGTCGGTTGATGCATTCCGAAGCGCGCACCAGCGGGAAGGTCATGCCGTCACGCCATCCACAGGTTGCGATCACGCCTTGCCGCGCCAGCGCGCGGACCGTAACGCGGAAATCCGCGCCGATGTTGTCGATGAATATCGCGGCGCCCCGTCCCTCGGTCCGATCCATGATCTGTCCCAGGGTGTCGGCTGCTCCCGGATCGGCCGCGCCTCCCCGCATGATGACGCCGATCCCGCGGGCAAGGGCATGGCGCCGGTATTTGTCCTTGGACGTTATAAGCGTGGCGCGGCAACCCTCCGCCGCCGCGAGTTCCAGTTCGGCCAACGCCACGCCGCCACCCCAGGCGAAGACGTCGCACCCCGCGGGATAGGCATGCCCCATCTGGATCCGCCAGGCGCGGGCCGCGAGCAGCCAGTTCGAATAGGCGCTGACATAGCGCAGGGAGAATGCCGCCCAACTCGCCAGCGATATGTCGCCGCCCGACGGAAGGAGGGCCAGTTGGCGACGCTTGAATTTCGCCTGACGCGCCAGGACGCCCATGGTCCCCGGACAGTCATAGCCCATGATCGTGATGGGATAGCCGGCCGGGTCGAGTTCGCCTGCGCAATAGACCCGGCACAGGTCTCCCTCGCGCAGATCCCCGACCGCCGTGCCCGACTTCAGCACCCGCACGACCCCCGAATTGCCGAGCACGATCACGTCCTCGCCACGGCGGGCGCACAGGTCCATCGGGCTCCCTGTCAACGCGTGTCCCATATTGCCTTCCCAGGACCCGAACAGGGGTTCGGCCAGCACCTCGTCGGGCGCGAGGGGAGTGAAGCTGTATGCCTGTCGCGCGAACTTCGGCTTTCGGCCGGCGTCGGGGCTGCTGAGAACCCAGGCGTCGACCATTATGCTCTTTTCCATAGCGTGAGCTCCTCACGATGAGCCGGCTGGAGGGCGGCTCGCCTCAGCTCTCGTCGATGAAGGCGGCGATGTCGTCGATGCTTCGCAAGCTGGATACGCGATCGGTCGGAATGCGCCTGCCGAAGGCCTCCTCGACGGCGAACAGCAACGTCGACAGGTCGAGACTGTCGAGGCCTTGCCCCTCCAGCGGTTCCGAGAACGACAGTCTGTCGGTCTTCACGATCGGGAAATTCTTTGAAATCAATGTGACGACGTGATCTTGGCTGGTCATGCTCGGGTTACCTCCGATTCGAGTTCGATCATGGCCGTCGCCCAGGAGAAGCCGGCCCCGAACGCACACATCGCGACGCGCTCATGCAGTCGTTGGTTGATCCGGGAGCTCAGGAGCAACGGGATGGATGACGAGGCGGAATTGCCGTTGTTCGCCGCTTCGAACGGAGCGACGGTCTCCGCCAATCCGAGTTTGGTGCGCACGAATTCGACGACATGCAGGGATGCCTGATGGATCGCCACGAATGGAATGTCGGCTGGCGTCAGGCCGTGGCGGCCCAACATGGTCCGCATCGCATCGGGGACTTCATGGGCCACATGGGACATGACCTCGCGTCCGTTCATCGCGAGGTGAGGGTCGGACCAGAGGCATCCGTTGCTGCCCGGCACCGTCCCGAAGCTGACGTCGCGCAAGGCATAGCCTGGACCCTGCCGCAGCAAGGTCGCGGTCGCGGCGTCGCCAAAAATCATCGAGGTGCCGCGGTCGTTCGGATCGATGACCCTCTCATAGGGATCGGCGGTGACGATGATGCCGCAGGACATCGAATACGCCTTCATCATGGCGCTCGCCGCTGCCAGCGCATGCGGGTATCCGGAGCAAGCCAGCGATATGTCGAAGGTTGCGCAATGCCCCGACAGCCCGAGCTTCTCATGGATGATCGCCGCCGTGTGCGGGATCACACGATCGGGATTCTGAGTCACGACCACGAGCAGTTGGATGGCCGACCGGTCGAGGGCGGTCCTGCCTTCGAGATCCTCGAAGGCCTTTACCCCCATGTCGCTGGCCGACATGCCGTCCGGCTTCCTCGCACGTCTCAGGAAACCGAGCTTCGTCTCAAGGAATTCCATGTCCATGCCGAACATGGCGAGTTTCTGCGCATTCTCCACCCTCTCCTCGGGCACCCATGTCCCGATGGCCGCGATATTCATTGCGTCGTTCCTTCCACCTTGGGGGCATGGCTGACACCCGCCCCGGCGAGCAGGGTCCGGATGGCGCGCCCGCTGTCGGCGACATGTTCGGTCAGGAGTGTGAAATGCCTCCCCGGCGTCCAGCACCAGGCGCGCAGGCCGGGCCACCGCCCTGCCCAATCATCCTGCTCGACGGATGTGGCCGGCTGGTCGGCACGCACGAGATAGGTTGGCGCGGAGAGGGTTGCGGGGCGCCAGTCGCCGGTGAAGAGCGTGAGGTACCACGCCATGGCGCTCAGCCCGTCATCCTCGTTCGACCAGAACGTGCCGGGCGCGGCGGCCCAGTCGCCGAGCACCGCGGACAGGGACTCGTCGGTCATCACGCCGGGGGGGAACGTATCGATCAGCACAACGCCCAGCGGCGTCATCCCGCAAGCTTCAAGCGCTTGGGCCGCGACATGGGCGGCCAGGCCGCCGGTCGAAAAGCCGACCAGCGTGAAGCGCCGGGCGCCGGCGCACGCGCGGATCGATTCGGCGAGCGCCGCACCGACGGCGGCTCCCGTCCCGGGCAATGCCTGCCCAGGTCGATAGCCGGGCAGGGAGATCGCCACGACGTCATGGTCCGCTCCCAGGACACCGCTCAGCTTCTGATAGGTCAGGTCACCGGCCGCCGGGATGAAGGAGTTGACGCAAACCAACAGCGGCCTGTCCTTCCCCGTGCTGCGAAGCCACACGGCGGCTTCCGCATGCTCCTTCGCCGCATCTTCGGCGAACCGCGGGCGGAGCGCGGCGACCGCCTCCATCACCTTCAGGCCGGCAACGGCCTGACCGCTCAGGATCGCATCGCGCAGGAGCCGGCCCAGGCCGCCGTTCGGGCCTTCGCCGCCCGGTGCCGCCGCGCCCGTCGGGCCGACCAACTCCGCGACCGGACCCTTGTCATCGAAGCGGGCAAGGAGATGATCGGCCAGCGCGCCGGGCGTACCGTAATCGAAGACCGCCGTCGGTGGCAGGGGAACACCGGTCGCCCGTGACAGGCGGTTGCTCATCTCCACCGCGGTCAGCGAGTCGAAGCCGATCGACCGGAAAGGCGTGGTGGGAGAGAGTGGCCCCGCGTCGCTGTGCAGGACGGATTGGGCGTGTTCATTGATCAGCCCGAGCAGATGCGCTCGCCGGGCATCCCCGCTCAGACGCGCCAGTTCCCGAGTCGGTTTGGACGGGCGCGGTGTCCCCATGGTCTTGAACGTCAGCTTGTCCAGCAACGGGCCGGTGGCGCCGCTCGACGCTCCGCGATTGACATGCATCGGAAGGAGAAAGGGCTCCGCGCTCGCGGCGCCGAATCCGATTGCCGTATCGAGATATGACAATCCTTGCGCCGCCGTCAGCGGCACGAACCCGGCCTCCATGATATGCCTGATATGGTCGCTGCCGATCGCCTCGCCCATCGCCGAGCGTTCGCCCCAAATCCCCCAGGACAGCGCGACGGCAGGCAAACCGGCGTGCCTGCGATGAAAGGCCAGCGTATCCAGGAAGGTGTTGGCGGCGGCATAGCCGCCCTGGGCGCGCAGGCCGATGACACCCGCCGCCGACGAATAGAGCACGAACGCCGCCAGATCCTGGTCCCGCGTCAACCTGTGCAAGCTCCATGCGGCATCGGCCTTGCCTCTCATCATTCGCTCGATGTGCGCCGGCTCCATCGCCGTCAGATCGACCGGTTCGGCCGTGCCCGCGGCATGGATGATCGCGGTGAGCGGACGTACCGTCACGGCCTGTGCCAGCAGCTCGCTCAACGCCTCCGCGTCCGACAGGTCGCAAGCGGCGAAGCGCGCCTCGACTCCCAGCGCCGCGAGTTCCTCCGCCAGGGTCGAGGCTTCCGGTGCCGCCGCGCCGCGCCGACTGACCAGCAGAAGGTGCCTTGCCCCATGCGCCACCGCCAGATGCCGTGCCGCCAGCCGCCCCAATCCGCCGGTTCCGCCCGTGATCAGCACCGTCCCGGCGGGATCGATCGCGTGCGGGATGGTAAGGACGAGACGGCCGATGTGCCGCCCGTCCCTCATCATGCGCAACGCTTCCCGCGCATGGCGGACGTCCATCGCCGTTACCGGAAGCGGCGAGAGGGCCGAGGCCTCGAACAGAGGCCCGATCGCTGAGAAGCTGCCCGCGATCGCATCCGGTTCCGTCGACAAGGTGAATGGAACGCGGCCGTTCTCGACATCGTCCGGCAAGGAGCCCCGCCGGGCGAGGTCGATCATCCGCCCCCCCGGTGCGAGCAGCCCGAGCGAAGCGGTGCCGATCTCGTCCGCCCCCCCGTGGAGAATCACATCCATGCCCCGTCCACCGCAGGCGGTCCGCAGCTCGCGTTCAAAAGCGGTATCGCGCGACGACGCGCAATGCTCCGCGTCGATCCCCATTCGCCGCAGAATGGCGAACTTGGACGGGTGCGCGGTTGCGAAGACCTCGGCTCCGAGATGCCGGGCGATGGCGATGGCCGCCATACCCGTGCCGCCCGTCCCGGCATGGACCAGCACCCGCTCGCCGCGGCGCAGACCGGCGGTCTCGACAAGCGCCTGCCACGCGGTGAGAAAAGCGCTTGGCACGGTCGCCGCCTGGGCGAATGTCCAACCGGTCGGGATGCGCATCAGGTTGCGTTCGTCGGTGGTGGCGTGGCGGCCGATCGTGCCGGCCCAACCCATGCCCAGCACCCGGTCGCCGGCCTGCCAGCGTGTCACCCCCCGTCCGACGGCGACCACCACGCCGGCCATTTCACAGCCCAGCGGCGCGGCTTCGGCATAGGTGCCGAGCGTGATCAGAAGGTCCCGGAAGTTCACGCCCGACGCGCGCACCGCGACCCGCACCTCGCGTTCGGCGAGCGCGGGTTGATCGGAGGTCGTCAGGATCAGATCGTTAAGGCTGCCTGCTCCCCGGTCGCGCAGTTTCAGGGCCCAATCGCCGTCGCCCGATGGCAGAGCCAAAGCCGCCGGGTCGGTGCCCATCCGCAACCGGGGCACGCGCAGCTCGCCGCCCCGCAACACCAGCGACGGCTCGCCTCCCAACAGAAGCGCGACCGCCGCCGGCAGATGCGTCCGCCAGTTGGGGTCATCGTCGCGATCCAGCAGAAGGAACCTGCCGGGATGCTCCTGCTGCGCGGTCCGCACCAATCCCCAGATGCCCGACTGGTCGAGTGCCGCAGCTCCATCCGAAGGCGCGGCCGACACCACACCGCTGGTGACCAGGACCAGCGGGCAGGATGCCGCGTTCGGGCTGGCAATCCAGGACTGGAGATCGCGCAGCACGGCGGCGGCGACCTCGCAGGCCCTGCGGTCGGGGGCATCTTCCATCGTCCGAGGGATTGCCGGAGGGACAGCTCGCGGACAAATCCGAACCGCCGCGTCGAATGCGTGAGCCGCCGCCGCCGCTTCGGCCAGATCGGGAAAACGCGGGTATGCATGCTCATTCCCGCCCGGGGACGGATCATCCCCGATCACGCAGAACGATATCGGGGCGCCGCGCCTCTCCTGCGGCGGTTCCCAAGCCATCCGAAGGGGCAGGGCGGCCGCATCACCGTCCCCGCCGGCCGCGCGCAGGACGACCGATCGAACCGTCGCGACCGGCCGACCCTGTCCGTCGCTGATGCGCAACGCTTCCGCCCCGGCCGCGGAGGACGGCGCCAGATGCGCCCGAACCATCGTCGCCGGGCCGCGGTAAAGGGTCAGTCCGCCGATGGAGAACAGCATGCGCGCACGCGGCGGTCCGCCGGTCAGCGAGTCGATCAGCGCGGCCTGCATACCGCCGTCAAGCAACAGCGGATGCACCGCGAATCCGCCCGCCTCTTGCGCCATCGCGGTCGGTATCGCCGTTTCGAGATAAACGCCGTCCGGCGTACGCCATGCCGCCTCCGCGCGAAAGAACACCGGCCCGAGACCGACACCGATCTCGTTCAGCCGCTCATACATGTCCTGGGTGTCGATCGGGATGCCGTGCACGGGCGGCCAAGTCGCCAAGTCCGGCCAGACCGCCGGTGCCTCGGCGTCGGCGGGCGCGATCACACCCGAAGCATATCGCCGCCAAACACCGCCGCTCCCCGGCGTTTCGGCGGCCGGCACACGGAAATGGCATTCGACGACGCGCCGCCCGCTTTCGTCGGCGGCGCGGACATGGAGCTGGATATCGACCGCCTCATCGTCATGGAACGCCAGGGGAGCCTGCAACGCCAGGCTCTCGACCTGCCGGCAGCCGAATTCCCGACCCGCCGACAGCAAGAGGTCCGCGGTCAGGGCGCCGGGCGCGGTCGCAACCCCGGCGACGACGTGTTCGCGCAGCCAGGGCAGCGTGGCCGTCGAGACCCGTCCCGACAGGCACCACTCGTCCTCGCCCGCGATCTCGACGCGATGCGTCAGGATCGGGTGACGGACGGCATCGATGGCGGCGGCCGATCCGGTGTCGGCTGGCGGCGTCGCCAGCCAGAAGGTTCGGTGCTCGAAAGGATATCCGGGCAGAGTCGCCCATTCATCCGATTGCCGCATCTGGTCCCAGGCGACGGCGGTCCCCCGGACGTACAGGTGCGCCAGCGCCGTGACCACGCCGCGCACGCCATCGGCGTTGCGGCGCAAGGTGGGTGCCCAGATGGTGTCCGGCTGGGGCCGGGCGGCATCGCCGATCGTCATGCGGCCAAGCGCCGTCAGGACCGCGTCGGGCCCCAGCTCCACCCATGTCGTCGTGCCGGCCCCGGCCAGCCGCGTGACGGCGTCGGCGAAACGCACCGGCGCACGCGCTTGGGACGCCCAATATGTCGGCGATGCGGCGTCCTCGTCCGACAGAACATCTCCCGTGACGGTCGAAACGATCTCAATCTCCGGCGGGTTGAACCGCAGCTGTTCCAGCAGCTCGCGCAACGGATCGACCATCGGATCGATACGCATCGAATGAAACGCGCGGTTGACGTGAAGGCGGTTTGTCCGCCGCCCCAGCTCCGCCCATCGCGCCGCGATCGCGCCGACCGCCGCCTCCTCTCCCGAAATCACGACCGCGCCCGGGGCGTTGATCGCTGCGATGGCGACGCGATCGGCATCGCCGGCCAGCGAGGCCGACACCTCCGCCTCGCTGGCGGCGATCGCGACCATCGCGCCGCCTTCGGGCAACTCCTGCATCAACCGGCCGCGGGCCGCCACGAACCGCACCGCATCCGCCAGCGACAGGACCCCCGCGACATGGGCAGCCGCGATCTCGCCGATGGAATGGCCAGCGACCGCGTCAGGCACCGGCCCGAACCGGGCGAAGAGGCGATAGAGCGCGACCTCGACCGCGAAGGTCGCGGCCTGGGTGAAGTCGGTGCCGATCAGCAATGCCGCCGTGTCGCTGCCGGGTACGGCCCACATCACATCGAGCAGCGGCCGGGGCAGCTCCCCATCGAATGCGCGGCAGACGGCGTCCAGGGCTTCCGCGAAGACCGGTGACGCGCTCGCCAGATCGCGGGCCATTCCCACCCATTGCGCCCCCTGCCCCGTGAACAGAAAGGCGGTGCGGCCACCGTCCGCCGTCCCCTGGGTCACACCCGCCGTCCTGGCGTCGTTCGTCGCCAGACCATCAAGTGCCGCCAGCAACTCGGCGGGGTCGCGGCCTTGCAGCACGGCCCGTCGGGCCAGTCCCGAATCCGACCGCGCCAGCGCCGCGCCGACCGCTCCGGGCGACGGCCCGTCTGGAGCGCGCAGGACGGCCGCGATCTGGGCGGCACGATGCCGCAGAGCAGCCTCCGACGCCGCGGAAAGGACATACACGAAGCCCGACGAGACGAGGTCGGGATCGATCCGCTCTGTTGGGTGGGCCTCCTGCGGGGCCTCCTCCAGCACGACATGCGCATTCGTTCCGGAAATCCCGAATGACGACACGCCCGCCCGCCGCGGGCCGTCGGGCGCGGGCCAGTCGCGGGCCTCGCTGAGGAGGCGCACCGCGTCACGCGGCCAGGCGACGCGCGAGGTCGGCCGTGCCGCGTGCAGCGTGGCTGGCATGCGGCGATGACGCAGCGACATCACCGTCTTGATCACGCCAGCGACCCCCGCGGCGATCTGGGCGTGACCGATGTTCGATTTGAGCGAGCCGAGCCACAGCGGCCGTTCGGGCGCGCGATCCCGCGCATAGGTTTCGATCAGCGCCTGCGCCTCGATCGGATCTCCCAGTGTCGTTCCGGTGCCGTGCGCTTCGATCAGGTCCACGTCCGACGGCTCAAGCCCCGCGTTCGCCAGCGCCCGCCGGATGACCCTGGCCTGCGCCGGACCGCTGGGCGCGGTCAAACCATTGCTGGCCCCATCCTGATTGATCGCGCTGCCGCGCAAGACGGCCAGAACCGGATGTCCGGATCTGGTCGCATCCGAGAGGCGTTCGAGCAGCACCAGCCCGCAGCCCTCGGCAAAGCCGGTGCCATCGGCTTCCTCCGCGAAGGCTCTGCACCGGCCGTCCGAGGCCAGTCCGCCCTGGCGGATGAATTCGACGAAGACATCCGGCGTCGCCATCACCATCACGCCGCCCGCGAGCGCCATCGAACATTCACCGGCCCGCAACGCCTGCATCGCCAAGTGGATCGCGACGAGCGAGGAAGAGCAGGCCGTATCGATGGTGATCGCCGGGCCATTGAACCCGAAGCTGTAGGCCAGGCGGCCGGATGCGACGCTGCACAGGCCGCCTTGCAGCCGGTAGCCGTCGATCTCGGGAACCCGGCGATCGACGGGCGGGACATAGCCCTGCATCGTCGCCCCGACGAAAACCCCGACCGGCTCTCCGTGCAATGTCCTGGGCGGGATGCCCGCGCGTTCGATCGTCTCCCAGGCGACCTCCAGCAACAGCCGTTGCTGCGGATCCATGGCCAGGGCTTCGCGCGGCGAGATGCCGAAGAACGCCGCGTCGAACTCTCCGGCATCGTGCAGAAAGCCGCCTTTCCAAGATCCCCGTGTTTCCTTCAACCCGGCATCTTCGGCCAGTAGCCGGTCGAGATCCCATCCCCGATTGCCCGGAAAGGGACCAATCGCATCGACCTCCTGGCAGACCAGCCGCCACAACTCCTCCGGTGTCGTCACGCCGCCCGGCAGACGACAGCCCATGCCCACGATGGCGATCGGCTCGTTCGCGGCCTGAAGCAGCGCCTCGTTGCGTCGGCGCAACTGGACATTCGCCAGCAGGCTGCGGCGCAATGCTTCGCTTATCTTCTCAAGTGAGTCCATGGTCGGATCGGTCATTCGATCTCCTCCTGCATCCGGGCCAGATCGAGCAGTTCATCGACGCTGGCCGCACGGATCTTCGTCTCGGACGGAGTTTCGGCCGGCGGCGGCGTGCCGTCCTCCATGCCGGCCAGCCGCAGCAGCGGTTCGAGCAGGCCGGCCGCGCGCAGACGGCCCGTCGTCAAGCTTCCCAGAATCTCACGCAGACGGGCGTCCTCATCGATGCCCGAGGGCCGTTCGGCGGCCTTGCCGGTGTCTCCGGCCGGGAACAGCGCGGTCCTCAGATGCTCCGCCAGCAGCAAGGGGGTCGGCAGATCGTAGACCAGTGTCGCCGGAAGCCTCAGCCCGGTCGACCAGCTCAGGCGATTGCGCAGTTCGAGGGCCATGAGAGAATCCAGCCCGGCATCGCGGAACGGCGTGTCGCCCAGGCTCGAAGCCGGATCCGTCAGCCCGAGGATCGACGCCGCATGCTCGCGGACCAGATCGCGCAACTGGTCCAGCTGCCTCTTCCGCGATTTCCCGGCCAGCCGCGCCCGCAGCGCCCCGGCTCCTGCGGCCAAAGCCGCGTCCCCGGTTCCGGTCGCGCCGGCCAGCGCCGCGAACAGCGGGTGGATCGAGCCCAGCCGGGCATTGGCCCGCAATCTTTCCAAATCGACCGGTGAAGCAAGGACGGCGGCATGCGGCAAGGCCAGCATTGCATCCAGCAGGGCCGTCCCATGGTCTGCGGAAATCGGCGCCAGTCCAGACCGGGCGATCCGCGCGTCGTCGGCCGTCCCTTCCGAGCGGAGCATGCCGGACTTCGGTTGCCACCAGCCCCAGCCGGCGGCGAGGCCGGCGAGACCGGCCCGCCGCCGCGTTCTGGCGAGCGCGTCGAGGAAGGCGTTGGCCGCGGCGTAATTGCCCTGACCCGGATTCCCGAGCGTCCCCGCCGTCGATGAGTACATCACGAAGGCGGCAAGATCCGCTCCGCGCGTCATCTCGTGCAGAAGCCATGCCGCATCGGCTTTGGGACGGAAGACATCCTCGAAATTCTGCGGTGTCAAGCGGCCGATGGTTGCGTCCGCCAAGGCGCCGGCGGCGTGGAAGACCGCGGTGAGCGGGTGGGTGGGCGGCACCTGTTCGAGCAGGCGCCCCAGCGACGCGGGATCGGCCACATCGCAGGCTTCGATCCTCACATTGGCGCCCATCGCCTCCAGATCGCGCCGCAGCAGATCGGCACCATCCGCCGCCGGGCCGGTGCGGCTCGCCAACACCAGCGAGCGGACATTGTGCCGTTCGACCAGATGCCGCGCCAGCAGGGCGCCCAGCGTGCCTGTCGCACCGGTGATCAGCACCGAACCGGCCGGATCGAGACCCCGCGGGATCGTCAGCACGATCTTGCCGGTGTGCCGGCCGAACTGCATCAGGCGGAAGGCGGCCTTCGCCTCGCGCACGTCATAGGCGACGACCGGCAGGGGACCGATCGCGCCCGCCTCGAACATCGACCACAAGGCGTCGAGCACCTCGGCTGTCCGATCCGGCTCGAAAACCCCGCGGCCATCGAGGTGGCGATACGAGAGATGGGGGTGGCTGCGGGCGAGATCGTCCGCCGACCGGATGTCCGACTTGCCGAGCTCGACGATCCGCCCCCCCTCTGCCGTCAGGTCAAGCGTGGCGTCGGTGAAATCGCCGGCGAGTGAATTGAGCACCACGTCCATGCCCGCTCCACCCGTCGCCGCGCGGAAGGCCGCTGCGAAATCCAGGTTGCGGGAACTCGCGATATGATCGTCCCGCAGACCGAGCGACTTGAGGACCGACCATTTCGAGGGGTGGGCGGTTGCGAAGATCTCGAGCCCGAGGTGGCGTGCGATCTGGATCGCGGCCTGACCGACACCGCCGGCGCCGGCATGGATCAGGATCCTTTCGCCGGCCCGCGCCTGCGCCACCTCGGTGATCGCGCGATACGCGGTGACGAACGCGGCCGGGATCGCCGCGGCCTCGGCGAAGGTCCAGCGGTCGTCGATCCGGATCGCCAAACGCTGGTCGGCGACGAGAACGGGACCATAGGCGCCCTCCGCCATGACCATCACGCGGTCGCCCACGGCCATCCGGGTCACTCCGGGGCCGATCTCCACCACCAGACCGGCCGCCTCGGCGCCAAAAGCCTGTTGCAGCGGAATCAGGCCGAGTGCGTAGACGGTGTCGTAGAAATTCAAGCCGGCGGCCCGAACATCGATGCGGATCTCCCCGGCGGCGAGTGGGCGTGCCGCCTCGGGCGCCTCGCGGATCATGAGGCCGTCAAGGCCCAGCGATGGGTCGACATCGAGCCGCCAGTGCGAGGTTCGCGGCAATGCCAGCTGGGTGGCGATCCGGCGCAACGACGGACGGGACAGGGTGCCGCCACGCAGCGCCGCTTGGCCGCAGCCCGACTTCCAGAGTCTTGCGACCGGCTCCCCGCTGGCGAGCGGTGCGTCGACGTCGAGCAGGATCAGACGCTCGGGATTTTCAGTCTGCGCGCTGTGCAGCAATTGCCATGTCGCCGCGGCGACCATGTCGACCGCCTCGTCGCGCTCCACCGCCACGGCCCGCCGGGTCACGGCCAGCAGGCGGGTTTGCGACAGGCGGTCGTCCGCCAGCCAGCCTTGCAGAGCCGCCACCACCGCCACGCACGCCAGCCGGGCCTGCGTCGCCGGTGTCCGCCCGTCCTCAGGCCGTTCGGTCGCGTCGACCTCCCAAACGACCAGATCCGGGCAAGCGGCACCGTCGGCGACCGCCATGCCCAGTGCCTGAAAGTCGGCATGGTGTGGAAACACGCTCAGCGCCGATCCGATTCCGGCGGTCCCGACCACCGCAGTCGCTGGAAGGGACGGCGCGCCATCGGGCTGGAGCGGTGTCCAGACCATCTCCAGTAGATCATCCTGTCCGGGAGTCGGCGCCGCAAGCCGTCGCAAGCCGTCGGCGTTCACCTCGCGTAGGATCAGCCCGCCGATTTCGACCACCGCGACGCCATCGGCGTCGAATGCGACGACCTCGATCGCACCGGCGTCGGTCTCGCGGAGGCGCGCCCTCAGTTGGTTGCCGCAGCGTCCCCGGCACCGCGCGCCGGAGATCGAGAACGGCAAGCGAAGCGACTCCGGTTCCGCCGATGACCGCACCGCGATCGGATGCAGCGCGGTGTCCAGCAACGCCGGGTGGACGAGATGATCCGCCGCCGACAGCCCCTCCGGCAGATTGGCCTCGACGAACGTCTCGGTGCCGCGCCGCCAGGCGCGCTCGAGTCCGCGGAAGGCCGGCCCATATCCATAGCCGGCCGCGTCGAGGCGGGTGCGCAGAGCCGCTATGTCCAACGCCTCCGCGCCTTGCGGTGGCCAGACGTCCAAGGTCGCGGCGGTCGTGG
The DNA here is from genome assembly GCF_000010725.1 of Azospirillum sp. B510. Taxonomy (NCBI): domain Bacteria; kingdom Pseudomonadati; phylum Pseudomonadota; class Alphaproteobacteria; order Rhodospirillales; family Azospirillaceae; genus Azospirillum; species Azospirillum sp. B510. The sequence goes on along the minus strand of NC_013855.1, from coordinate 222,373 downwards.
GATCACCGGGTGCGGCCAGATGGCCGCTGGCATGAAGCGTCCAGGCGGTCTGCTCCTTGTCCTGTCCGCCGGACGGACGGGCATGGAGCAGAAACGGGCGACCGCCGTCGGCTTCCGTCCGCCCGATCCTCAATCGCAATTCCTGCGTTGCCTCCGGAGCCAGCCGCATCGGCGCGGGTATGGTCAATTCCGCGATCGGCCCGCCCCCCGCGAGTATCGCGCCTTGGAACACGATGTCGAGGTAGGCCATGGCCGGCAGGATCACCACGCCCGCCGCGGCGTGATCGGCCAGCCATGGGTTGGCCGCCAGGCCGATCGTCCCGGTTGCCAGCATGCCCTGGTCGTCGGGCAGGTCGATGACCGCCGAAAGGAACCGGTGATTTGCGACACGCTGCCCGGCCGCCGCCACGTCGGCGCCATTCTCCGCATCGATCCAGAACCGCCGCCGTTCGAATGGATAGGTCGGCAGATCGACGACCCCGGCATCGGGATACAGAGCCGCCCAGTCGGGCCGATGTCCCGCGACATAGAGCCGTGCCGCCGCTTCGGCCAGGCAGTCATGGCTGGGGCGCCCACGCTGAAGGGTGGAGATCGCCGCCGCGCCGTCTCCCGCGCATTGCTCGATCAATGGCGACAGCACGGGGTGGGGGCTGCATTCGAGGAAGGACGGGTGGGAGAGCGTCGGATCCTGTGAGGCGAGGGCGGCGACCGCGTCCGAGAATCTGACCGGGCGGCAGAGATTGTCGCACCAATAGTCCGCGTCGAGCAGGGCGCCATCCGTCGGCTTGCCCGGAGAGTGCCCGTCGACGGTGCTGTAAAAGGAGATCTCGCCCGCGCTCGGCGTAATCGGACCGATCAGCCCGCGCAGCTCCGACCGCAGGTCCTCCAAGGCCGGACAATGAGGGGCGACATTGCCGGGGATGCGCTTGGCCGTGACGCCGGTGTCGGCGCAGTGGCGGACGAGGGCGTCGATCGCTTCCGCGGTCCCGGAAACCCCGAAAGCGCGGGGACCGTTGAACGTCGCCAACACCAGCTCGTTGCCGAATGGCGCGATCAGCGCCCGGGCATCCGGCTCCGAAACGAACAGGTTCGCCATGGCGCCGCGTGCCTTGTCCGCGGAGTGAAGGACACGCGAGCGGACGGCCACGATCCTCGCCGCCTGGGACAGATCGAGGATCCCGGCGACATGGGCGGCGGCTATCTCGCCTTGCGAATGTCCGATGACGGCGGAGGGCAGGATGCCAAGCGACCGCCAAAGCCGGGCGAGCGCGACCATGACCGCGAACAGGGCCGGCTGAACGACATCGACCCGCTCCATCGATGGCGCGTCCGGCGCTCCGTCGAGGACGTCGATGACCGACCAGCCGGTGAATGGGCGCAACGCCGCATCGATGTGATCCAGCGCCGCGCGAAACGCCGGCATCGTCGCCAGCGCCATTCCCATGCGCGGCCATTGCGACCCCTGACCGGAAAAGACGAACACCAATTTGCCCCGGCGCTCCGCCACGGCTTGGGCCGATCGGGCGATCCGCGGACGTAGTTGGCCGTCGACGAGGTTTTCCAGCGCTTCCACCAGCGCGTCACGCGATCCACCCCAGATCGCCGCGCGATGCGGATGCCCCGCCCGCGACATGCCCAGGGTGCGCGCCACGGCGGCTGCGTCGAGGCTCGGCCGGCTGCGGACATGATCCAGCAGCCGTGCCGCCGCCGCCAGCAGGGCGGTCGGCGTCCGGCCGGCGACCGGCCAGATGAACGGAGCGAAGGAAGGGGCTGCGGGCTGTGGCGTGGCCGGCGAGACGGGCGTGCTCGCTTCGAGAATGAGATGGGCATTCGTTCCCGAGACGCCGAAGGACGACACGGCGGCGCGGCGCGGCCCATCAGCGCGTTCCGGCCAGGCCCGCATGGCGGTGAGCGGTTCGAGCCCGCCCCTGGACCAGGCGATCCTGTCGGATGGCGCATCGATGTTCAGGCTGAGCGGCATCCGGCCGTGGCGCATGGCCATGACCATCTTGATGACGCCGGCCACGCCGGCCGCCGCCTGGGTATGGGCGATGTTGGACTTGATCGAACCGAGATAGGCCGGCTCGCCTTCGTTGCGATCCGCGCCATAGGTGGCCAGCAGGGCATGAGCCTCGATGGGGTCTCCCAGTGTCGTGCCGGTTCCATGCGCCTCGATCACGTCGACGTCACGTCCGCGCAGCCCCGCCTTCGCGAGGGCCCGCCGGATCACCTGCACCTGGGCGCTTCCGTTCGGCGCCGTAAGGCCGTTCGACGCCCCGTCCTGATTGACGGCGCTGCTTCGGATCACCGCCAGGATGGGCAGCTTCCGCGCCTCGGCGACCGAAAGCCGCGCCAGCATCAGCATCCCCACGCCTTCGCTCAGGCCGATGCCATCCGCCGCCGCCGCGAAGGCCTTGCAGCGGCCGTCCGGCGACAGCACCCGCTGGCGCGAAAAGTCGATCAGCACGCCGGGTGTCGACATGATCGTCGCCCCGCCGGCCAATGCGAGATCACAGTCACCGTCACGCAGGGCGCCGCATGCGGTGTGGATGGCGACGAGCGACGACGAACAGGCCGTGTCGATCGCCAGGGCGGGTCCTTCCAGGCCGAGCGTGTAGGAAATCCGCCCGGAGGCGACGCAAGGCGTCTTGCCAAGGAACGAATATCCCGCAGCGCTTCGCGGCGCGCGCTGCAACAGCGGGCCATACTCCATCCCGATCACGCCGACGAAGACGCCGACATTGCGGCCCTTCAGGTTGTCAGGATCGAGGCCGGCGCGTTCGATCGCCTCCCAGGATGTCTCCAGCAGCAGGCGCTGCTGCGGCTCCATGGCCGCGGCCTCGCGCGGGGAAATCCCGAAGAACGCGGCATCGAAGCCCGCCGGATCCCGGAGGAAGCCGCCTTTCTTCGATGATATCCTGCCGAGCGCGTCGGGGTCGGGGTCATAGAGCTCCGCCAGATTCCAGCCGCGGTTGGCCGGCAGGTCGCCCACCGCGCTCCGTCCGGATCCTACGAGCTCCCATAACCCCTCGGGATCGACGATCCCGCCGGGATACCGGCAGGCCATGCCGACGATCGCGATCGGCTCATAGGAGACTGCTCGCGGCGGCACGGTGACCGGGGATGCGTCCGCCCGTGTGGAGGACAAGCCGAGTTCGGCCCGCAGGAGCGCGATCAGCGCATCGGGGGACGCATGGTCGTAGAGGATGGTGGCGGGCAGATCGAGTCCCGTCGCGACGGCGAGCGCCCCGACGAATTCGACGACAGCCAGCGAGTTGAAACCGGCGTCGACGAAAGCGCGCGCGTCGGCCGGGAATGGCGCTCGCAGAACGCGCTCCGCCTCGCGAACGATCAGGCTTCGCAGCGCCTCCTTTTGCGCCTCCTCCGGTTGGCGCGCGAGCCACGGGACATCGAGCGGTTCGACATCCGGGTCCGACGCGTCGCCGACGGCCTTATGACCGATCCGTGCCGTCGCGCCGTCCCCCGAGCCTTGCCGGATGCGCCCGCGTTCCGGTGTTCCCAGCAGATCGTCGAACACCTCCGCCCAGCCGATCGCCACCCCACCGACAAACGCGCGCGCCAAGGCGTTCAGAAACGCGTGAGCGTCGTCACGGCGGTTGTCGAGCGAAGCGACGGCCATTCCGGGCGAACCGGTGGCGCGCAGCGTCTCCTCGATCAGGGTGGTGAGCACCGGATGCGCGCTCGCCTCGATGAAAACCCAGGCATCCTCCCCGGCAAGACGGGCAATCGTCTGTTCGAACCGGACCGGCCTGCGCAAGGCCTGGTACCAATAGGCGGCATCGAGAGCCGCGGCTTCGACGGGCGCGGCTTCGATGGTTGACCAGAACTCGGCGCGCCTCCGGCCGGACACCCGTTCCGGGGCGTCCCGCATCACCTGTTCCCGCAACGCCTCCACCTGATGCGAATGACCGGCCACCTCGATGCCCGGCACTCTCTGCGCCCACAGGCCGGATCGCGCGAGCGAGAGGAGCAGCGCGTCCAGCGCGTCGGCGTCCCCGCTGACGGTGATGTTGCGCGGGCTATTGTACGCGGCGATTCCGATGCGGTCGGCCCATGGGGCGATCAGGGCGCGGACCTGTTCGGCATCCGCCGACACGGACGCCATGGCGCCCCTGCCCTCGATCCGGGTCAGGGCATCGGCCCACATCGCCAGAAGCTTCACCGCGTCCCGATCGTCGAGATGGCCCGCCAGCCGCATCGCGCCGACCTCGCCGACGGAATGGCCGAGCGTGGCGGCGGGCGTCACGCCGAAGGCCTCCCAGAGATCGGCCAGCGCGGCCGCCAAGGCGAACTGCACCCCCTGGATTCGGGCAAGCCCCGTCACATCCTGTCCCGTTGCAAGGATATGGGCGGGGTTCATCCCCAACCGGTCCTCCAAAAGGCGCCCGCGCGCGACCAGCGCGTCGCGGAACCTGGTGGAGACCCGGAACAGTCCGGAGGCCATTCCGCTCCATGCCGACGCCTGACCGGGAAAAACGAAGACGGCCCGACCTGTTCCGACCGCTTGCCCGAGCAGGACGTCCCGACCGGGCCGACCCTGGGCGATCCGCGACAATCCGCGATCGAAATCCGAGTGATTGTCAGCCAGCACGATCCCGCGATGCGTGGCGTGCGCGCCAAGCAGGCGATCGAGGCAGAAGATTCGCAGCCCGTCCGGTCCGACTTTGGCGATCTCGCCGCGCAGGGCCTGTGCCGCGGCCTGCCGCTCCTCCGGGGTCGCGCCGGAAACGACCAACGGAATGCCGAGGTTGCGCCGCTCCTCGACGCTGAGGTCCCGCACGCTCATTGCTTCCCCTCCGGCACGGCTTCGGTTTTGCGCCAGCCGGGATCGATCCCATGATGAAGGACCAGGCTGGTCGGCTGCTCCCCGCGCAGCAGCACCCGGGCAAGCTGACGGCGGATATCTCCGGCAGTCAGCGAGCCGTCTCGGCAATAGACGTCGAGCGTGAAGCTGTCGTCGCCGTCCGCGCCCTTCTGGACCCACGCTTCGGCTCGGATGACGCCCGCGATCTGCTCGGTCTGACGGCAGACGGAGGGGATGTCGACCTTCTCGCCGCGAATGAGCGCCACGGTCGACCGGCGTCGTCTGAAGTAGAGATAACCGTCCTGGTCGATCGTGAAGATGTCGCGGGTCGCGATCAGCCGCCGGCCATCGGCGAGCGGGACCGGGGCGGCGCCCTGCCGGCCGACGGTGCCGATCATCGCCGTCTCGGTCTGGACGATCAGTTCCCCTTCGTCGTCCAACGGATCTGCCCGATCCAGGGCGACGGTGACGCCGGGCAGCGGCAAGCCCACCGACGCATGTCGTGTCGCCGGTTCGTTGTGAGCCGCCAGCGTCGCCACCCGCGGACCGCATTCGGTGAGGCCGTAAGTCAGGTAGAGTTCCAGGGCGGGATTGTGTCGAAGGATGTCGCCGACCGACGCCGGGTTCAATGCCGCGCCTCCGACCGTCAGGCAGCGCAGGGATGGTGGGAGTTTCACGGCTCCGTCCCGGCGCCAGGACTCGACCATGACCGGCGTGACCGACGACAGGCTGATCGCGTGGTCGGCCAAAATGGATCGGTAATTCGACGGCGTGAATGGCGGTCCGTCGATCACCGCCCGCCCACCAATCGCACAGGTTGCGAGAAGCTGCGCCACGAATGCGTAGGAGTAATAGGTCGGCAGGTTGATCAGTATCGTATCGCCGGGCCGCTGACCGATCGCCGCCGCATGGCGCCGGGCGTTCGTCAGCAACGCATCGGCATTGAAGAGGCATCCGCTGAAAATGCCGCTCGTGCCGGAGGTTAGAAGAATGATCTGGCCGGCTTCGTACATCCGTCCGCCCGACCGGGCGATCCGCGCGATCCGGATCCCGTCGCCGATGCGATGGACTTCCGTCACCTCCGAGGCCAGGCCTGTCGACAGGGACGCCGCCGCGATGACATCGGCCCCGATCACATTGGCGATCCGCGTGACGCGCGAGGCGGGCGCGGCGGACGGCAACAGCACCGGAACGGCGCCTATGGTCAAAAGGCCGAACACGATCTCCGCGAAGGCGATGCCGTTCGGCAGAACGACCAGAACCGGCACCCCGGGGCCGATGCCGCAATCGGACAGCTGCGACGCGACCTCGTCCAACCGCGCAGCCTTGCGTTCGGGATGGTCGACAGCGTGCAGACTGTCCAGGAACGGCTGGACGCGCAACTGGCCGAAGCCGGTATGTTCCATCATGTTCCCGCGCTCCCGTCGGTGGTGCCGAAGATCGTGCTGGTCACCCGATGTTCGTCGGAATCCCATTCATGCAGGCTCAGGATCACGGCTGCGGCGGTTCGCTCCCGCAGCCAGTTGCGCAGGACGATCATCGCCGGATGCCGACCCTGCGACGGCGTCATGGACAGCACGAGGCTGGGGCCGCGCAGCTGGAGCAGCTGCATCGCGAATCCGCATATCTGGCCGGGATTTGCGCCGGAGAAGCGCAAAGGCGACATGCGGCCGTTGGGGATGGCTCCCGCCAGGCCCCGCATGGTGTGGAGGGTACAGACGTCGCTCACGACGATATGTCCCAAATCGCGATCGAGGCATGGACCAGCCGCCGTCACCGCATCCGTCACCGCCTCCAGCACAAGCCAGGACAGCGGGTCGGCGTACAGCGACGGAATCCGCCGCGACGGCTTCACGACCTGTAGCGACGAGGCTCGCGCGGTGCCTTCGCCGAGGATCGTCATGCCATCCGGCACCGGAGCGGCGGGGGTCATCATGCGGCACGCGATCCGGCGACCTGGAAAACCAGGCAGGTGTTGAAGCCACCGAAGCCCAGCGTCACGCTGAGCGCCGCACCGTCCGGACAGGCCGAGCGTGATCGCGCCACGGGCAGGCCGAGGGCGGGCAACGGCGAGGCGAGCCCGTGGATCGGCGGCACTTCCCCCCGATCCAACGCCAGCAAGGTCGCGACCGCCTCGATCGCGCCGGTCGCTCCCAGTGTGTGGCCGAATGCGCCCTTGGTCGCGAAAACGAGAGGCCGGACAGGGACCCGCGCGAAGAATTCCGTGTAGGCGCATGCCTCGACATCATCGTTCACCGGGGTTCCGGAGCCGTGCGCATTGATGAGGCCCACCGCGTCCGCCGTCAGCCCAGCGCTGTCCAGCGCCCGCTCCACGGCCAGGATCACATTGCGTCCGCTCGGGTCGGGCGCCGTGGCGCTCATGGCGTCGCTCGACGATCCCGCGCCGGCCAGGACGCCTCGCGGCCGTGCGCCCCTCGCCCTTGCCGACCGGACGGTCTCCAGAACGACCATCGCCGCGCCCTCACCCAATACGGTTCCGCTCCGCCGTTGATCGAATGCGAAGAGCCCGTCGCCCGACATCGTTCCAATCGTCGAATGGCCCAATCGCTTGCCCGGCGTCAGGACGTCCGCGCCGCCGCACAGGCAGATCTCGGCGGCGCCGCTGCGAAGCAGAGCCAGGCCGACCAGCAGCGCGTCGGACCCCGCCGAGCATGCCGTTGCGGTCGTCAGGGGAGGGTGGGCGAGCGTCAGCCCGGCCGCGGCGGCGGCCGACCAATCCGACAGCGATGTCGCGTCGGGATCATCCAGATTAGCCCCGTAGCTCGTGCCGAACACGGCTCTCAGACGGTTGTCCGACGCATCAAGTCCCGCATCATCAAGTGCGCGGCGTGCCGTGTCCGCCGTCAAGGCGACCTGGCGCATCGCCGGCGAACCGCCCTGGTCCGGCTCGGTGATCCGTGCCGCGAGCATGCTGCGAAGCGGTAGATCCGAAAGATGCTCGACGATGCCGCTGGCACCATCCGTCAGCGCGGCCCACACCGCCGCGACATCGTCACCCAAACAGGTGCTCCATGCCATCCCGGTCACCCAGGCGGCCGTGTCGGCGCCAGTCATTTGCGTAATCTCCACGCTGTGCAGGGGCGTCGCGTTACCAGAGCTGCTCGCCCAGATCGGCGACCTTCTGACGCACCAGGGAGCCTTTGAGCGAGCCGACCGGCTTGCCGTCCACCGTTGCGCGGCACGAAAAGCGCAGGAAGTCGTCACGCAGGGAATCGACCCTGCTGTCAAAGACGACGACGTCGCCCGGCACGACGATCTTTGTGAAACGCGCCTTGACCGACCCGACCAGCGTGATCTCGTCATCCGCCAGACGCGCGGTGGACAGCTGAAAGAGAATAATGGCCGATTGGGCGATCGCTTGAATAAGGTGGCTTGCGGGGAAGACCGCCCGCTCCGGGAAATGCCCGGAAATCGCCTCGGTCTGACCTGATACCGCCATCAGCGTCGTCAGGAATTCACCCGGTTCGTAATCAAGCACCCGGTCCAGATAGACCATCGGATGGGTGTGCCTCAACCAGGTCTTGAGTTCGGTGAAGCCCATGGTCCGGTCGCCGGGGTTGCGGGTCTCGCTTGCCCCGGTCATTTCGCCGCCCTTCCGTCCGCCGGGACATCACGCAACCGCGCGATGAGCGCCATCAGGGTGCGGAGCGATGTGAAATTTTCCGGTACGAAATCCTGATTGGATATCTTTATGTCGAACTCGAATTCGCACTGTGCGCGCAACTCGCTGAACCCCAGGGAATCGAGCGCCAGTTTGTCGCGCAGACCGTCGTCAAGTCCGATTTCGGAACGTGGAAGGTCCACGAAGAGTTCGTCGATAAGAATTGTCTTTAGTGTGTTTTCCACGTCCATGCATGCCTCCTCGGCGAGAAGAAAGATCTTATCGATCAATCATGGTTATGTTGCCATGGTTATGTTGCCATCGAGCCCGTTTCTTGCCGTTTTTAAAGTATTGATCGGATTTGATGGATCCTCGTAGCCGAATGCTATTGCGCATAGCGGCGTAAGCTCGGCTGGGATGTTCAATACGTCTCGAAGGATGTGCGGGTATGATCTTATCGAAGCTTGCGTGCAGCTCTGTATTCCCCGAGACGTAAGGGCCAGGAGAAAGGTCTGAACCCAGATGCCGATATCAAGCGCGGCACCCACGCCGAAGGATTTGTCCATGCAGACAATCGCGGCATGCGGCGCATCGAAGAATGCGAAGTTCCGGGCATGGGCCCGACGTCGAGCCACGCGATCGGCGCGCTTGATTCCCATTTTATCGTACATTCCGATCGCGCAGGCGACCTGCAGATCATGATATTCGCCGGTGAACACCTCCATCGGATGTTCGATCGTCTCGTTCTCCTGGGCGTCGAACGCTCTTCCGAGCGCCATCGCAAGCCGATCCCGCGCCTCACCCGAAGCGAGATGGACACGCCATGGCTGTGCATTGCAGTTGCTCGGAGCGGTCTGCGCGAGGTCAAGGCATTCGCGCACAAGCTGGTCCGGGACCGGACGGTTGAGGAAGGCGCGCACCGAACGCCGTGTGCGCAAAAGTGTGTCGAGATCGTGATCGCTCATGCCGCCGCCTTCAGGATGTTGTGAAACAGCGCGTGATACGGGTCGGGCGCCGAGCGGAAGAAGAAATGTCCACCTGGCAGGACGTTGTTGGAAAAGGCCGATGACGAGTAGCCTTTCCATTCGTCCAAGGCCGCGACTTCGATGAGCGGGTCGTCGCGACCATTGATGATGTCGATCGGCACCGGGAGGGCCTTCATCGACGCGTAGGTCAGCTGGGCATTGAGATCAAGATCGGCCCGGACACGCTCGATCGCCATCGTCGCGAATGGCGACGTGTAGTCCGGCGGCAGGTCGATCACGCTCTGTTCGCGAATGTAGTCCCAGAGTTCGCCATCGGACAAGTTGATGAGCAGCGACGAGTATTTGCGGTGCGGGGGCATCCGCCCGGACAGGATCAGGCGTTCGGGCAACGCATGGCCACGGCTTTCCAATACATGGGCGATGTCCAGCGCAAGACCCGCGCCGAAGCTGTGGCCGTAGAAAACGCAGGGTCGATCCAGACGCAGAAGATCGGCGATCGTGGCCTCGACGATCTCCCCCACGGTGGTCGGCGCCGGTTCCGCGCAGCGTTCCTCGCGGCCCGGCATCTTCAGCGCCCAGACATCGATGATGCCCGCGAGGTTTTCGGCAAGCTCATGGAAGGCATAGGCGGACCCTCCACCATAAGGGAAGCAGACGAGCATCCGGCCGGTCGCCGCCTCCCCGCCGCGTGTCAGCGGCCTGATCCACTTGCCGGGCGGGTGTTGGTCGAGCACTGTCATCGCCTGCTCACCCGGTGATCTCGAACAGGCCGATGGACGGATGATACATGTGCGACGCCTTCATCGTCCGATGGGCCGGCGTCGCCGGATATGGAATGTCCATGGGTTCGGTGATCGTCAACGCCCCCTGCGCGCGCAGGGCCTGCCCAGCCAGCGTCATGTCATCGACCCTGAACGCCACATGGTACAGGCATGCCTCCACATCGAGCAGCAGCCGGCTGACGACGCTGTTGTCCCGGAAGGGTTCGACCAGTTCCACGATCTCGCCGACCGGTGAACGCAGCTTGGTGATATGGACGCCGAACGCCTCGATCGGTTGCGCATCCACGATCTTCTCGAACCCGAGCGCCTCGTAGAATGCCGCGGCCCGCGCCGCGTCGCGCGTGGCGTACGCGACGTGATCGATCGACCGAAAGACCTGTTCTGTCATGCGATCCTCACAGGCTGACCAGTGGCGCCATGTCCATTCCGCTCAGACTGCGGCTCGTGACCCGGTTCGTTTCGTGGGTATAGGTTCCGGCGACCTGAACGACGCCGAACTTGTCGAGGCTGTACTCCCCACCGAACTCCTTGACGAAGTCGGTATCGGGATAGACGCGCACGCGCCCAGGCACGTAACGGGCGACCAGGCCCAGCCGCATCTTGTCCTGTGTGGTGTTGGGGAGCGATGCATGCATGAGCATCGAGCGGAAAATGACGAACTGCCCAGCCTTCATTGTGATTGGAACCGCCGCCTTTTCGTCGGGGCTCCAATTCTTGTCCTTCTGGAGGTCCGTGTAGTCGTAACCCAGGAAGCCGCGCAGGTGGCCGCCCTTGATCCGCCCCTTATACGCCGCCGGATCATAGTCCATACCGAGGGACTCGTCGTAATTCATCGTCCGGTGCGACCCTGGGATGAACTGCATGCAGCCGTTGGCCTCGGTCGCGTCGGTGATGCCGGTCCAGACGTTGATCGCGCCGCCGAACTCCTCGTTCTCGGGCCAGAGCAACTGCGGTTTTCCCGACCCGTGACCGAACGTATCCGCCTGATGCCAGTCGGTCCCCGCGTCACCTGGATATTTCGGGATGAATTCGGTTCGCCAGCATATGACGTCCGGCCCAAGAATGCTGCGCACCCGATGGACGATTTCCTTGCGGAACACATGCCGCGTCAGCGCGTCGATATCGAGATGACGATCGTAATTCGTGATCGCGACTTCCGGAGGGGCGTCATATGGCGCATGGGTGCGATCGAAAAGCTGCGGCCTGACCTTACCATACATCTCCGCCACTTCATCCGGCTGATAAAGCGTGAAGGGTCCTATGTACCCATCCTCGTCGAATTTCTTCTTTTCTTCATCTGTCAGAGAAAAATTTTCCTGCGACATGGTGTTTCTCCGGAAGTTTCGGTATGGATGTTCATGACATCCCTGATTTTGTCGGTTTCTGGGCGTCTCTGATCGCAAGTCGATAGAAATCAATCCATTGCCCAACGGTGTGCAAAAGCATCAACCGCTTCAGGTCGGAACGAATTTCAAATGCGGCGTCGAGCATTGCTTGAGCGACGACGACGCTCAAGGATGAACCGCCAAGCGCGTAGATGCTGTCATCGGGGCTCAGCCGGCCACGCCCAAGAATATCGCCAAAGGTCGTCATGACCCGAGCGGCAAGAGGATCAGGCGATTGCGATGTCAAGATCGACGGTGATCCGGCGGTCAGCCCGGCGAGAAGACTTCGTCTGTCGAGCTTTCCGTTCACTGTAAACGGCAACGTCGGCACGATCTCCACCTGTGAGGGGATCATGTAATGCGGCAAGCTGCGGCTTAAGAAGCTCTGGATCGTCGTGATGTCAGGGGCCGCATGGCCTTGGTCAACAACAATGAAGCAAATGAGCCGGGTTTCGATGTCGTTCATCGAACTGGCCAGCACTGCACATTGCGCAACGGCCGCCATGGTCGTCAGCAGCCGTTCGATCTCGTCGATCTCGACGCGATAGCCCTTGACCTTGACCTGCGCATCGGCGCGGCCCTGGTAATGGAGCAGGCCACGTTCATCCTGCAGCACGATGTCGCCGGTCCGGTAGAACCGGCTGCCGTTGTGCTGCACGAACGCTTCACGGCTCTTTTCGGGGTCAAGATAGCCTGGGGACAGATTCCGTCCTCCCAGCCACAATTCGCCAGCATGGCCGGAGGGAAGTTCCGTCAGATCATCTCCCATCACCCTTGCGATCACATGGCCAAGCGGGCGGCCGATCGGCAGTGGCGCGCCCGACGCGAGGTCGTCCGGCCGTACGACATGCAGGGTCGAGAACACGGTATTTTCCGTCGGCCCATAACCATTTATGAGCGTCAATGCGGGATGGAGTTCCAGGGCGCGCGCGGCATGCGCCGGCTTCATGGTTTCGCCTCCCACGAACAACGTGCCGACGGCGTGCAACATCTCGGGTCGATGGGCGACGACGAGATGGAAAAGCGACGTGGTGAGGAGCAGCGTGTCGCAACCCGATCGCGATACGACCTCCGTCAACGTATCGGCGTCGAACGGCGAGGCGTTGAGAACGACGCTACCGCCCGTCAAGAGTGGTACCCACAATTCGAACAGCGCCGCATCAAAGCCGATCGACGAGTGATGCACGAACCTGCCGCCACCTTCGGGAAGCCATGTGCCGACGGATGCGACGAGGTTGTTCACCCCTTCGTGCGTGATCCGTACGCCTTTGGGCGTGCCTGTCGTGCCTGAGGTGAACATGATCGCAAGATCCAAGCCCCCCCCGGCGGACTGGGTGACGCTGCGGCGCTCCGTGGCATTGACGGCCAGCAGGCTACCGTTATCATCGAGGATGAGGACCGCGATCGCCGGCAGCTGCGGAATCCGCGCCTCGCCAAGCGACAAGATGTGAGAACAGCCAAGCATGTCCACCATCGCGCTGATCCGGTCGTCCGGGTTGACGGGGTCGATGGGGACATAAGCGATCTCCATGGCGCTACAGGCCAAGACGACCGCCACATAATCCACACAGCGTGTCGCCAAGATTGGTAAAATTTCGCCTCGGGAAAAGCCATACCGAGAAAGTTCGGCGCGCATTGCACGGACGCGGACGTCCAGATCTGTATAGCTGAGACGTTGATCTTTGTAGATTATGGCATCCCGTCCCCCAAATCTATTCGCATTGGAGGAGAACAATCTTCCCAATAGAGACATGAATTTTACTCCGCCTCAGTTACGAAGTATTCTTTCAATCTCTGATCTCATTATTCCATCGCCTAGCCAGTCGTAATGATTTCCGATCGGGTCGATAAACTTTTGGGAATTTATAAAATTCTCTGACAGTCTCATCGCTGCCGATGGGTTGACGATCTGATCATTTCCGCCAATCAATATGTGTGTATAAGCCTCGATGTTTGCAGCAATTTCTTCAGTATTGCACATTGAAAGGAATTTTATCGAGTTCAGGTAACGATCAAAGCTTTCAAAACTTGAAAAAGCCTTGGTCACTGGCGTTGATTCCTTATCAATACCTACTTTCATACTGTATAGAGAGTGAACCAAATCGAAAAATGCGCGAAATCCATCTGTATTCAGATGGGAAATCATTTTCCCGACGTCGCGCTCATATTGTGTTCTATCCAGATTATTATCTTCTGGAAAATATGCGCCATTAATTAGTATCAGGCGATTGCAATTTTTATTCAAATGTCTTGCGATTATCATCGCAGGTATAGCGGAAGAGCAAAACCCTATGACAGCAGCGATGGTTTTGTCGACAAATGTCGCATCAGTTTGACTGGCGGTGGCAAATCCAGAGTTTATTATAGACGATGCTCTGTCACAGATATTGGCATAAGATATTGGGTAATCCATGATAAGGTCACAGTTTACTATAATTATGAAATATTCATTTCCTATCCATTCGTATATGGATTTGTAAAAATCCTCACCACACCCGAGTGGCGTCAGTATAACTATAAGTTCATTCTTATTTTCTCGAGAATATTTCTCTCTGCGACTCTCTTCTGCTCCCAACATTTCTAATTGTCTCCTAATAATGGAAAATATTTTAGGAGAGAGAGCGGTAGTTATTGCGAATTCAGAAGGGTATTTTTTGTTGGTTTTTCAAAAAAATCTTTAATTGTTATATTCCTCCCTAGTTTCTGATTAATTTCAGAGACAATTTGAATTGCCGTGAGAGAATTTGCCCCATATTCGAATATATTTTCATTGAGTCCAATATCTTTTTTAAGAATAGATTTTACAATTTCATCTATGAAGAGTTCATCTGGAGATGGCATGTCTAAATCCTCCTAAAATCTGAGGTTTTGAACAGTTACCATGAATCCGCTCTAAGCAGATTTCGTCATCCACATCACCTTTACCTATTTTTGTTATTGCACTTATAATGTCAAGAGATAATTTTATTGCCAACAAATATATCATAGAGCCGCAAATTCATCCATATGTAACTGGGATTCTCGTCAGCATCGGTTCGTGATAATAATTCCATATTCAATTAATTGTGGGACCCTGATGAAAATCCTTCTCTTCGGGAACGTGGAAAAATCCTGTCCGGTCGCATGGAGTGGACAAGTCCATCGACCCGCCCTTAGTCGGCACTGTCTTGCGGCCGGAGCCGCTGCAATGGGGTGTCCGCTCTCGTCACCGGTCAATACTGTAGCCGATTCCTATCGGATGAGATAATCGGTGAGTCGATCTGTTGGAAAACTGGGTTGTGTCCCGCGAGGTGGTGTAGGTGTCAACCAGCAGCTGTGAATCGGCTTGGAAGCGGGACCCCTATCAGAACCAATGTAGCCCTTTATAAATGAATGAATTTTTCCCACCAAGGTGGGGTCCCAATCGACGCCGATTGGGACCCCACCTCAGCAGAGTTTTTCTCAACCACTTCAGATGATTGTGGTGCGTCGGTTTGGGGGTCCGGTTGGCTGCTGGTTCACAGTCTGGGTCGTGCGAGTCCAGAAAACGGTTCAATTCGGACCGGATTCCGGTGCTGCCAAGCACGGCTTCAGTCTAGCATCGCGCACGCTCTCACCGCAACTTCGGAGTAACAGGATGGCCAAGGCGCTCGAAAAATACAAAAAGGAATTCGCCATCCTCGACAGCAAGGCTCGCGACCTTTTGGAATCGCGAGTCAATGCCCTGACCAACATCGAAAAACTCTCTGACCTGATCTTGGAGGCGGCCAAGGAGATCGGTCGCCGGGTTCAGGTCCTGAGGGACGGGGGCGCGCCAGGAACGACGCTGAAGGACTTCAAGTCAGACAAGGACGTTGCCAGTATCCTGAAATACATCGCTAGCATCCAAAAGAACGCCGAGGTTGCGGTCAAGACCTACAACGACGTCCCGGCACCGGTCATTGCCATCATCAAGTCGCTCGATACGATCGAGACGGAGCTTTCCCAGGAAATCACCAACAGGAAGAAGAAGAAGGATCGGGTGATTTTCGCAATCGATTCGAAGTCGCTTCCGGATCTGGAAAAGCTGCATGATCAGGTCTCCAAGTCGTTGCGCGATCTGGTCGACGAAGAACCCGAGCTCAAGGACGTCATCAGTTTTCAGAGGCGCATCTTGGCGCTGACCGACCGCCGGATCGACGAGGAAATCGCACTCACGAAGGCCAGCCGAAAGGTGCGCGATCAGGAGGAGACCGACGACCGGGCGAAGGACATCCGAATTCTTCAAAGAAAGCTGGCCGAGTGCAAGAAGCTCTACGAGGCCATAAAGACGGACTGTGCCGACGCCAAGGCGAGCGATGGCGGGGACACCGCAAGGGCAGTCGCGCGCGCCCTCGACAACCACAAGGCATTGAAGGCGATCGTCGATAGCTATAACCGCCAGATGGCGTCCTATAACGACCTTCAACTGGAAAGGATCAAGCTGAGCAAGGATGGACTGAAGTTCCTCGCCGCCGTGGAGCAGTTGCGCAAGGGGTTGGAGGCGGCAGACGCGCTGGTGAAGACGGTAAGCTCCAAGGTGCGGGTCTGACCGGCGGACAGCCGTGGTCTATCGGGACGACGGCATGGAATTGACGAAAATGCGGGTATAGGAAATCGATCCAAAACAGATAAATCGACTGTGCGTGCGGAACGAAAGCTTCCGGGAAGGGTAATGGGAATGCAGGCCGTAATGTCAGCGATGACGACGTGCAGCTTCGGTGCCGCGCCGTCGACCCTCGTGGTGCTTCCCACCAACCGCGCGATGAATTCCAAGATGCCGGCGGCGAACATCATGGACCACGTCCCCTTTCTCAATGTCATGCCGTTCGGCATGTGCATGAGCATGGCCAACCCCGCGGTGGCGGCGGCCACCGCGGCGGCCCTCGGCGTGCTGACCCCCATGCCCTGCACGCCGATGACGGCAGCACCCTGGGTGCCGGGCTGTCCGGCCGTCCGGATCGGCAAGGTGCCGGCGCTCAACGGCGATTCGAAGTGCATGTGCTCCTTCGGCGGCGTTATTCAGATCACGATGCCCGGTCAGTTCACCGAAATGATCCCATGAGAACCGGTCTTCCGGGCGCTACCGGTCCTGCGGCTTCGGGGGCGGTATGGCAGCGGTCTCTTTCCCGCCCTCGGCGAAGGTGCGCAGCGGTTCCACTAGCACGCCCTGGTGATAGACGCCGCGCTGCATCACCATGCCGGATGGAAAGAAGCGTAGGAACTCCCCTTCCAGCAGCCCGTCCTTGAAGAATGCCTTCTCGCTGACCGCTCCCCCCTCGAAGAAGCCCGTCGCGGGGCCGTGCAGACGGTCCGCCGCATAGGTCTCCCGGCGCAGAACCGCGCCATGGGGGCTGTAGAAGACCGCCTCGCCGTCGCGTTTGCCGGCACGGTACTGCACCATTGCCGACACCGCGCCGTTGGCGGCGAAATAGACGGACAACCCTTCCAGGTCGCCACAGCGGTAGCTCATGCGGCAGATCAACCGCGCCTGCGTGTAGAAAGTCGATGTGCCGTGCAGAACGCCGTCCACATAGTCGGCCACCTGCACGATGTTGCCGTCGTCGTCATAGTGGCGTGTCTCGCCATGCATGGCGCCGCCACGCATGCGGGTACGCATCGCCGGCCGCCCGGTCTCTCCATAACGGATGAAATCGCCGTCAAACACCCCGTCCATCAGCCGCCCGGACTGAATGACACGCCCGTAAGCGTCGCGCTCCTCGACCTTGATCTCCGTCGGTCCACCGGCCTCGGTGGCGTCGGTTGAAGCCCCCATGTCCGTCATCTCAGTTCACCATCACCACGCCGCCTTTAAGCGTCAGCATGCCGCCACCGCTCACTTCCGCCGACGCCGCCCCCTTGACCGTGCTGGACAGGCCTTCGGCTGTCAGAGCCAGCCCCGCTTTCAGGTCCAGCGTCGTGCCGCCCTTGAGCGTGGCGCCCATGCCGGCGTCGATCTTCATGTTCGTGCCGGACGTCACGGTCGTCGCGGCGCCGGCCTTCACGTCGAGGGACGTGCCGGCCTTGATCCCGATGCCGGTCGCCGCTTGGATGCCGATGTCCGCCGAGGTCGCCGTCAGCTTGATCGACTTGCCGTTGATCACGATGTCGCCGGTCACGTCGATGGTCAGGTTGCCCTTGACCGTCAGCGCGTAGTTCTTGTCGACACTGTGCTCGAAGTCGGCGTCGTTGACGTGCGTCTCCTTGCCCTTGACCGACAGGTCGCGGGTGCCCCTCGAAACCGCATGGGTCTCGTTGCCTTCGGACACGGTGATCGAATGGTTGTTCCTGACCGTCAGTGTCCGGTCGTTCTTGACATCGATGGCGCTGTCGTTTTCGATCGTCTCGACCTCGTCATGCTTGACCAAGCGAGTCAGGTCGTGGAGGACCTTGATATTCATGTCCTTCTGGGCCTGGACGAAGATTTCCTCGTTGTCGGCCTTGTCCTCGAAGCGGATCTCGTTGAACTTACCCATGCCGTTCTTCGAGGTCTGCGTCTTGATGGTGCACTTCGTGGAATCGTCGGGCAGAGTATAGGGAACGGTCTGCTCGGCGTTGTAGACGGCACCGGTCACCAGCGGCCGGTCGGGGTCGCCGTCCAGGAAGGTGACCACGACTTCCTGCCCGACGCGCGGCAAGAACATGATGCCGTAGTTCTTGCCGGCCCAGCCCTGCGCGACCCGGACCCAGCAGGAGCTTTTCTCGTCGTTGGTGCCGAGCCGGTCCCAATGGAACTGCACCTTGATCCGCCCATACTTGTCGAGCCAGATCTCCTCGCCCGACTTGCCGACCACCTTGGCGGTCTGGGTCGAGTGGATCCGCGGCTTCCGCGCGGTGTTGAACGGGCGGAAAGGATGGGCGGAGGGGAACCCGGTGAAGGTCGTGACGAAACGGTTGGTCGCCCCCTCGATGCGCACGGAGTTCAGCACCATCTCCGCGTTGAGCGAATCCTTGCGGTGGCCGGAGATGGTGATCTTGGTGCCGGCTTCCAGCCCGCGGCAGCTCCCCCCACCGCGGATGCGTTGACCGGAGAAGGCCAGCGCCTGCTGACGCACCAGGGCGATCTGCTCGCCGTCGGCGGACACGGTGTGGCGCACCGCGTAGTCGTTCATCGTGCCGGTTCCCGATGTTCCCTCCGCCATGGCGTACAGGTCGGTCGACGGCGTCTCGAAGTGATAGCTGTCCACCCCGACGCTTTTGGTCGTCACCCGCCGCTCGACGCCGAGCTGGGTGAAAACGTTGTCCTCGTTGTCGTAGGCCTCGTGCCCGCGATACTCGTAGGCGGAGACCAGCGAACTCGTGGTGAACGCGCTATCGCCGTCGCCCAGAACCAGCCTGTGTTTGCCGTCGGCATGCTCGAAGAAATAGAAGATGCCTTCCTCTTCCAGCAGCCTGGCGATGAAGTTGTAGTCGGTCTCGCGGTACTGAACGCAATATTCGCGGGTGGGATAGGTACCGTTCAGCACCTTCTTGATGGTGCCGGCGGAGCCTATCACCGCCTCGACGATTTCCGGCACGGTCTTTTCCTGGAAGATGCGGCAATCGCCGGAATGGGTCAGCATCCACAGCCAGGGATGCAGTTCCGCCTCGTAATGCGCGGTGAAATCGCGGTCGTCGATGTGCGTCAGCTCGATGCGGCCGACGATGGCGTTGATGTAGCGTTTGGTGGTGCCGTCGCCCAGCGTCAGGGTCACCGTCACCGGCTTGCCGACGATCTGGTCGAAATCGATGTCGTCGTCCGACGAGATCATGGTCACCCGATAGGAGAAGAGCGACGAGAGCCGTTCCTCGCCCGCGATGTTGCGCAAGATCACCTTGTCGGGTCCTAACGGAGTCGAGATCGACAGGTGCTGTTGGGCCTGTGAGAAACGCTCGCTCATTCTTCCCTCGTGCAGCCTCTTCTCGTTCCGCGGCCGCTCGGGCGAGCGCCGGTTCCGCCGCTCCGGTGGCCGGGGCGACGGTCACGGTGAAACGCCCGTCGCTGTCGCAATCGACCCGGATCGCGCCCACCGGCCGGCCGGCGGCCACCTGGTCGAGGATCCGCATAGCCACTTCGGGCATCACGAACTCCGACAGCAGCGTGTCGATCATACGGGCGCCCGCATCGGAATGCGTGGCCCGCCGCACCACTGCATCGAGCGCCGCCCCGGCCTCGCGCTCCAGCCGCTCGGCGTCGCGGGCAGGCATCTGGTCCTCTCGCTCCAGCGCCTCGATGGCTTCGGGTTTGGAGGTGCGGGCTACCGCCACCCGCGCGCGGGCGGTGTCCAGCACGCTGATCGCCTTGTCGGGAAGCTGGCGCGCCGGGATGTGGCGGACCGACCGCTTCACCGCCGCGTTCAACTCGGTTTCGATCCGTGCCGCGTCAATTTCATATTGGCGCAGGATCCCGACCACGACGCCGCTGTTGGCGTGCAGGACATAGAGCAGAAGATGTTCGACCTCGACGTCGTAATCGGTGTCCGACACGCACGGCCCGGCTGCGCGTTCCAGCACCTTACGGCCGTCGCGGTCGAGCTTTCCGATCAGGGTCTTGATGTCGGCGGTCACGGAGTGCCCCCGATCGCGGGTGGAAGGGTGAGCCGGCCGGTTGTCCGGCTTGGCGTGTTGGGGAAGCGCAGCCAGGACGTCCAGCCGAGCAGGCTGCCGTTGCAAGCCGAGAGGCGGGTGTGCGGCACCATCGGCGGGCTCAGCACCAGGGAGATCTGGAAATCCATGCCCTCGCCGCTGTGGAAGCGGGCGAGCGCGCACAGTGTGGCGTGGTGGCGGCCGCTGGGCAGGAAGTCGCGGTACCGTTCCAGCGAGTCCACCTTCAGCTCGATCTCGTAGCAGGTCTGCTGGTCCCAGACGCGCCCTCCGATCACCACGTCCCGACCCAGCCGGTTGTTGCGTCCGCGCCGCCCGGCGCTGACGACGGTCGTCGCCTCTTCGCCCAGCGGAAGCCAGCGGCCGACGAACCCCTTGACCCGCGTCTCCACCTGGAAGATGGCGCCGATCATCGTTTCCAGCCCGGCGGCCGAGCGCACCCGGCAGGACAGAATGCCGGAAAAGGCCAGCAGCATGCGGTCCGGCGCACCCGGCAGCCGCTCTTCCAGGGAGGCGGTGCCGATGCCCACCAGGGAACGCAGCGCCCGCGCCAACAGCGATCGCTCTGGATCGCGCTCCAGCAACGGCAGGCTGCCCTGCCGCGTCCGGTAGAGGATCGATATCATACGGTGGTTGAAGATGTCGTAGAAGGCGGCGCCCGCCGTGTCGCGGCGTGCCACGCGCTCCAGCATCATCTCGGTGGCGACATAGGGCAGAGGGCCTCCCGCCCCGCCCAGCCCCAGCACCGGCGAGCGCACGACCCCGCGCCCGTCCTCATCCCGCCGCGCCGACACCACGTCGCTGGCTGGAAAGGCGAGGGTGGCGTCGTGTTCGATGCGCACGGCCTCGCGATCGGGGTCGATGCCCGCCCCCAGAGGCTCGCGGTCCGGTGCGGCGCGTTCCAGCAACGCGATGGCCTGGAACAGGTCGAACCCCCAGGGCCCGGCCTCCAGCGCCTCGATCAAAGGACGGGCTGATTGCCTGCCAGGCGTGGCCATGTCTTCCAGATCCCTCCTCGTTGCACCGAGCGGAGCCGGAGCTGGGCGAAGGCGTTGACGTTGACGTAGAGGCCGAGGAAGCGGCTCAGCACGCCGCCGAACACCAGCGGGCTCGCCCCCACGAAATTGCGCTCGTCGATGTCCAGGGTCAGCTCCAGCCCACGCACGAAGCCGCGCCAGGCATCCTGGCCGATGCGGTGCAGAACGGGCCGCGACGACAGCGCGTTCAGGCCGCGCAGCTGATTCTGCGCCGTTGCCTCTTCCTGCGCATAGAGCCCGAGGATGGCCTGGAGCGCCCGCAACCCTTCCGGATCGCCCGTCAGGCTGAGGTGGTTGATCGACAGGTGCGAGACCAGCTTCCACGCCGACATGCCGCTGATCGGGGCGGGACGGCCGGCGGCCGGCTTGTTGAGGCAGCGGATGGCGGCGATGGGCGCCGCCTCCTCGATCATCAGCACCGCACCGGCCGGCATCTGCTCCGCCAGACCGCGGTTGGTGCACGCAACCCGCACCAGCAGCGTTTCGTCCGCCGGCTCCGCCGGATTGAGGTCGAGGTGGTGCAGGCCGAGATAGACGTCGGTGCCCGGCATGTCCTCGCGCTGGGTCGGCTCGCGCGTTGCCAGCCAGAAGCCGCGCGGGTCGGCATCGGCGCTGGCATGCTGAAAGGAGAACAGGGGCACATAGGTCCGGCGCGCGCCGTCGGCGTCGCGCATGCCGGTGACCTCCAGCACCGAGTGGATCTCGGTGGTCCGCTCGCGCATGGCGTCGGCCACCACGCGGTAGGAGGTGTGCTTGTGGTTGAGCCGCACCGGCTCGGCCGAGCGCGTGAACAGGTTGACGATCGGTGTGCAGCCCAGCCGGAAACAGTCGCGGCGCACCGTCAGCCGGTTGGGCAATGGGCGCGATACCAGGATCAGCACCTCCACCACGGTTCCTGACAGCCGGCCTTGCGGCAGCGCCAGGTCATAGAAGTCGAACTTCTGCGGGAACTCGAAATATTCCCGCAGCAGGCCGTAGGCCGGCTGGGCATGCCGCGGATGCGGCAGTACGCTCTGGTCGGGTTCGAAGCCGACGGGGCGGATCAGATCGTCGCCGCGCATCCGCACCGGCGGCTTGCCGGGCGTCAGGTAGACGATTTCCACCGTGCCGCACAGCAGCAACTCGTGCAGCGCCGCATTCAGCACCGGCTCGCCGTTGAGGAACAGCCTCAGGCTTTCGACCGGCAGGTTCTCGAAAACCTGATTGCGGGTTTCCAGCCGCAGGCGCAGGACCGAGGCCGCCTCGCCGCCGTCGATGAAGTCGTAACGCTCGGTTGGCTCCACCGCGGCCTCGGTCAGCGCCAGCGGCCACAGGGTCACATCGTAGGCCGTGCGGAAGCGGCAGCGCGCCGATCCTTCCGCCAGCGCGTGCAGCGCCGTGCCGCGGGGCACGGTGAAGCCGTCGGTGAGCTGGCCGTTGCCCGGCGCCGGTTCCATCTGGGCGATGCCCATGGGCGGCACGGGCGCCACCAGCTGCGGGTGGAGGATGCCCAGCAACGCCTCGGTGAAGCGCGGAAACTCGCGGTCGAGGTTGAGTTGCAGACGTCCGGTCAGGAAAGCGAAGGACTCGATCAGCCGTTCGACGTTGGGATCGGCCGCCTGGTCGGGGCCGAGCGCCAGACGCCGGGCGATCTTCGGGTAGCTGCGTGCGAACGCCTCGCCCGCCCGGCGGACGTACAGCAATTCGCGCTCATAATGTTCGAGGAGATCCTCGCGCCGCATGTCAACCGGTCCCGGCGGCGAAGCAGGCGGTTGGCGCCAGGGGTGCGGCCCCCAGATTCACGGAAAAGATCAGCGGTTCGACGACGGTTCCGGCGGCCACTTCACCCGTGATTTCCAGCGTCAGCGTCCCGTTGCCTTCGCCCGGCGTCACCACGATGCGCGGCCGGAGGAGGCGCGGCTCGAAATCGAGGATGGCATGGCGGACAGCGGTCTCCACCCGACGGCGATCGGTGAAGGAGCGCGGGTGGATGTCGCCGAAGTCCGGCAACCCATATTCCATCACGGTGCCGCCGATGTCCGACCGGCGTCCGCCCGCGGCGCGGCTGTCCAGCAAGCGCCGGATTTCGCGCTGGATGGAGGCCGTCAGGTCGGTCATGGACATGACGATCATGGACGGATCGTCGGCCGACGGGTTTTCCGGCTCGAAATCGATCAGGCGCTCGAAGAGCAGCGTGCGCCCGCCGTTCATCGCCTTGGACTGTGTCATCGCCGGGGTTCCGATTCTTTGACGTCCGATCGCTCGGAGCGTTGCAACGCCCGCCCCTGCCCTGCCCTGCATGGCGAGGGTGGGGGCAACCGTTTCCGCAGCAGCACGGCCCCGGCGGATGCCGGGGATCCATGCCAACGGCCATCAGCTGGCGCCGCCGACCGCGCCGGTGAGCAGATCGAACGAGACGCCGCCGCCGCCCTGGTTGGTCTGCTTCTCGTCGTACTGCTTGTAGACCCAGGTGATCTTCGTGGCGTTGATCTCCAGGTTCTCCGTAGTGTCGCCCTCGCTGACGTTCAGCGAGTGCTTCGCCAGAAGCGGGTTGGTCAGCTCCAGGGTGAGGAACTCGACCCACTGGAACTCGTCGTCGCCCAGCGGCTTGACACAATGGATCTTCCATGTCTCGCCCTTCACGCCGGCCCGCAGCAACAGGCTGATGAGCTTGGGAGACGCAATGTCCCATTTGCGGTCCAGCGTGATGTTGTTGACCTTCGGCGTGTGGACGGTGCGCCGCGCATTCGTCGTCACTTCCATTTCGACTTCCATATCCTGCGAGAGCGATTCGCAGAGGATCATGTTGGTGAAGTCGACCTGCTTCGTCTTGACCCGGCACTCGCCCCTGACCTCGGGGATTTCCAGGATGACCATGGACATAGGTGTAAACTCCTAAAGTGGATGACTTTGGACGGTCGGGACCTGGTTCAGGCTTCCGGCGCGGGCAGCTCGGCAACCAGCCGGATCGAGGCCGACAGTTCCTCAAGCTGGAAGTGCGGGCGCAGGAACACGTTGGCGCGGTAAACGCCGGGACGGCCCGGCACCTCGTAGACGTCCACCCGTGCCTCGCGCAGCGGGAAGCGCGCCTTCATATCCTGGGAGGCGTCGTCGTCCAGCAGGATGTAGTTGCCGATCCAGGTGTTGAGGTAGTTCTGCACGTTGCCGCGGGTGACGAACGAGCCGATCTTGTCGCGCAGCATGACCTTCAGGTAATGCGCGAAACGCGACGACACGAGCATGTACGGCAGCATCGCCGAGAGCCGCGCGTTCGCATTGGCCTCGTCGGTATTGTACACCTTCGGCTTGTTCGCCGTCTGGCCCCCGAAGAACGCCGCGTAATCGGTGTTCTTGCAGTGCACCAGCGAAATGAAGCCGAGGTCGTTCAGCTCCTTCTCGCGACGGTCCGTGATGGCGATCTCGGTCGGGCATTTCAGGGCGACGTCGCCCTCATCCGTCTTGAAGGTGTGGGTGGGCAGGCCGCTGACCCGGCCGCCGCCCTCGACGCCACGGATGGCCGCCGTCCAGCCATACTTGGCGAAGGCTTCGGTGATGCGCACGCCGAGCGCCCACGAAGCGTTGCCCCACAGGTACTTGGAATGGTCGCGTCCGTCCACGTCCTCGACGAAGTTCACGCCTTCGACCGGCGCCGTCTTCGGGCCGTAGGGGAGGCGGAGCAGCGTGTGCGGCATGACGAGGGCGACGTAGCGCGAGTCTTCCGATGCGCGGAAGGAGCGCCACTTCACCATCTCGGCGGTCTCGAAGATCTTCGACAGGTCGCGCGGACCGGCCAGCTCGGAGAAGCTGTCCATGTCGAACATCTTGGGCGAGGCGGCGGCGATGAACGGCGCGTGGGCTGCGGCGGCGACGTTCGAGATCTTCTCGAGCAGCGACATGTCCTGCGGATGGCGGCTGAACTCGTAGTCGCCGATGAGCACGCTGTAGGGCGTGCCGCCGAGTGTGCCGTATTCGGCCTCGTAGACCATCTTGAACAGGGCGCTCTGGTCGAACTCGACCGCGCTGTCCAGATCCTTCTGCAGGTCCTTGCGCGAGGTGTTCAGCACGCGGATCTTCAGCTGCGTGCCGGCCTCGGTGTTCGTAACGAGGTAGTTCAGACCGCGCCAGGTGGCTTCCAGCTTCTGGAATTCCTCATGGTGCAGGATCTCGTTCAGCTGAAGGCTGATCAGCTCGTCGATTTGGGCGATGCGGTGGTTGATCGCCTCGACGACGTCGATGGCGACGGCGTCGCCGGTCTCGGCGACGACCTGGTCCACGAACTCGGCAAGCAGATCGCGGGCGTAGGGCCGCTGACCCACTTCACGGGCCATCTTGCCCTCGACCATCATGCGGTCGAGCAGGTTGACGCTGGCGGTGCTCTCAACGGACATTTCCGTGGTCACTTGGGCACTCCTGTGAATGCGTTCCGTATCGGCGGCCGGGTGGCCGTCAGGCGGCCGGGGGCTCTTCCATGGGAGCCGGCGCCATCGCCGTTTCCGCGGGGCCGAGGAGCTTCTTCAGCTCGTCCTGCTGCTCGGTGTTGGCAATGACGTCGTTGAGCAGGCCGCTCAGCTCGTCGTTGCCGTCCAGCTTCGCCAGTAGATCGGACAGCTTCTGCCGGGCTTCGAACAGGCGGGCCAGCGCCGGCATCTGGTTCAGAACCTGGACCGGCTCGAAATCGCCCATGTCCTCGAAGTTCAGCAGCACATTGAGCTTGCCGCCGTCGGCCTGAAGCTTGTTGTCGACCTGGAACGCCAGCCGTGGAGCGGTGGAGGCCAGAACGTCGTTGAAATTGTCGCGATCGACCTCGACGAACTTCCGCTCCTTCAGCTTCGGGAGCGGCTTTTCCGGCTTGCCGCTCAGGTCGGCGAGGACGCCGACGAGGAACGGAAGCTCCTTCATCTCGGTGGCGCCGCCGGTGTGAACCTCGTACATCAGCTTGACGCGCGGCGGACGGACACTCTCCAATTTCTTCTGGATGCTCTCGGACATGACCTCACCACCTCGCAATGGATCCATGCGCGCCCTGCGCCGCGCTAGCACCGCCATCATTCGGAGTGCGATCAATCTTAGCCAGCCGAGATCGGCCCCAATTGGCTGGCATCCCCTGGGAACACCTCCGTTTCGGAGGTATTGCCCCGCAACCGGCCTTTCGGCCCGCTCCATTCCAGCGGGAGGCCCTGAGCCGGTAGGAGCCTACCGGCGCAGGTGACGCAATAGGAAATTGCGCGCCTCCACCAGCTGGCTCATCCTTTCCGCGCTCGACAGAAGTCCGGTATCGGGATGGTAGATCGGCGCCAAAGTGCGGAAGCGGCTGTTGACCGTCTGCGGATCGAGGCCCCACTCGTGGGTGAAACCCATCACGTAGGTCGCCTGCCAGGGCTTGTGAATCGGCTGCTGGAGCGGACGGAAGGCCAACGTCTCCAGCGCGGATGACAACTGTTCCAGACGCAGGCGGCAGCGGCACATCTCCGTTTCCACCGCAGCCAGTTCGCCCGACGTGATCAGACGGGCTCCATCGGCCGAGCCGATGGTCGCCGCCGCCCACGCCGCCTTGCGGACCGTTGCGTGTTCCAGGCGGACCGGATAGCGCACCCTCAGCTGCGGCACCACGCGCACCCGCCGCGTTCGTCCGTTCTTCAGCGTCACCTGCCGGTACGACACGTCCACCGGGTTGGGTTCTCCCGGATCCGGCAGGGCTTCCAGCACGTTGGGGCTGATGACCGTCAGGAATGCCCGGAGGAGCTGTGATGATGTCATGCCGCGGACGGCGGATGCCACCTCGACGGCCGATCTCAGGGAATGCTGGCAGGGCACGACGAAGGAGGACAATGGACAGCCCCGGAGTATGGGTGAAACCATGAATGACCTGTAAGGCTCAGTCCTGCGGCTGCCGAAGCTGGACGAGGGCATCGCGGATCGCCGTCTCCAGCGCAGCGATCCGGTCGCGCTGCCGCTTGTCGCGGCGGGCGGCGGCCTGCGCCGCGTTGCGGAGGCGGCCCAGTTCCTCGATCGGCGATACGTCCACCGCCCGGCGGTCGAGGTAGAACAGCCCGACCTCGATCACCTCCTGCAACGTCTGACCGGCGGGCAGCAACCGGTCCAGTGCCGCCAGGGCGGCGACCCGCTCGCCCGCCGCCTCGCTGCCCAAGTGTGAAAGCACCGCCCGCAGGCGTTTGTCCAAGCTCAAAGGGTTGACCGGTCAATGCAAGGTTTGAGGTAGCCGTGCACCGGAACCGAAGCCTCGGTGCGCAGGATCACATTGTCGATCGTCCTGGCCCGGAACAGGCCGCGCGCCCCGCCGCGCAGGGGGGCGAGGACATGGACGTAACGGCGGCTCAGCGTCGGCCGGTATCCCGGTTCCACCTGCCGCTCCACCGTGAAGACCGGCAATCCGCCCGAGGTCAGCACTCGAACCGAACGAGTTCGGCCTGGGGCAGCAGGTTATACACGGTGCGGTCGCGCGCCTTGTCCAGCGTAGTGCGCCGACGACACCCGGCCGCGCCACCGCGGCCGACGCTTCGTCAATGGCGGTGCCCTCGGAGAAAGCCTGAGTGCGGCCTGCGCCGCGACGGAGGGTATACCGCACCGCCGCCGCCGCCGCAAAAACAGATCGAACCAACATGGGTCAATCTTCAGGGGGTCCGGCGCCGGAATCCGGCTATAGCCGAGCCAGGAGGCCAGCCATGCTCTTCGGTTTCGGGCGCCTTGCATTCGTTTTGTGGCTCTGCGCGGTCGGTGGTCAGGTGTTCACCCTGTTCGCCTTCCACAACGCGGTTGCCGAGGCACACACCAGCGAGATCTCCGCCCGCCTCTCAGCGTTGGCGAACCGCGTCGCAGCGGCCGCGGCGGAACGCGCCACCATCGGAATTCCGCTCGCCCACCAGAGCGACCTCCAGCGCCGTATCGAACTGGCGACCGGCGTCGGCAGCGGCGTGGCGCTGTACGTCGTCGACGCGCGCGGCACGATCCTCTTCAGCACGGCGCGGGAAATGGTCGGCGCTACGGTTCCGGCCTCGTGGATCGGCGCCGTCGGAACCGCCCCGGCGGAGCCGTGGAGCCACGAGGGTCGCGACGGCATGGTCATCGGCGTGCCGGTGCTCGACGCCCTGGGCGCGGTGGGCGGTGCCATCCTTGGCCATTCGGCGCAGGAGGACGCGCGGGTCGAGGTGCTGACGGCGCTGCGCGAGACCGCGACGGTCACCCTTGTGTTCCTGATCCTGGTCGCGGTCCTGGCGGCGCTGGGCACCCGTTTGCTGGTCGGAGAAACCCATCGTTCCGTTTTGAAGCTAAAGGCGTTCTACGCGGCGCAGTGCCATCGGCTGATGGGGATTGAGCCGGGCAATGCCGACACGCGCCCCGCGGGGCAGGCTCTTGGCGCGGTCCTGCATGGGCTGCTGCAGGCCGAGGAAGAGGCGGCGCGCATCGACGATGCGCCACCCCGCGGCACGTCGGGAGCATAAGCGATGCTGTTCGGATCCGAGCACCCCGTCCGCCGCTTCGTTCCTCTGCTGGTTGCCGTCGTTGTCATTCCGTGGATCGCCACCCTGGTGGCGGCGCTGGCCGGCGCGGCCAACCTTGCCGACCGAGGCACGGCGACGCGCACCGACATCGTCGGCCAGGCCCTCGTGCAGGACCTCGAAAAGGCGCTCGGCCTTGGGCTGCCGCTCGACCGTCTGGCCGGCATGGACGACTATCTGGAGGAACTGTCCGACATCGTTCCCGAGATCGAGCTGGTGCTGATCGCCGACGCCGATGGGAAGACGCTGTTCCAGAAGGCGACCACCGGGCGGCCGGACCTGTCGGCGCGCCTGTCCCCGGCCGAGACCGACTGGTCGGCCTTCCACCTGTCGGTGCAACGCTATCCCCTGCGAACCGGGGCGACGCCATCCGGTGAGGTGATCCTCGGCCGGAAGGCCCTGGCGCAACCGGCGAACACCCGGCGCATCCTCATCGATTTCGCGGTGGCGCTGACCATCGCGCTGACCGGTGGGGCGCTGCTTCTCCGCATGCTCGTGCACACGCAGCTGGTCGTTCCGCTCGGCTATGCCGACGGGCTCGACGGGGTGATGGCCCGGCGCGTCTACGACCGGATCGCCCCGCCCGTGGACCAAACGCTGATCGGCGGCCTGCTGACGGAAATGAACCGGCTGGTGATCGGCGTCAATGATCGTTTCGCCCGTGCGCACGCCTACCTGACCGAGGTGCGAGACCTCAGCTACAATCCGGATGCGGCGTCGGAGGTTAAGCCCCTCATCGCCCGCATCGAGCGGCTGGGCCGCTTCACGCCCGACCGGCTCGCCGCTTTGCCGCCTGTCGCCGGCAGCCCGCTGCCGCATGTGGTTGTCTTCTTCGCCGCGGTGGCGCTGTCCATCCTCGCCGGTGTCGCCGCCCAGCGCCTGCCTCTCGACACGGCGCTGGCAGCTACTGCGCTGGGCGTCGCCCTGGCGGTCCTCTTGGCCCGTGTCGTCGGCCGGTACGGGCTGGCGGTAACCCTCGCCGCCCTGGTGGCCTGGGGGGTGACCATCCTGGTGGACCCCGGCCGCGACCTGGTGCTCGCCGCGGCGGTTCTGGGCGGCATCGGCGCCGGCCTGCCGGTCCAAACCGTCCGTCCGATCCTCGATACGCTCGGCACCGATCTTGCGGCATCGGCCACCGGGGGCCTGGTCGCCGGAGCGGGAATCTCCATCCTCTGCACCGCGAGCATCGGCACGGGACCGGTGATGGGAATCGGTGCTCTGTCGGCGGCCCTCGGCCTGCTGGTCGCCCTGCGCGTGGAGCGGGTCGCGTCCGCGCGCCGCGCGCTCCTGCTGCCGCAAATCTTCACCATCGATCGCTGGTGGAGCGACTGGCGGCCTGCGCCGAAGGGCTGGGCGCTGTGGCTGGTCACCGGCCTTGCGCTGGCCTATGCCGCCGTGCCGCAGGTGGCCGGCGCGCCCGGCGTCCGCCAAGGCGCGGAGTTCATCTGGTTCCACGGCGGTGCTGCGTGGCTGGCGGCGATCGCGGTGGTGGCGCTCTTGCCCCGGCCGGCGACCGCCGTGCTGCTGTCCTTGTCCGCCACCGCCCTGGCGGCCGGCGCGCTGGCGTTGGGCTCCGCCGCGGCCGGGCCGGGCACGGCGCTTGCCGTTGCCGCGGCGCTCGGTGCCGGGCATGCCGCGCTGGCGGCGAGCGGCGAGGATGGTGGTTTGGTCGCCCCGCGCGGAGCCATGGCGCTTCTGGTCGGAATGGGGCTGCCGTTGCTGCTTGGCGGCAGTGCGGGGGTCGCCGCGGCCGGTTTGGTGGTGACGGTCGCTGTGCTGCCGCCGGTGGTCCTGGCGCTGCGGCGCGTCCTGCTGGACCGCCGGACCGTACCGGCCGCCACGGTGGAGGGGAGCGCGGCGGGATGAGAAGGGGACTGATGAGAGCCGGTTTGGGCGGGCGGATGTTCCTGTTCGCTGCCGGCGTGGTGGTTGTGGTGCTCGCTACGGCGGTCCTGTTCGCCGTGCTGTGGGGTGACCGCACCGCGGAACGTCGTGCGGCGGAGGAGACCCGCGTCGCCCAGCGGCTTTGGGAAAGCCTGATGGAGGAAGAGGCCGTCGCCATGCAGCGGGCGGCGGCCGACCCGCTGCTGGTCGCGGCGATGGACCGCAACAACGGTCAGGCCGCGGCGGCGCGCTTGCCGCTGCTCGGCTTCTCGTCGGCGGCGTTGGTCAACAGCGTCGTGCAGCCGCTGATATCGGTGCCGACGCCGGCCGATATGCGTTTCATCGACGAGCGGCGGGTCGCCCAGGTCCTGGCGCAGAACGATGCCTATACGGGCCTTGTCGTGGTCGGTGGCGCCGTGCAGCACATGCTGGCTGCGCCCTTCGGCGAGACGCGGCCGGCCGACCGTGTCATCCTGGCGATGCGGACGGTGCAACCGAGCCTCACGGTCCTCGCCCGCGTCCTCGGCGGTTCGGCCTATCTGGTCGACGGCAATGGCGCGCCTTACGATCGTGCCGGCGCCTTGCCCTGGGAGGACATCCAGCCCTCCCTGGTCAGCGGCGGCGGGGACCACGCCAAGGTCCACCGCGCCGGCCGCAGCTTCGAGGTCCGCACCCTGCGCCTCGCCGATCCTGCCGGCGGCACCACGCTGGCGCTGGTGGTTGCGCGCGAGTCCACGTTGGAGGACATGGCGACCAGCCTGTTCGACACCAGTGCCATTCTGGTGCTGATGACGGCGCTTGCAGCCAGCCTGTTCGGGCTGGAATGGTATTTCCGACGCTCCCTGGCCCCGATCCACGCATCGTTGTCGGCGCTGTCGGCGCTGGCCGACGGCGACACCAATGTGGCGGTGCTCGGGGCCGAGCGCAGCGACGAGGCGGGCCGGCTCGCCCGCACGGTGGAGGTGTTCCGCAACCGCAGCCGCGCCCTCCAGGATGCCGAGGCGAGGCGAGGCCGCCATTGGCTGCGTCAGCAGTCCTTCATCCGCAAGCAGATGCTGCGGATGGCCGAAACGCTGCCCGAACAGGGCCGGATGGAGTTGTTGGGAGATCTGGACCGTATCGAGTCCGTCACCGGCCGCGGCGACCAGGCCGGTGGTCTCGCGGTCGCTTTCGAGGTGATGGCGGAGCGTGTGCGCAGCCAGCACGCCGCCCTTGACGGCATGGTCGTGCAACTCCGCGCCTCCCTCGACACGAAAACCGAACTGGTGGAACTCCAAAAGCAGTTCGAGATCGCCCGCCGCATGCAGCAGGCGATTCTGCCTGCCTGCCTGCCGGCCCGCCCGGACCTGACGGCGGCCGGCCTGCTGCTGCCGGCGGCGGAATTCGACGGAAGCTTCTACGACTTCTTCCTGGCCGACGACGACACGCTGGTGGTCCTGCTGGGCCAGGTATCGGGCGGCGGTCTGGCGGCCGGATTCATGACGGTGACCGCTCGCACCGCCGTGCGTGCGCTTGCCTCCGCCGGGCTCGGCCCGTGCGCCTGTCTGACCGGTGCCAACCGCCTGCTCGCCGCCGACAACGCGGCGGGATTGCAGGCCGGGCTGGCGATGGGCGTGGTGACCCTGAGCAAACGTCGCTTCGTTTTTGCCGGCGCCGGCGTGCCGGCTCCGTTCCTCGCCCGCCGCCTCGGCGATGTCGTCGATCTGCCGGTGGCGGCGAGCCCTCCGCTGGGGCTGGGCGCCGGCCAGACGGTCGCCGAGACAGCTTTCGACCTGCCGGTGCCGAGCACGCTCGTCCTGTGCGGGTCGGGCCTGCTCGACGGCGTCAACCGCTTCGACGTACCATTCGGCCGCGCCCATATGAGCGATGTGCTGGGCGGCCTCGACGACCTTTCGGCCGACAGCGCGATCGCCGCCGTGCAGGCGGCACTGTTCGAACACGCCGGCGGCCGCACCGTTCCGATGGCGCGTGACCGCACCTGCCTCGCCGTCCGGGTGCGGGCATGATGGCCCGCAGGCTTTCCCGCGCCGTGGCGGCATTCGCCCTTCTCGTGCTGTTCGTTTTTTCGGGGACCGCGCGGGCGCAGCCCCTGTGCGAGAGCTACTTCGCGGCGAACGAGGTGACCTATGGCATCCCGGCCGGCATCCTGCACGCCATTGGCATGACCGAGTCAGGCCGTGGAGGCGCGACGTGGCCGTGGGCTCTCAATTTGGACGGGTTCCCGGTCTTCCCGTCAAGCCGCGACGAGGCGCTGGCGCTGATGGGCGACGGTGCGGGGGCCTTGCGTCTCGACATGGCGGTCGGATGCATGCAGGTGCACACGCGCTGGCACGCGCGCGCTTTCAGCTTCGGTGAGGACATCCTGGATCCGGCGACCAACGTCGCCTACGCCGCGGCCTTCCTGCGTTTGCTCCACGACCGCCATGGCTCCTGGACCGAGGCGGTGCGCCGTTACCATGCCGGTGCCGGCAATCCCCAGGCTCAAGACATCTATCTCTGCCGGGTGCTGGGCTGGCGGGTGCGCCTTGGCTACCAGCGCGAAACCGCGGCGATGGATGGTGTGTGCGCCGGTGCCAGGACCGTCTCGGCGGAGGGGCGATGAAGAAGCTCCTCCTCGCCGTGCCGGTCCTGCTGCTGCTCGTGGTGGCGTTCAGCGGCGGTTACTATCTGGCCGGCGGCGGGCGTCCGGGCGTCACCGCCCAAGCCGGCAAGGATGGTCCGGCGCCCGCAGAGGCCGCCAATGGCAATGGTTCGGCCGGCGCTCCGGCCGGCGGCCAAGCCGACGTCCGGGGCGGTGCCAAGGCGGCGGAAGCCAAGGATGCGTCCGGAGAAGCCCCGCCGGCCGATATCCCGGTCAGGCCCGCTGCGGCGGCGGTCAGGGGAGGCATGGTCTACTCCATCGAACTGGGCGCCTTCCGCTCGCCCGATAATGCGAGGTCCTTTGCCGGCGTGATGCGGCAGCGCGGTCTTCCCGTGGTCATCGTCGAGGCGGTCGATGCCACCGGCCGGCCCTGGCTGCGCGTACGCGCCGGCAGTTTCGCCGACCTGTGGCAAGCCGAGGCGCGCCGGCCGGAGTATGAGAGAATCGCGGGGATCGGCGGCGTGGTGGTCGGCGAAACCTCCCCTGCCACGCCTCCTTGAGCGGTGGTCTTTCGCGGCATGCGGCGGACGTTGAATGCTCCACATTGGATGTAAGCCCCGCCAGCGTGGAAACGCGCCGGAGGAGGAGTTCCGCCCCTGCCGGAAATAGGCACTCGGAACGCCTTCCCGTCCACCTCCGCGGACTACGCCAGAACGAACCAGACAGGGAGCGTGATTCCGGCGTCTTGATGCTTCAATTGCCACGGTCCGGGCGGGCGGGCTCTCGGAACAGGATTTCGCTCGGGATGCGATGGCGATGAGGACGATTACGCTGAGGCGGGGACAGATGGCCGGACTGGCCATCGGCGTTGCCGTGCTCATGGTTGTCGCCATGCTGTTGGGCGTCGGACTCTCCGTGGCGATGATGGGACCTGAGCTGGTTACGCAGGTCGCCGCCGGCGTGGTCCCCGGTGCCGCTCCTGCCGCAGGCAGTCCGGCCGCCGCTTCCCCGCCCATCGCCGCTCTGGCCGGCGAGGGCCGGTTTGCCGGTGTCGCCGACACTCTGGGCATGAACTCAATCTCGCGCCGTTTCAAGACCGAACAGGCGATCAAGGCCACCGCTGACCGTGCCGCGGACACCGTTTCGGGCGTGACGGAGACGGTGCTGGATCCGGTTGCCCAGGGCACGCTCGCCGCCGCTGGTCGCTTTCTTCCCTCCTGGATGGCCGCGCCGGT
Source organism: Azospirillum sp. B510 (assembly GCF_000010725.1). Classification (NCBI taxonomy): domain Bacteria; kingdom Pseudomonadati; phylum Pseudomonadota; class Alphaproteobacteria; order Rhodospirillales; family Azospirillaceae; genus Azospirillum; species Azospirillum sp. B510. The sequence goes on along the minus strand of NC_013855.1, from coordinate 187,960 downwards.
GACCAAGTCCGTGAACCGCGCCTCTTTCCAGGCGCGCAGCAAGCTGTCCTATGGCGTCGAGAACGGCGTCGAGGACCGTCTCTTCAACGGGCTCGACCACGTGACAAAGGCGGGCGATGCGGCCCCCGTGCGCAGCTTCGCGGTCGAGCTGGGCCGCTTCGCCAACCAAGCCAACGCAGAGAGCTTCGCCACCGCCGCCGGCCAGCGGGGTGTTTCCGCCGCCGTGTCCTACGCGCCCGACGGTGGGGCCACGATGCCGTACGCCGTACGCAGCGGCCGTTTCGCCACCCCCGACGAGGCGACCGCGGCTGTGGATGCCATCAAGCGGTCCAGCGGTGTGGCCGGCACCATCGTTACCCTAGCCGAGCCGGGAGGACGGTCCTGATGCCCCTTCGACGTTCATATGCCGCCCTTGCCCTCGCCCTGCTTCTCGGTGCGTGTGCCGACAAGCCGGCGGCTTGGTTGAACACGGTGTCTTTCGACGTCGCGCTTGCCGCCAACGACAGCACGCCGGTTGCCATCGACGTGGTGTCGATCAGGGACAAGGCGCTGGTCGGTCAACTCCTAACCCTCAGCGCGGCCGACTGGTTCGCCAAGCGCGAGCAGTATCGGCGCGACCACCCCTCCACCCTGGATATCGCAAGCTGGGAACTGGTGCCCGGCCAGAAGCTTAAAGCCCAGCTCCCTTCGGATCGCGAGGCGGCCTGGGCGATCCTCGTCTACGCCAACTACGCCGCTTCCGGGCCGCATCGCCTGCGCGTGCCCGACACGCGCACGCTCTCTCTCACCGTCGGCGACAAGGATGTCGAACTTGCCCCCTGACGACTTCGCCACTTACCGGAGGCCGGCATGACCGAGGCGCGCGATATTCCCGAGGCCATCGCCTGGCACGACGGTATGCTGCTGGCCCCGCAGCACTTCCAGCAGCAGGCCCTGCGCAACGAGCGGCTGCTGACCTACCATGCCGGCCATGCCCGCCCCTTCCATTGGGGCGTCGTGCACCTTCAGGTGGACCGCGTTCATCTGGTGTCCGGGCTGGTGCGTATCCGCGAGCTGGAAGCGATCATGCCCGACGGGCTGGTTGTCCATTACGCCGGCGACCGCACCGAACCGTTGGAGGTGGACATCTCCGCCTATGCCGACCCGGTCGGCCAGACGCAGATCACCATCCATCTGATCGTTCCGCAGGCGCTTGCCGACCGCGCGCCGGGGCCCGGCGAAGTCTCGCGCTTCCTCTCGGTCGAGGGGCGCCCGGTTCCCGACCTCAACGGCGGCGAGGAGGTGGCCATCGCCCGCCTGCGCCCGCGTCTTGGTCTGTTCGCCACCACCGGTCCGAACCAGAAGCCGCCGCAGAAGTTCGTATCGATGCCCGTCGGCCGGGCGACCTTTCGCAACGATGCCTTCGTGCTGACCGACTTCGTGCCGCCGACGCTGTCGGTGGCCGCCAACTCGGCGCTCGGCCGTCTGGGGGGGGAGATCGTGCGCCGCGTGCGCGAAAAGGCGCTGTTCCTGGCCGAACGCTCCGGCGTCGGCACGGGCAACGCCGCGACCGAACTGGCCGACGCCGCCCGCGCCGAAATCCGCAGCCTCGTCACCGGACTGCCGACGCTGGAGGCGCAGCTCGCCGTCGGCGTCTGCCATCCCTTCGATGTCTATCTCTCGCTGTGCACTCTGGCCGGCCACCTCTCGGCCTTCGCCAACGGCGCCGTGCCGGCCAAACTGTCGCGCTACGATCATGACGACCCGATGTCGGCCTATGGCGAGGTGCGCGACTTCATCCTGCGCATGATCGACCGCGTCAAGGAAGGCGTCGCCCGCATCCCCTTCACCTTCGAGGCCGGGATGTTCGGTCTGGTGATGGAGGAGGCTTGGCTGAAGGGCCGGCTGGTCATCGGCGTGCGCGGCCCGGCCGCCTCGACCGTGGGCGAGGTCGCGGCCTGGATGGAGAACTGCATCGTCGCCTCCCATTCCAAGCTGGAGACGCTCTCCGGCCTGCGGGTGAAGGGTGCCGACCGCATCGCGCTCGACGACAGCGGCGAGTCCGGTGTCGCCGCGCCGCGTGGCGTCGTGCCGTTCGAGGTCGTGGTGGATCCCCGCTACGTCGTCCCCGGCGAGCGGCTGGAAATCTGGAACCCGGACAGCATCGGCAGCCGCTTCCGGCCCGTCGAGATCACGCTGTTCGTCACGGCCTGACCTGAGGATTGGCACGATGCTTCACCGCCGGGATCTGGTCGATCATGTCCTCGCCTTCGCCCGCGAGATTCAGCGGCACCGTGCGGCCATCCGTGCCGGCCGGCCGGCCGCCGCCGGACCCGGCGCGGAAGCACCCGAAAGCCTGCCGGCCTTTCTGAACGAGGACGTGCTCGTCCTGTCGGCCATCCATGCGCCCGCCGGCCATGCGCCCGCCGGTTTTGCGGCCCGGCCGGGAATGGGCGAGGCGTCGGCCCCGCCGGTGCTGCCGCTCGAACCCGATGCGGAGATCATCATCCGCCGCCTGGAGGACTTTCTGGAAGCCCAGGCGGCGCAGGTCGCGCGCACCGGCACCGAACTGATGATCAGCCAGTACCGCGAGGCGCAATACGCCATGGCGGCGCTGGCCGACGACCTGTTCATCCACGACGTGGAATGGAACGGGCGGGAGGTCTGGCGCTCCGCGCTGCTGGAGCACGCGCTGTTCCGCACCCGGCTTGCCGGTGAGCGCGTCTTCGACCGCATGGAGGCGCTGCTGGCCAGCGACGACCACCGGCTGTCGCAGCTCGCCGCGGTGTATCTCCTATTGCTCGGCCTGGGCTTCAAGGGCCGTTACCGCGAATCCGGCGGCGCGGTTCAACTCCGCAGCATCTCCGCCCGCCTATTCGAGTTCATCGCCGGACGGGAGTCCGAACTCGCTCCGGGCCTGCTGCCGGCCGGGCGAACGCTGATCCCGTCCGCATACGCCCACACCATGACCGACAGGCAGATGCGCACGCTGGCGCGCGGCGTGCGCTGGCCGGTGGTGCTGGCCGCCCTGGCCGGGGCGTGGCTGGTGGTTGGTCAGGCGATGTGGTGGGTGACCACGGCGAACCTGTCGAGCGCGGCGGACGCGGTGATGCAGGCGTCCGTCCGCGTGACGCGCTGAGGCGGAGGCGGGGAGAGCGGCCATGGATATTCTCGGCACCGTCCTGGCGGGCATCGCGCAGAACCAGCTGTGGTTCTTCGCGGCGCTGCTGCTGGTGGTCCTCGCCATCATCGCTGTCATGGCGGTGATCCTGCTGCGCGCCGGCCGCCAGCCGGCCGAGCCGCCGGGCGAGGTCAAAGCGCTGCCGGCACCCGAGGGCGCCGATCCCGCCGCGGGGCCGGGAGCGTCCGGGCTGCCCGCGACGCTGCCCATCGTCGGCACGCGCGACCTCCGCCGCCTGTTCCGCGAGGGACTGGCGGCCTATCGCGAAACGCTGTCGCGCAACGTCTATCTGGTCCCCTGGTATCTGCGTACCGGCGTCGTCCCCGGGGACGACGGCGGCCTGCTGACCTGCGCCGAGGAGGTGCGGCCGCCGGTGGAGTCCAAGGACCGGCCCTTCGGCTTCCACTGGCGCTTTTACGACCGCGCGGTGGTAATCGACATCGACGACGCCCGTGTGGCATGGAAGGGCGTGCTCGACCAGCTTGCCCGCTATCGCGTCATGATGCCGGTCGACGGCGTGATCCTGACCGTACCGCTGGAGGAACTCGACGATGTCCGCCGCGCCACCGCGCGCGGCACCGAGCTTTACGCCCGCCTGTGGGAGATCCAGCGCACTCTCGGGCTGGCGCTGCCGGTCTATGTGGTGGTCACCGGCTGCGATGCCATTCCCGGCTTCCCGTTGTTCGTCGATGCGCTGCCCGAGCCCATGCGCGACGGCATGCTCGGCTGGTCGTCCTCCTACGCGCTGGAGACGGTGTTCAGGCCTGACTTCGTCGGTGAGGCGCTTCAGTCCATGGCTGCCGGCATGCTGGCCCTCCAGCTCGAAGTGTTCGGCGCGGCATCTCGGGAGGACGGGGCGCAGCTCGTGGCGCTGATCGACCGGCTGGCCGGGACGGAGGCGGCGCTGCGCGCCATGCTCGGCATCGCCTTCAAGCGCACCGCCTACCAGGAAACGCTGTATGTCCGCGGCCTGTATTTCGTTGGCCGGACGGCGCCGGAAACGCCTGCCGTCTTCGGCCGCGACCTGCTCAACCGCAAGATCTTCCCCGAGGCGGGGCTGCCCAAGCCGACCCGCGCGCTCGCCGCGACCCGTGCCCTGCGCCACCATGCCTGGCCGGTCGGCACCGCCGTCGCCTCTGCCGCCGCGATCCTGCTCCTGTGGATCGGCGTGCACCGGGTGAACACGCTGTCGGACCAGCTGGTGCCGATCCTTTCGGACATCCCGGCGAACCTCCAGCAGCTCTCCGACCAGCGCGCTGCCATTCAGGCCGGCGCGCCGCCGCCGCCGATCTATGCCGATGCCGCCGCGCGTTTCGTTCAGGGCATGGCGACCCTGCCGCAGGACCCGCCGTTCAATCCGCTGCCGGCCGCCTGGATCAGCGGCGTGCCCGACGATGTGGCCCGTGCACTGGCCGTCGGTTATCGCCGGCTGACGCTGGCGACCATGCGCGATATCGCCGAGGACCGGTTGCGCCGCCTGACCCGCGACCCGCTTCGCGTGCAGATCGGTGCGGGCGGATTCGACCGGCTGCGCGCCTTCACCACCGAGGTGGGCATCGCCGAAGGCTTGGCCAGGGCCTACAACACCGTCGATTCCCGTGATCCCAATATGCCGCTCGACGAGGCGCTGGAGTTCTCGCTGGGCTCCACCGGGGCGCGCGGCTTCTCCGCACGGCTGCATGGCTGGGGCGTCGACGTGCCGCCAATGGGCGGTGCCGTCCCGGCCCCCGGTCCCGGCGCGCAGCGGCCGATCGACCTGGCCGCCTATCGCGGTGAAGTCACGAGCCGCTTCCGCCAGTTCGCCGACGCCTATCTGCGTGAGCTTGCCATGAGCGGTCTCGCCGTGGCCCGTCTTTCGGTTGCCGCCAGCGAGCTTGAGCTGCTGGCGGGAGGCGCGCGCACCGGCGCCGACGCCGCAACCTCCTACACCGAGGTGCTGGCGGGCCTGGATGAGGCCGCGCGCGGCCTGAATTTGGAACACGGCGCTTGGATCGGCACCGATGGCCCGGTGCTGCCGCCCGAGTTCGACACCCTTCTCAACCGCCTGGAGAAGTCCGAGCTGTTCGGCCCGACGCTGCGTGCCGACATCAAGGAGCTGGCGCAACGCCGGTATGATGAGGCCGGGACGGGCGGTAAATCGCTGGACTCGGTGATCGGCCGACTGCTGGTCCAGGGGCCGAGCGGCGCACCGCGTCTCTCGCCGGCGGCTGAAAGCCTGCGCCAGACGCTCAGTGTCTGGACGGCGCGCCGATTCATGCGCTCGGGGGAGACATCGGGCATGACGGCGACGCCGGCGGCCGGCGCCTCCTGGGACCGCGCGGCTCTGGAGACGATTCCGCCGCTGCTGGAGGATTACCTGCTGTTCGATGCCAAGGACCTGCCGCAGGCTCCGCAGATCCTGCGTCCATCCATGCGCGCCGCAGCGCAGCATCAGCTCCGCCGCGGTGTCGAGCAAATCCTTGCCCGTGCGTTGGCGGGAACCCCTGCCGGCGGCACCATCGACCGCGCCGGCGGGCTGACCCAGCTCCGGGAATCGGCGCGGTCGCTGCGCCTCGCCTTCCCGGTGCTGGCCGAAACGATCCAGAACTTCCGGCAGATCGGTCTGGCCACGTCGGCCGACGCCATCCGCGATATCGTCGCACGGCAGGCCAACGCCGTGCTCGCCCAGGCCGACCGCATGCTGGAGGAAGACCAGCTCTACCGCCCCGATACCCGCTCGCTGAATGCCTGGATCGACGGGCCGCTGGTTCCCGCCCAGCTGTTCGGCCAGCAGAGCCCGACGGCGCTGGCCCTGTATCTCGGCAACGCGCGGCAGGAGGTAACGGCGCTGACCCGCGACGTCGCGGCGCCGGTCGTCGAAATCCTGGAGAAGCCCGTTATGGGCGGTGGCGAGGGCTCCGGTCTTTCGGCCAAGTGGGCCCGCATCGTCGCCGAGCTCGACCGCTATGAGGGTGGCCGCCCGAACAGCACGCTGGCCGTCCTGGAGAAGTTTGTCACCACCGACGTGGCCGCAATCGATGCCGCCAGCTGCCGGGACACGGCGCAGTTCGACGCACTGGCCAGCGATTTCTTCGCCAGCCGCCTGAACGAGTTGAAGCAATCCATCGCCGACCGCTGCCGCCTGATGGGCGACCAGCGCGTCTACATGGGCTATGCCGAGATCGCGGCGGCATTCAACGCATCGCTGGCCGGCCGGTTCCCCTTCGGCCCGATCAGCGACAACCAGGCCGACGTCGCCATGGTGCGGGCCTTCTACGATGCCTTCGACGCCCGCCAGGGCTCCGTGATCGAGGGGTTGCGCCGTTCCACCCGCCTGGGTACCGCCGGCCATGACGCCCTGCGATTTATGGAGACGATGGCGATGGCCAAGCCGGCGCTGACGGCGGCCACCGTCACCGACCAGACCGGTGGCCTGCTGCTCGACCCGACCTTCCGCGTCAACCGCGGCCGGGAGGCCGGCGGCACCAACATCATCGAATGGAAGCTCTCCACCTCTGCCGGCTCCATCGCCAACATCGGCGCGCGGGCACCGTTGCGCTGGTACCCCGGCGACCGCGTTGCGGTGTCACTGCGCTGGGCGAAGGACGGCAAGGTCGTGCCGGTGACCGGCATTGGTGCACCGTCCGCCGTGGACGACGCCACGCTGACCTTCGCCTACGAGGGGCCCTGGGCGCTGTTCGCGCTGGTCCGCCAGCACAACGCCGCGCAGCGCGACCGTTCCTCCGGGGCGGATACGGTCCTTCTGTTCGAAGCGCTGACCAAGGCGGTGCCGGTCGTCGAGGACGCGGATGGCAAGGAGGCCGAGGACAAAGCCAAGCGGGAGGGGCCGCTGCCTCTGAGTGCCGCCCCGCTCCCCGGCAAGCCGGGGGCGCTTTCCGCGCCCGACGCGCGGAGGGCGGATACGCGGGTCTTCATGGCGCTGGGCGCCAAGCGGACCATCGTGACCGAGGGCAAGCCGCCGCGCGACGAGAAGGTGGCGTTGCTCGAACTTCCGTCGTCGGCGCCGCTACTGCTGTCGGCCGGCGCCATGCCGCGGCCGGGCTTTCCAGGGGCGCCTCCGGCGGGGCTGACGGGCTTCCCCTCGGCCACCTTCGGCGGTCAGGCGGTCAACCCGACGGACCGCGCCTTCTTCGATCTCCAGGCTCCGCCGGGCGTGCCGCCGCTGCTGCGGCCGGCCAACCAGCGCGTCTACTGACATGTCAACGAACGGATGCCGGCCAACGCCATGACCGACGCGCGGACTGCTGAACGCCCACTCATCGACACCGAACGGATTCTCGCGCCGATTCCGGGAGATCTTCCGGCCGGCGAGGACATCCGCTACGAGCCGGAATTCGACGCGCTGGCGGAGGCGCGGCGCATGGATGACGACACGGACAAGGGGATCTGGCAGACCGACGACGTCAAGCGGGCCGACTGGAAGGGTGTCGTGGTCGGCGCAACCGAACTGCTGGCTAGCCGTTCGAAGGATCTCCAGGTTGCCGTTTGGCTGGTCCAGGCGCTGGTGCAGCAGCACGGACCCGCCGCCATCGCGCCGGGCCTGTCCATGCTCACCGGCCTTGTCGATGCCTTTTGGGACGGCCTCTACCCACGCATCGACGAGGACGGGGACACCGAGGCGCGCTTGGCGCCCCTGCTTTGGCTGGACGAGCGCTTGTCCCGCGACCTCCTGGCGCTGCCCATCGCTCTGCCGGAACCGGGCGCCAAGTCGGGGCTCCGGCTCCAGGACTGGCAGAACGCCCAGCGCCTGCGCAAGCTGGCGGGCCGTGATGCACGCGCCTACAAGGCCGCCATCGCCGAAGGCGAAGTGCCGGTGGAGCGGATCGTGAAGGACGTCGAGAAGACGCCCTCGGACTTCTACGTCGCCCAGCGTGACAGCCTGAAGGCGGCCGAGGCGGCGGCGCACGCGCTGGGCGCGGCGCTGGACCGGCTCGCCGGCCGCAACGCTCCCGCCCTCTCCCGTATCAAGCGCACGGTCGAGGAGCTGTGCCGGTTCCAGGAGGATGTCTTGCGCAAACGTGGTGTCACCCTCGAACCGACCGCGTCTGTCGCCGCGCCCGAAGCCGCATCCGAAGCCGCCGGAACCGGCGATGCCGCCACGACGCCGGGTGCTGCGGCGCATCCGGCTGGGGCCGCCTGGACCGGCGGTCCGCGCAACCGGGAAGAGGCGTATGGAATGCTCCGGCAGATCGCCGACTATCTGGAGCAGGAGGAACCGCACAGCCCGACCTCCTATCTGGTGCGCCGTGCGGCCTCCTGGGGTCAATTGTCGTTGCCGGAACTCTATGCCGACCTGCTGGGCGACCGTGGCGAGGTTGGGAGGATGTTCTCCGTGCTGCGCTTGAAGGACGAGTGAACCCGCCATGCGCATTCTTCTCAAATATCCGGGCATTGCCGGCGATTCGCTGCTCCAGGGCTACAGCAACCTGATCTTCTGCACCAAGTTCGACATGAGAACCGGAACGAACGACGCCGGCTCTCTGGAATACGGCGCGGCGGTCGAGGACAACGACTACGACGTCTATGGCATTGCAGCGATGCAGGAAAATTATCGCAAGGTGAAGCCGCGGTCGAAGCCGCGCACGGTCGGGATCGACAGCGTCGACCTCGGCAAGCCCATCGACATGGCCTCGCCGCTGTTGCTGAAGACGGCGTTCGCCGATCCCGTGCCGGGCGCCGAGGCCACGATCTACTTCCTGCGGCCGATAGACACGCAAGCATCGGCCGAGCAGTCGGGCCTCGCCGGCGGCACGATCGGCTTCGACAAGTTCCTGACCATCGTTCTGACAGACGTCCATGTCACGTCCTACACGGTCAGCGCCGGCACCAGCGCCGATAACAGTGGCGACGAGACGATCTCGCTGTCCTTCACCAAACTCAACATGACTTACGTCCATTACAAGAACGGCCAACCGCAGAACGTTCCGGTTGAAATCAAGGTGGCAAAGAAAAAATGACACACGCTCATGTTACGCCGGCGGACCCGCCGACAGGCGCTCCCGTCCAGGCTCCACGCGGACTGGCAAAGCGGATCGAAGATTTGCTCGAAAAGGCGATGTTCCAAAGCCGCTGGCTTCTGGCACCGCTTTACCTTGGTCTGGTCGGTGCACTCGGCATGATCGGCTGGTGCTTCGCGGTCGAGTTCGTCCACGGCTTTCCAAAGCTGGCCGGAGGCAGCGAGTCCGAGGTCATCCTGGTGGTCCTGGCGCTGGTCGACCTGACCATGGTCGGGAATCTGGTGCTGATGGTGATCTTCAGCGGCTACGAGAACTTCGTGTCCAAAATCGACGTCGCCGGCCATACGGACCGTCCGGAATGGATGGGGAAGCTCGATTTCAGCGGCCTGAAGGTGAAGCTGATCGCCTCGATCGTGGCGATCTCGTCGATCCAGGTGCTGAAGTCCTTCATGCATGTCGGGATGGTGTCAGACCGCGACCTGATCTGGCTCTTGGCCATCCACGGCACCTTCGTGGCGTCGGGTGTTCTGCTCGCATTCATGGACTTCCTGGTCAAGAAGAGCCACGCGCTCGATCACTGACAGGGGCGAAGGCGAGGGATGGCGATGCTTGGGGTCCTGCGCGCTCGTGATGGCGTTGTTCGACGCTTCCTTGGCCTTGGGGGCGGGCGAGGCGCATGCCGAGCCGCAGAAGGTGATTCCGATCGCCTGTGTGCTGCTCTGCGTCTGGATCAGCGTAACGTAAACCCGCCGCTTCCCTCCGCCGTTCGGCGGAGGGAAGGTCGCACATGGCGGACCTCCCGCTATCCGCGCCGCCAGAACATCAGGCCCTTGCGCTTCTTTGGCGGGTCCGGCTCCGGCTCTGGTTCCTTGACGGCGGGTTCCTCGTCGTCGAAGGAAAAAGCGTCTGCACTGACTGCGGACGTCTCGTCGTCGGCCGGTTCGTCGTCGAAGCCCTTGAACGGGTCCTCGTCCTCCGCGGTTCCATCCTCGGGATCGCCCGCCCCCCCGGTCACGGCTTGCTCCGTTTCAGACGAATCCTTTTCGGTGTTGAAGGCATCGACCGGATTGTCGAACCCAAAGGGATTCTCCGCGCTCGCCTCCTGCGCCTCCTCATCGTCGAAACTGAAGGGGTCCATTCCGCTTTCCCCGTCGTCGGAATCGAACGGATCCTTGCCGCCCTTCTCCTCGGCATCATCGCTGAAGCCGAAGGGATCGTCGTCCGCGGTGTCCTCGCCGCTGTTCTTGCCAGGCAACCCGCCGGATGCCCGCATTTCCTCTTTGAATTGCTCCAATTCGGTGCGGAAGCGCTCCTCGGCCTCGGACCAGCGCGCTCGTTCGGTCTCCAGCGCACCCAGAAGCTCCTCCTCGCGGGCACGCGCGTTGCCGCGCTCCTCGTCCAGGGCGCGGATCAACTCGTCCTGGCGGCTCATCATCGCCTCGTGACGCTCGTCGAGCGTGGCGATGACATCGCGAACATACTGCTCGAACGCCTGGAACTGGAGGGCAAGGACATCCCTGTCGTCGTCCGCGGCGGCGGTCCGGGTGGCGGCAGCCTTGGCGGCTTTCCCTTTAGGGGCCGGCACAGGTGTTTCCGCCGGGATTGATGTTGTTTTTGAGGGAGAGGCGACGCGGGCCGCCTGCGGCACCGGGCCGTCGCCGAGCCAGCGCGCCACCAGGACGTAGGAGACCTGCAACTCCTCGGAAATACGCCGGTAGCTCCAGCCCTGCTCCCGCAGGCGTTCGGCAAGCTTCTGGCGGTCCATCTCATCGCGCGGGGCCGGGGGCTGGTTGGGGAGCCTGCGGCCAACGTCGCCAGCCTGATCGGCCGAGGACAGCACGATCAATTCCTTGAACTTCCGATCACTCATTCAGCCCCCGCGGCCACGCGCTTCAGGATTGTCCGGCCTTCCCGAGTGTCGCGGGTTTGCATCGCGGTTGTCGATGCCCAAACAGTCCTCATTGGTGCGGTCTGCGGACCGGCCGGCAGGTCCTTCAGGCGGTCAGCTGAATGGAGGCGGATTGGTCGACTGGATGTGCTCGATGTAGCGGGACATGGCGGCGATGCCCTCGTCAGTCAATTCGACGAAGACCCGCCGGCCATCCTGGTCGTCCGCCACCCGGCGGATCAGTCCGCAGTCCTTCAGATTGGAAATGCGGCGCAAGGCGGTCGTTTGCGCCACGCCGGATGCCATGCACAGCGATGACACCGAGATCCGTTTTCCGAGCAGGTGGTTGGTCATCAGATCCAGCAACATGGCCCAGCAAGGATCTTCAAAGAGATCCTTCGGGAAGAACTTGTCGCGGGACGCCTGCCACTGCTGGAGCGCGCGAAGTGCGCGCAACCGCTCATGGTCCGATTCCGGGCGGATCGGAACAGGCTTCTTCGCCTTGGTCATGGGAACAATGCTGATCGCCGGTGCGGACGGGGTTGCCGTTCCGGTAACGGAGTGACGAGCGGTGGAGGCGTGCCGCTCGCGCAGCGCCTTCACGGCGGCGATCATGGCCATTCCGTGCCGGTAGGCCTCGTCGAGCGCAGCGTCGTGGGCCGGGGCGTCGCGCGTGGTCTGGCTCACGGACAGCGCCCGCACCAGAGCGCCGTGCAACCGGCCGAAATCTTCCGGATCATCAACAAAATCCACGACTTTAAGGTGTATCGCGCGCACCACGTCCCTAACCTGGGCGCCAGACGCCAGGATGATGAACTGGACGGAACGGTTGCCGAGGGAGGATTGCATACGTTCGACCAGTGCCAGCCCGTCGAAATGCGGCATCACCATCTGGACGACGACGACGCCGATCGAGGCGTCGGTCTCAAGCGTGTCGAGCGCCTGGACGATGTCGCAGGTCACCTGAATGTGATGACCGTTGCGCGCGAAACTCTCGCGCACGCGGTTGGCCGCTGGGAGGTTGTGGCCAACGATCAATATGGAAGGGCCCGGCGCAAGAAGCTCCGCACTGGTTTCTACCGGTCGGATCGGCCACGTCAACGGTCGCTCGATTTCGATCCGCATCATCCTCCCCTCCAGGCTCCGATGTAAGCCAGGCCAATAGTCGGGCGCCGCAACGGACAGCCGCTCCCCGAGTCTCCAGTGGGATCAACATCTTGCAGGTAGCGGGGGTGATGGCGATGCGCGCCCTGCGGCGCTCGGCGTCACCTCGACCGTGGCTCCGCCCCCGCGCCGGATAAGACAGGAGAAACGGCCCCGATCGTCCATGTGACCTTCCCGATCCATTGGCGAAAACCAAGCGGGATAGTACGAATTGGTTGCCACCCTCGCCAGCGCCTACGGTCTGCACAACCGGGAACTTTCCATAGGAAACTTTGACGGGAAACGAGGGGAGCGGTCGGGAGACCCCGATGACCGGTCTCGGGGACGGCTGAGCACCAAAATTCATGAAGTATCGTTGCTGCGGCTGTTGCACGCCCGAAGCGTCCAGTCTGGACCCGTCTCGTCCGCGAGGTTTGTGGAATTGCGTTAAGTTCGCCTGAACCCGGGTTCCAGGCCGGGCAGACAAATCCGCGATCAGCCAAGCGACCGACCGACCGACAATGCGATTGACCCTGTCGACCAAGATCATGCTCCTGCTTCAGGTGGCACTGTGCTTCGCGCTCGCCTCCACCGCGGTGCTCTCGTACCTGAAAATGGAGCGCATGGTGGAGGAGACGGTGGCGTCGCGCTTCCGGGTCGTCGCCCATGGATTGTCCGGCGAGGTTGAGGGCGCGGTGAACCTCGGCGTTGCGCTGAATGCCTTGCGAAACCTCGACGAGATGATTCAGCGCGCCCTGGTGCGCGACCTTCAGATCACCGGTTTGATGCTGTTCAACGACCGGGGCGAGGTGCTGGGTGCGGCGGGAAGCAATGCGGTCCGGGGCACGCTGCCCGACTCCTGGCTTGCGGCCTTCCGCCGCGACGGCCAAACCGACCGCGGGGCGAAGATCGTCGACGGCGGCTCTCAGGTGCTGCTGATCGGCATCGGCAACGCCTATGGCGGCGTGGCTGGAGGCGTCGCGCTAACCTATTCCCTGGACACCGTGCGCGCGGGCATCCGCGGCACGATTCCGGAGCTGGCGACCTTCGGTGCGATCAATCTCGCCACCTGCTACGTCATCAGCATGATTGTCGTCTGGCTGGTGATGCGGCGTCTTCAGCGCTGCCTGCGGGACGCGGCGATCATCGTCGAGGCGGCGGCCGAGGGCGAATGTCCGGTCGTTCCGCCGGAGATCGCGGCGTTCGCTCCAGGGCTCGCCGGATTCTTGGACCGGGTGTCCACGCGAAGCGGGCAAGGCACGGGCGAACGCAAGTCGGCGCCGGTGGAGGTTGCGTGATGGAACTCACGTTCATCAAGCGGCTGAACTGGCTGCTCACCGGCCTCGTGTCGGTTCTCATGCTCGTCAGCCTGGTTGTCCAGACATCTCACTTCAACACACTCTTTCGCCCCCAGGCGGAGCCGGAACTGGCCCGTAAGGCGGAGGTCGTCGGCAGCTACATTGTCGCGCAGATCGACCGGGCGGTGTCGCTGGGCTTCGAGGTGGAGAAGCTCACCGGGGTGGACGAGATCCTGGCCGATGCCCTGGCGGTCAATCCCGACGTAAACTACATCGCGCTGATGGTCGGCGACCGCATCGCCGCATTCGCCGGCGCGCCGGACGCGCGCAGCGGCGATACGCTGGCGGCTCGCGACGCCGATGGCGCTGTCGCCAGGCGCTATATCGATGCCGCATTGGCCGTTGGCGGCGGCGGTGTGCCGGCGCTCCTGCATGTGGGCGTCCCGGCGGGATCGGTCGAAGCCGCACTGAACGACATGGTCTTCGATCTCGGGTCGGTGCTGATCGTCGCCATTCTTCTTAACATTGAGATTCTTCTGCTGGTGGTCGGCAGTTCGGTGACCGCACCGCTACAGTGGATGGGCGACGTCCTTCAGGAGGCTGCGGAAGGCAGGCTGAACCTGCGGACCGGGCTGCGCGGACGCGACGAGGTGGGCCACCTCGGCCGCGCCATGGACCGTGCGCTCGACGCCGCATGCAGTACGGCCGAGACCGCCCCGTATCTGCGCGATGACGGCGCGGAGGCGTCGGCCGCCGGGGGCCGCATCACGACCATGCAGCGCATCGGCGAACTGCGCTTCGCCGTCTTCGTCTTCTCCCTGGCAGAGGAACTGACCCGCACCTTTCTGTCGGTCTACATCAAGGACCTGTTCGAGCCGGTGCCCGGCCTCGGCAAGGAGCTGGTCATCGGCGCGCCGATTGCGCTGTTCATGCTGATCTGGGCGCTCGCCCAGCCTGTCGCCGGCAATGTGTCGGAGCGCCGGGGCCGCCGCACCGTGTTCCTGATCGGCGCGTCCCTGTCGGCGCTGGGGCTTCTGGGATCGGGTTTGGCGACGGACCTCATCCAGCTCATCCTTGCCCGTTGCGTGACCGCAGTGGGGTATGCCAGCGTTTTCATCTCGGCCCAGGGTTTCGTGATCGACGCCACCGATCCGCGCCGGCGAGCCGGTGCCATCGCGCTCTATGCCGGCGGCATCCTGACGGCCGGCGTCTGCGGTCCGGCCATCGGGGGTGTCATCGCCGACCAGGTCGGCTTCCGCATGACCTTCATCGTCTCCGCGATGCTTGCCGTGGCGGCGGCGTTGATGGCGTGGCGCGTTCTGCCCAAGCATGCCGGGGCGGGCGGCAAGGCCCGCACACGGGGGCTGACGCCGCGCGATTTCGGCATGTGCCTGGCCAATCCGCGCTTCGTGGCGGTGACCCTGTTCAGCGCCGTCCCCGCGAAATTCGGTCTGACCGCCTTGCTGTTCTTCCTGCTGCCGCTGGCGCTGGACGACAATGGGGTCAGCCAGTCCTGGATTGGCCGCGTGCTTCTTCTCTACTGGCTGATGATGATCGTGGTGTCGCCGCTGGTGGCGCACCTGTCCGACCGTTCCGGCCGGCGGACGCCGTTCCTGGCGATCGGGGGCGTGACCGCCGCCGGATCGGCGTACGTGCTGTCGATCTCCGGTACGCTGCCTTTGACAATCACCGGTGTCGCTCTGCTTGGCCTCGCCCACGCGCTGGTCAATACCCCGCAGATGGCGCTTTTGGCGGAATCCTGCGTGCGTGAGCGATCGACGCTTGGCGAGACCACGGTAATCGGCATGTTCCGGCTGATCGAGCGCCTGGGCTCGGTGGTCGCACCTTTCCTGGCCGGGCTGTTCCTCGCCCATTACGGCTACCACGGCGCCATGAAGGGCATCGGCATCGTGCTGGCTGCCTGTGTCGTCGTCCAGCTTCTCCTGACGACCACCTTCGGCGGTCGGCCCTCCGCAGCCCTCTCCCGGAAGGATCCGGCATGACCTTCGTGACCCGACGCTCGCTGCTCCTCGGCACTGCCGGCGCGCTCCTGGCATCCGGCCCGGCTGCGGTCGCGGCGACGGGTGTCCCGGCGGGATCGCCGGCATCCGGCCAGGGCATGCCCGGCCGCGGCGGCCGGCCCGCCAACATCGTCGTGCTGACGCCGCGCAAGGACGTTGGCGACGTGCTCGGATTCCGCGAGCTGCTGGAATCGATGGGCATGCAGGCGAAAATCGATGTGCGCGAGGTGCCGCAGGCGACCGCCGTCGCCGCGATGCTGCCGGAGATTCGTGCCGCCAAGCCGGATCTTGTGCTCACCGTGTTCACGCCGTTGACGTTGGCCGCCGTCGGCCGATACGACGATCCCGATCCTTCGAAGTTCCTGACCGGCGTTCCGGTGGTCTTCACCTCCGTCACCGACCCCGTGGCCTCGCGCATCATCCGATCGCTGGAGCAGCCGGGCCGGGCTGTGACGGGCACCCGCCACATCGCACCTGTGGCTGTCCAGCTCAAGACGATACTGGCCTACCGGCGCTGGAGGAAGATCGCGGCCGTTTACAATCCGGCCGAGGAGAACATGATCGTCGCGGTACGCGACCTGAGGGAGGAGGCGGGCCGACAAGGTGTGGAGGTCATCGACGGCGCGATTCCCCGCGATGGGTCCGGCAAGCCGAACGCCAACGCCATTCCCGACGTCATCAGGGAGGTGGCGAAGGCCGGGGCGGAACTGGTCTACATCGGTCCGGACACGCTGGTGGCGTCGAACAACAGTCAGGCGGTGGCCGACGCCGCGCTGGCCAACAATGTCGCCACCTTCTGCTCGACCGAACTTCCGATCCGCCATTCCGGTCTGCTGATGGGCTTGGTGAGTCCGGCGATCAATGTCGGCCGCTTTGCCGGGGTGAAGGCATACGACATCCTGACCGGCTCCCGCCCGGCCGCCGCCGTGCCGGTGGAGACGCTGAACCGCTTCTCCCTGCTGCTGCGCATCGACACCGCCAAACGCCTCGATCTCTACCCGCCGATGCGCCTGCTCAACATCGCCGAAATCATCAAGGATGCTTGACATGCCGGTCGCATTCTCCCGGTTCCAGGTCCTCCAGCAGGGCATACTGCACCTCTGCAACGGACAACCTTCCGGCATTCCCTTCAATGTCCGTTTCCTTGACGCCGATGACCTTCCGGCGTTGGAGGCGTTCCGTGCCGTGATCTTCGGCAGCCTGCCTGACATCGACGCCTATTTCCCGGAGACGCCGGATTTCGCCGGCCTGCATATGGCCGAGCGTGGCGTCACACTGGGGCTGGAAACACATGCCGCGCCGGGCGGCGGCCGCCTCATCGGCTGCGCCGTTCTCGGACTGCCGCAACCCGGGATGCCCGCCTTCGCCGATGATCTGCCGGGCGGCGGCCCCGCTGTGACGGCCACCGCCCACATGTCGAGCTGCATGGTGCACACGGATTTCCGGGGCAACGGGCTCCAGCGCCTTCTGGTGACCATGCGCACGCTGTACGCGCTGGGAGCCGGCCGGCCGCACCTGCTGAGCCGGGTGGCGCTGTCCAATCCGGTCAGCCTGTCCAACATGCTGGCTTCCGGCTTCACCGCCCGCCGCATCCTGGTGATGCACGGCGGTCGTCTGCGCTACCTGCTGCACCGCGACATGCGAGCGCCGCCGCCGTCCTTCGAGCCGGCAACCGAGCGCGCCCTGCGCATCGCGGATCATCCGGCGCAGAACGTCGCTTTCGAGGCGGGGCTGGTGGGTCACGCCGTCACCTTCCACGGCGACGAACCCTTCATGATTTACGCCCGCCCGGCCGTTCCCGCTGATTTGGAGGCCTTCCCATGAAAACAGCGATCGTCGTCGATCCCTATTCGACCGGACATCTCCTCGCTCCGCGGTTGCGTGCCCGCGGGTACCGCGTGATCGCGGTGCAGAGCAGCCCCGACCTCGCGCCGTCGCTGCTTCTCAGCTACGTTCCCGGCGACTTCGAGGAGCTGATCCTCTTCGACGGCGACCTCCCGGCCTTGGCCGAGCGGATGCGCCCGCACAGACCCTCCTTCGTGTTGCCCGGCAACGAGTCGGCTGTGGAACTGGCCGACGCGCTCAGCGCGGCGTTGGGTACGCCGGGCAACACGCCAAAGTTGACGGCGGCGCGTCGCAACAAGTACATGATGATCGAGCGCCTGGGCGCCGCCGGCCTGTTGACGGCCCGGCAGGCCATGGTGGAGTCGGGGGCGGAGGCGCTGGAATGGGCGGCGGGCGCCGGCTGGCCGGTGGTCGCCAAGCCGCTCGACAGCGCCTCGACAGACCATGTCTATTTCTGTGACAGCGCGCCGGCGTTGCGGCTGGCCGTGGAATCGATTCTCTCCAGCCGCAATTTCTGTGGCACGCCGAACCGGCGCGCCCTGGTGCAGACCTATCTGGACGGCGCCGAATATGTGGTCAACACGGTAAGCCGCAATGGCCGGCACTATGTCTGCGACGTGTTGCAGTCGGCCAAGCGCACGCTGAACGGCTCGCCCTTCGTGTATGATTGCTATCGCCTCCTGCCGCCGGATGACGAACGTTCCATCCAGCTCATGACCTATGTCCGGCGCACCCTCGACGCGCTGGAGATCACCGATGGCGCCGCCCATGCCGAAGTGCGCCTGACCTCCCGCGGACCGGCGCTGGTGGAGATCGCCGCCCGGGCGATGGGACCGGCGGGATCCACCACGGCTGTGGGGCATGGCACCGGCCACGATCAGGTGGATCTGCTGGTGGAGGCATTCGACAGCGGAGTCTGCCCCGGTGGCTTCGATGCTCACTACCGGTTCCTGGCCGAGGCCATGGTGCTTTACCTGCCGGTGCTGGTCTCGGGCCGTGTGGAGGCGCTCCCCGATCTCGGTGTGCTGGACCGGTTCGAAAGCGTCCGCGGCTATGGAATCGTGCCGCGCGTCGGTGCCCGGATCGTTCCTACGCTCGATCTGACCCAGGTCTTGGCGAAGGTCTACCTTTCCCATGCCGACCGCTCCGTGTTCGAGCGCGACTGGATGGAGATCCGCGAAATGGAAAAGAAACTTCAACCTATAGTCACACCCTGAAACAACCGATCAGCAAGGAGGAACAGATGGGTCACATTCCGTATGACCTGCACTGGGACGAGGTAATTCGAAAAGATCACCGGCAAGCATAAGCCGAAGGAGCGGGCGTTCGGCTACGGACGCCGATCGCTCGGGAAGGTGGCGATGTTGCGGTACAAGACCTTGATCGGGCGTAGCCTCCGCGCCCGGACTCTGCCTGCCCGGAAAGTCGAGGCGGCGGTCGGCTGCAAGGTCATGAACATGGTGACCAGCCTCGGCATGCCGGCCTCCCGCAAGGTCGCCTGAACGACAACTTTCCACCGCGGTGTCCGTCAACGCGCCAAGTTCTGCACCAACGTCACCGCGACAAGCATGGCGTGCGCGGGCGCCGGACCTGGCGGAAACTCCATCTGGCCGTCGATGCGGCGACCGACACCATCGTCGCCGCCACATCCAGAGCGTTTCCGAGCGCGGCCGCCTGGGATGGCAACGACAGACCGCCTATGGGATGCGGAGCAAGGCGGAAACCGCGATGGCCCGTTACAAGCGCAGTCTCGACGACCAGCATCGTGCCCGCACACTGCTTGGCCAGAAAGCCGAGGCCGCCATCGGCGTCGCCGTCCTCAACCGCATGATCGATCAAGCACGCCCGAACTGCCTCCGCGTTGGCTGAGCCGAGGTCTCGGAGAGATCCAGTGCGCCCTCGCTGCCATCCGTGCACCAACGCCGTTCAGTTCCGGAAAAGCCGCAGCAGCCCTTTGGTTTGATCCAGGTTGGAGGCAAATGGTCTTTCGCCCCAATCCACCATTCATCACAATATTGTCGAGCCAGTCGTCCTGGCAAAGCGATGTCTTGTGCGCAACACCATGAATTTGTGTCAGGCCTGAAATCGCAACGGCGGGCCTGGGTGTGACGGCACTTCTTAGTGGAGGAGATGAAAGCTATGACTATTCAATATCCGGACAGGTTGCTTCCGAAGGACTGGGCCAAGCGTAAGCCAGTTATTGCCAAGACAAAGTCGACCGGCATCGGCGCCAGACTTATAGATCTGAAGAAGAAGCATGATGAAGTTGATTGGAATGCCTTCGAAATGAAAAATCGAGGCACGCTTACTTCACTTGAAAAAGTCTACGAAATCGCGGATAAGGCTTGTAAAACCAAACTAAGGACGCTGGCAAACGATGCCAGGGACATCGCCGACCTGGCCAGCTCCTGGGTTGAAAAATTTACGAAAGACAAGCTCATGCCAAAGGCTGCGGCGCAAGCAGCCAAAGCGGTAGAGGACGCGGCTGATTCCTACAGAAAAAGCATAGTCCCTCTCGAAAGCATCCTACAGAAAGAATATAATGAGGAAAAGAAACATTATATTGATAAATTGAAGAAAGATATTAATCCTGTTATTATATCTGGCCTTGGAAAGATAGATTTATTTCTGTCGGATATCGCCCGCTTGAAATCCAAACCAACCAAGGAAAATTTCATGAAGCTGGTGTTGGGCGACGGCGGGGCGCGTGGCTACTGCACGTTGTGCAAAAACTGGGACCAGAGGATGAAAAACTTCCCCGACGTGCGTGACGGAATTTTTACGGGAAGCGCGATGAGTGTGTTTTTCCCGCCTGTACAGGAATTCGGAGCTGGGCTTGACCAAGATAAATGGGAAAAAACAATTAAGGAAGTCATGGAAAAGAATGCTAAGTCGGAAGGCCAGGTCATCAAAGCGTATGCGGATTTTCTGGACAGGCAGGTTCCGAATATCAGAAGGTTCAAAGGGTATTTGGAGGCTGCCCTCGACGCTTTTGGGTGACAGTGGCGGTGAAGTTTGGCGATCACGGAGCGGATGCTTCGTGGTCGCCGGCCGGTGATTCGATCGGCTGTCGGTGACGCGGAACGAATGCCCGCCGCTGGCGTTGATGCACGGACGGCAGCGAGGGGACGTTGGTGCGGAACTTGGCGCGTTGACGGACACCGCGGTGGAAAGTTGTCGTTCAGGCGGACTTTGGTGCACAAATCGGCGTGACGGCGGAGTTCACGGAAGAGGGGACTATCCGGACTTCCGAGCTCGGCGGGTTATCCTGAAACAGAAGGAGACCCATTATGGCCCGACGCAGATAGCCCGTTATCCCGGACGCGATCCTCGACCAGCTTCTGGCTGGCGCCGACGCCAAGACGGCGTTCGATCAGAACGGCTTGCTTGATCAGCTGAAGAAGGCGCTGACGGAACGGGCGCTGAAGGCGGAACTGGATCATCACCTTGCCGGTGATGAGAGCGGCAACCGTCGCAACGGCCACGGCCGCAAGACGGTGCTGACCGAGAGCGGGTCGATGGAGCTGTCCATCCCCCGCGACCGGACGGGCACATTCGATCCGGCGTTGATCGCCAAGTACCAGCGACGGTTCCCCGGCTTCGACGAAAAGATCGTGTCGATGTACGCCCGGGGCATGTCGACGCGGGAGATCACCGGGCACCTGCGGGAGCTCTCCTGCGGGAGCTCTACGGCATCGAGGTCTCAGCCGACCTGATCTCCACGGTGACGGACGCGGTGATCGCCGTGTCCCACATCCGCTGACGACTCTGGCATGGGCAGACGGAGCGGGCGCTGGTCCTGATTGGCGACACCCTGACCGACCTCGACGCCCTCGTGGAAGCCGCCGCGACAACCGGCAGGCCCGGAAGGTGGTGACGCTGTTGCGCGCCCTGGAGACCTACGTCGTCGGCCGGGGCGAGCCCATCTCCACGGCGACGATCGAAAGCACAGTGCGGCGCCTGCCGCACCGGCGCATGGGCGCCAATCAGCAGATGCGCTGGTCGCCGCGTGGTGCTCACCAAATGCTGAAGGTCCGCTCCGCGGTGATGAACGACACACTTGCCGCCGATCATGCCGTCGCCGAGCCATACGCCCGCCGACCATTTCGCCGCGCGGCTTGACGGCCCCCAGGTTTGCGATGGTCTCAGCGACCGGTCACCGGCTTTCCGCCGACGGGTGACAGACCGGGCAACGACAGGGTATGATCAACCATGGTGGGCGGGTGCTCCAGAAACGGCGGGAGGTGGCGTCAGCACCCAAATCCGACAGCCGCTCAACCGAGGATGCTACACCCGCCAACCCTCATGAGTTTTCCGGCTAGGAGGAGATGTCGAGCCGTGACAAATGCCTTCGAGTTGGTGATCGCGCCTGAGTATATTCTTAATCATGGAAATTTCAGTGAATCTCGTCGCGTCTACATTGGGGAGATGCTGCGTCTGCATGAGAACAAGGCCGCCCTGAATCGGCTTATCTTCGATCAGGGCCGGGCCTTCATGTTCTTCACCATCATAACGATGCACGCCGGCTATCGGCCGGAAGAGCGGCAGACCTGGCCGACGGTTGAGGCGCTGAAGCAGCATCTGGAACAGTTGGGCCTGGCCAGCGGTTGGCGCATGCATGACTTCATCCGGCGCCTTTCGGATATCGGCTATGTCGAGAATCTGCCGGTCGACGGCGACCGCCGCGTCAAGGTGTTAAGACCGACCGAAGCCATGCTGGCCCATGACCGGCAGACATTGAACGTCTATTACCGGCCGCTGCAGGCCATGTTTCCGGTGCCCGGCTATTGCGGGATCCTCCAGGGCGATCCCACCTTCCAGCGCGCCGCGCGCGAGATCGGGTTCTCCTTTTTTGCGCATGCGCAGCAATTCATCACAGCCAACCCGACGATCGCGTATTTCCTCCCGCGTCAGGGAGGCATGATGATCCTGACAAAGCTTATGCAGCTTTGGTTGCAGCATGGCGATGAAACCTGGCCGAAGGTCTCGTTCGTCGGCATGGGGGACAGTTTCGGTATATCGCGCACGCATGTGCGCAAACTCCTCATGGAGGCCGAAACCGTAGGTCTCGTTCAGCGGCGGGGCGACGCGGTGATGGTCACGCCCGAGGGGCGGGCCGGCTTTGACCGGTATCTGGCGGATACGATGGCCGGCAACGATCTCGTCTACCGCCTCGCCTTGGAACGGGTGGCGGTCGCCGCCTAGGTCGTGTGGACTCTTGTGCTTTTCACAGGGCCGCAGATGTAATTCAAGACTGCTTTCGGAGAGGCAGACTTGGGTGTACTGGATCGGTTGGTTCTTCGGGACGATCAATGGGCTCGAATAGCCTCGCACATCATTGGAGATGAACGAACGCGGAGCACATCGGGTCGGAATAACCGGATGTTCGTCGAAGCATTTCTTTGGATTGTGCGCACCCGTTCGCCTTGGCTTGATCTTCCGGAGGTATTCGGCGAATGGAACAGTGTCTTCCGCCGCTTCAGCCGATGGAGCCGGAAAGGCGTGTGGGAACGCCTCTTTGAAGCAATGTCCGACGATCCGGACTGCGAGTACCTGCTCATCGACTCGACCATCGCTCGCGCCCATCAGTACGCTGCGGGGGCTAAAGCCGTCGGCGATGAAGCGTCCCGACGCGATCTCCCGGATCTGCGCCTTGTCGAGCGACGGCTGGGCGGCGAAGTCGAAGCCGGCCAATTCGCGCACGAAGGGGAAGCGGGCCAGCCCGAAGCCCATGTCGATGCAGCGCTGGTCGCGGCGGGCGATCTCCCGTTCGCAGAACAGCGCCAGGGACTCCCGGATCGTCAGTTCCCGCCGGCCGGCCTCGTCGATCAGGCTGTCGAGCTGGTCGCGCAAGGCCGTCAGCTTAAGCCGGTTCAGCATGGCGATCAGATGATCATGCTCGCTCATCAGAAGCCTCCCCCAGCCACGGCCTCGTATTCGGCCAGCGGGCGCAGCAGCGCCGGCACCGCCGCCACCGCGCAGTCCGTGCCGACCCGGCGAACCAGGTCGCGCGCCGTGGTGAAGGGCGGGATGCCGGCCAGCGGTTTCAGCGCCTCGGCCTCCTCCCGCCGGAACCGCTCGATCGGCGCTTCGCCGGTCGTGCCGTGACAGCGCTGATCGGCGATGTCCCGCGTCCAGGCCTCCAGGTGCGCGCCCGGTACGGGGCGCAGGCCCGTACCCGGAAGCCCCAGTGCCGGGCGAAGGCGTGTAGGACCAGCGCCCGCGCGTTGTCGAGCAGAACCTCCTCGGCACCCCGCCGAAGGCCCGGAAGGCGCTTTCCAGACCGTCGAACCAGCTGTCCTGCTTCTCGTGCCCGTAGGCCCTCACATGCAGCCGGCGCGAATAGCCCAGCGTCGCCACGAACAGGAACACCACCGTCGCCACCCCGCCGATCTCGATGCGACGGACGCCGAAATCGATCTCCATCTGCTCACCCGGCCGCGTCTCGAAGCGCACCGTCGCCCGCGCCTGGGCGACCAGTTCCCGGCGCAACGGCGCCACCGCCCGCTCCACCGTCCGCAGGCTGACCGCGATCCCCTTCTCCCGCGCCAACTCCTGCCGGATCACGTCGGCGTTGCCGACATGCCCTCTGTGTCAATGACGGTGAGACATCAGCCCCCCTGAAGTTTAAGCTTGAGGGCGTAGGAAATTCATCGCATGACCATGCCCAACAAGACGCCTCTGCCAGCCACGATATCCGACGCGGTTCCTGAGGCTGGCGAGAAGCCGCGGGTTGTTGCCGCGCCCGCCGCAGTCCGCCCGGAGTTGTCGGTGCGTCCGAAGCGCCGGACCTTCACGGCGGCGGAGAAGCTGCGCATTCTCGCCGAGACGGACCGGGCGGCGGACACCGGCGGGATCGCCGCCATCCTGCGCCGGGAAGGTCTGTACTCGTCGGCGCTGACCGACTGGCGCCGGCAACGCGACGCCGGCGCCTTCGAGGCGCTTAAGCCGCTCAAGCGCGGGCCGAAGGCGGCCCCCGCCAACCCGCTGGACGGAACGTGTCAACGACTGTGAGACAGCCCGAGTTATGAATTAGGCTTGGATGGTCTCCGGCTTTTGCGGCGGATTGATCCAGACTTCGATTGGCTTTGCGGGTGGTTGAGGCGCTTTGCGAACGAAACGCTCCGGTGTGCGGCGAAAGGCACGGTCGAGGGTTTGCTGGCGGGCGGCATGGACGGCGTCGGCTTGGCCGTAATGGACTTGGTCTGGGGTCATCAGGCCGATGCCGGCATGGTGGTGATCCCGGTTGTACCAGGTGAAGAAGTCCCGGCAGAAGGCCCTGGCATCCTCGATGGAGCCGAAGCGCTTGGGGAATTGCGGCTGATATTTCAGGGTCTTGAAGTGGGCCTCCGAGAACGGGTTGTCATTGGAGGTGTGGGGCCGGCTGTGCGATTTGGTGACGCCGAGGTCGGCGAGCAGGAGAGCGGTCGCCTTGGCCTTCATCGGGCCGCCACGATCGGCGTGCAGGGTCAACTGGCCGGGTGGGACGGCGTGTTTGGCCAGCGTCTCCTCGAACAGCGCCTTGAACAGGGTGGCGCTCTCGGCATCGGCGACGCACCAGCCGACAACGCGGCGGCTGAAGATGTCGAGGATCACGTAGAGATAGTAATAGGACCACTTCATCGGCCCCATCAGCTTGGTGATGTCCCAGGACCAGACCTCGTTCGGGGCCTTGGCCAGCAATTCGGGTTTCCGGTAGGCCGGATGACGGAGCTGGTCGCGGCGGTCCCGGACCTCGTCATGCTCCGCCAGCAGGCGGTACATGGTGCGGATGGAGCAATGATAGACGCCTTCATCGAGCAGGGTGGCGTAGACTTCCGCCGGGGCAAGATCGACGAAGCGCGGCTCGCGCAGAAGGGCGAGCACCGTCTGGCGCTCCTGGACCGCGAGCGCCCGCGGCGGGCGTGGCCGGGGGCGAGGCGCCGGTTCCCGGCCGGCCAGCCGGACCCGATGCCGATGGACGCTGGCGCGGGCGACGCCGACAGCGGCGCAGGCCGCACTCACAAGACCGCGGTCGGGGGCCAAGGTGGCGATCGCGCTCATCGCGGCGTCTCGTCGCTGTCGGCGGGAGGCAAGGCAATCCCCAGCAGGTCCGAGAATTTTTTTCTAGGGCCTGTTGACATTCATCGTGTTACCAAGACGGTAGCGACGAGGTTAATGGCAGCGGCGAAGCTTGTATCAGTTTTGTCGTATCGTGTGGCGATGCGTCGGAATTCTTTGATTTTGCAGAAGAAGTTCTCGACCAGATGGCGCCATTTGTACATCTCGGCGTCGTGGGGAATCGGGGGAGATCGGTTGGCCTTGGACGGAATGACGGCGACCGCGCCTCGCTCGGCGATCAAGATACGGATGGCGTTGCTGTCGAAGGCTTTGTCAGCCAGCAAGGCGGAGAATTCGATACCGTCCAGCACCGGTTCGACGCCGACGCTGTCATGTCGCTGGCCCGGCAGCAGGATGAAGCGCCCAAGGTTCCCCAACGCATCGACGACGGCCAGGATCTTGGTCGTCAGCCCGCCACGAGAGCGACCGATGGCCTGAGCCTGAGTCCCCCCTTGCGCCGGTACCGTGCTGATGCACCCGGACAATCGTGCCATCAATGATCGCGTACTCGAAGTCCGCGTCGCTCGATAAAGCGGCGAAGACCTCGTCGAAGACACCGGCCTTGGCCCATCGGCGATAGCGCTGGAACACCGAGTTCCAATTGCCGAACGCTGCAGGCAAGTCCCGCCAGGGCGCTCCAACGCGGACGATCCACAGGACCGCCTCCAAAAACAGGCGATTGTCCGCTGCCGAGCGGCCAGGGTCGCCCACTTTGCCGGGAAGAAGCGGCGCTATCCGCTCCCACTGATCATCTCGCAATACAATCCGATCCAAGGCCACCTCCCTTTTGGTAGCCTTGAATCAAATTTCTGTGACCATCGGAAGCCTCTTCTCAACGCGAATGTCAACAGGCCCTACAGCCGCACCGGCATGCAGGACCGCTTGCACCGCATGAAGCTGTCCTTCCTGACGCCGCGCCCGATCCATCCCAAGGCCGACGCACCGGCCCAGGAGGCGTTTAAAAAAACTTCGCCGAACGCCTCGCCGCCATCGGAGAGGACCACCCCGAGGCGAGCGCCGTGGAGGTCTGGTTCCAGGACGAGGCCCGCATCGGCCAGAAAGGCACCCTGACCCGGCGCTGGGCGCCGCGCGGCAGCCGGCCGCGCGCCGTGCGCGATCATCGTTTCAAGTCGGCCTATCTCTTCGGCGCGGTCTGTCCTGAGCGCGACACCGGAGCCGCCATCGTCATGACGCGCGCCAACACCGAGGCGATGAACCTCATGCTGGAGGAGATCAGCCGCACCGTCACCCCCGGCGCCCATGCCGCCGTGGTGATCGACGGGGCGGGATGGCACACCAGCGGCGATCTCGCCGTGCCGGCCAACATCACCCTCGTGCCGCTCCCGCCCTACAGCCCGGAACTCAACGCCATCGAAAGGCTCTGGCAGGTCATGCGCGACACCCTGCTGTCCCACCGGCTCTTCACCGACCTCAACGCCATCCTCGACGTCTGCTGTCGCGTCTGGAACCGCATCCTCGCCGAACCCGGCCGCATCCGCTCCACATGCGGTTACCCGTGGGCCTTACAGGTCAAAATTTAACGGCTTTGGTATTATAGGTGATCGATGGGCACCAGGGAAGGGGCACCAACTTGCGTACCAAACCACGACTTGCCGTTTATGAAGCCGAATGCAGTTGATTATCGGGCATGCACTCGCCGAGAGTTGATGGCGTCACCGACTCCACGGCCACAGGAAACCTATCAACGCACAGGTTCTCCCAGGCTCAGCATGAGTCGGTTGGCCCAGGAGAAGATCGCCACCGCCAGGATCAGGTCGAGGATTTCGCCATCTTCCAACCCGGCTCGGCGAAGCTCCGCGACATCCTCCACCGCCAGGGAAGCGGGCGTGGCCGTCAGGCGGGTTGCGGCGACGGAAAGTGCCTGATGGCGCGGGTCGTCAAGGCCGGCGATCCCTTGCACGAACAAGGCGTCGACCACCTCCCTGCCGCCGGTCAGCTCCACGAAGCGACGGGCGTGGACGGAGGTGCAATAGACACAGCCGTTCAGCACCGACTCAACGGCGGTCGCCAATTCGCGCTCCGCCCGCGGCAGGCCGCGCGGAGCGTACATGATGCCGTTGAACAGCGGCGTGCGGTGGAGCAGCGTCTCGGGCTCATGCGCCAGCACCAGCGAATAGGCGCCGATGGCCGTGTTCGACGGCGTCACCGCCAGCGCCAAGCGCTGCTCCTCGCTCGCCTCCTCCAGCACCACGGGCGGGAGCCATGGCTTCCAGTCCAGGACGTCGGTGGTGAAACCGATCGCCGGATCGGCCGGGACCGGCGGCCCAAACAACAGGTCGGCCTGCCGTTGGACCGCACCGCCCGCCGTCAACGCGCGCAGTCCGGCCAGCAACCGGACCTGATAATTCACCAGCGCGATCAACTGCGACAGTGCGACGATGCCGTGGGCGTCCAGGCCCGCCGCCTCCAGCAGGCGCAGATGCTCCGGCCGGGAATCGCGCGGCGACCGGGTCACCCGCTCCGCGTGGGCGAGCAGGGCGGAACGCGCCTCCACACCGCCGGCAAGCCGACGGTAATGATCGGCCAGCCCCTCGTCGCCGGCCAGCGTGGCGATGCCCGCCGCCACCGCCGCGCGCTCAGCGGCAGGAAAGCGGCCGGGATGGCGGGGTGCCAGCAGCGCGTCATGGGCCGCCTGGGTTCGGCTGCGGACCTCCACCCGGCGGGCCCGCAGGGCCAGCAGGGGAGAGGAATCGGCCAGCCCTGCCAGACGGTCGATCAGGTCGGGCGCCGCCTGGGTGATATCGCTTGCGGCATCGACGGTGGTGGCGCTCATCGGAAGTCCTCCGCTTCGGTCCATTCGTCGCCCAGCAGTTCCGGCGTCTCGAACCCGACCAGCCGCTGCCAGTGATGATCGTAATCCTCGGTGAACAGGGCCGCCGTGAGGCTGTCGGCCAGACGCTCCGCCCCGGCACTGATGCCGGGGATATCGCCGGTCACCTTGCCGTGGCTGAGCACTGCGGCGTAGTTGAAGGCATGGATGCGGTTCAGCCAAGGGGCCTCGCCCGGATTGCGTTCGAGGAACTCGAAATCGGGGCCGAGATACGGGTGCAGGGCGAATTCGCTGCCTTCATGGCCCGGCAGAACATAACGGTCGCGCCACAGCAGGGTATGGCGGGCAATCTCCGCCAGTTCGGGCCGCTGCGCCCAATCCACGGCGAAGCCCGTGGCGAGGATGACGTGGTCGACCGTCACCGTGCCGCGTCCGGTGCGCAGCACCAGCCGGTCCCCTTCAACCTCCGCCGCCTCGACGGGGCAGCGGGTGAGAAGCCGGAAATTGGCGTGGCGCGAGCAGCGCAGCATCGAGTTGTGCGGCGCCGGCACGCCGGTGTCGGCGATATACTGGTTGTAGGCCCACCGCCGCTCGTCCGACAGGGTGTGGAATCCCAGCACGATGCCGGGGTGGCCGGCGCCCAGCCCCTTGTTGATGCGCGGCAGTTCGGGGCGGCGGATCAGCATGTAGACCTTGGCGGCACCACGCTCCAGCGCCTCCGCCGCGTTGTCCACGGCGCCGGCACCGGCACCGAGCACCGCGACGGTCTTGCCCTTCAACGCTCCGAAGTCGATCGGCTCATGGGCATGACTCCAGAATCGCTTGTCCACCGCTTTCCAGAAGGCCGGGACGAAGGGACCGCCCAGCCCGTCGCGTCCGTTGGCAAGGATCACCCGGCGCGCCCGCACCCGCTGCCCCCCCTCCGGACCGGCAAGGTCGAGGGACACGCCGTCCGCATCGCCGGTGATCGCCGTCAAGGCGGTGTCGTTCTGGACCGGCGCGCCGGTGACGCGGCAGTACCAGGTCAGGTAATCGAGCCATTGCAGGCGCGGGATGCGGTACAGGGCTTCCCAGGCGGCGCGGCCGAACTGCGCCTCGAACCAGGCGCGGAAGGTCAGGTTGGCGAAGCCCAGCGCTGGCCCGGTCAGCGTCTTGGGCGACCGCAGCGTCTCCATGCGGGCATAGGTCGCCCACGGCCCCTCGCGGCCGGCCGGCGCCCGGTCGAACAGCCGGATGTTGGAGATGCCGACCTTGCGCAGGGCGAAGGCGGCGGTCAGCCCCGCCATGCCGGCGCCGACGATGGCGACGTCCAGCATGCCGTCACGCGGCGGCACCCAGTCGGCCGGCGGCAGGGTGAGGAGATCGAGGTCGCGGGCGAGCCGCGCCTCCAGCTCCTCCAGGGACCGGGGGCCGGGGTCTGCAACGGTGGAAGGCACGGCGGAGCTGTCCTTGGTCATCGTCAATCGGGTCCTGTCGGAAAGGCGGCGTCAGGCGGCCTGGGCACCGCCCAGATAGGCGTCGCGGATCTGCGGGTCGCGGGCGAGGTCGGCGGCGGCACCGGACAGCACGATGCGTCCGGTCTGCAGCACATAGCCGCGATGGGCGATCTGCAGGGCGAGGTTGGCGTTCTGTTCCACCATGAAGATGCTGACGCCCTGCCGGTTGATGGTCTGGATCATTTCCAGCACGCGGTCGACATGCAAGGGTGACAGGCCCATGGTCGGCTCGTCCATCACGATCAGACGGGGTCGGCCCATCAGGGCGCGGGCCATCGCCACCATCTGCTGTTCGCCGCCCGACAGGGTGCCGGCCTGCTGGGCATGGCGCTCGCGCAGCTTTGGAAACAGGTCGAGGATGCCTTCGTAATCCTCCGCCACCGCGTGCGCGTCGCTGCGGGTGTAAGCGCCCATCAGTACATTCTCGCGCACCGTCATCGTGCCGAACAGGCGGCGGGATTCCGGCACCGAGCCGATGCCGCGCCGGACGATCTGTGGCGTGGTCAGGCCGGATAGCGATTGCCCATCGAACACCACCTCGCCAGAACGCGGCTTCAGCAGCCCCAGGATGACCTTCATCGAGGTGGATTTGCCGCTGGCGTTGCCGCCCAGCAGGCAGACGATCTGCCCGCGCGGCACCTCCAGCGACAGGTCGAAATGGACCTGCACCGGCCCATAAAAGCTGTTGATGCGGTCGAGCCGCAGCAAGACGTCTGTCATTGTCCCGACTCCCCTCAATGCGCAACCCGGATGCGGGCGGCATCGCGCTCCACATCCTGGCCCGCATCCTGGCCCGCATCCTGATTGGCGGTGCCGACCGCCTTGTGGCCGAGATAGGCCTCGATCACCGCCGGATCGCTGGCGACGGCGGCCGGCAGCCCCTCGGCAATGCAGGCACCATGGTCCATTACCACCACCCGGTCGGACAGCTTCATGACGAGGTCCAGCTTGTGCTCGATCAGCAGGATGGTCAGGCCGCGCGCCTTCAGGCCGCGGATGATCTCCAGCATCTCCGCCGTCTCGGTCGGATTCATGCCGGCGGTCGGCTCGTCCAGCAGCAGCAGGCGGGGATGCAGGGCCAGCGCACGGGCGATCTCCACCCGGCGGCGGTTGGCATAGGACAGGCTGTGCACCGGCTTGTCCAGGCGCAGGGTCAGCCGCTCGCCGAACAGGGCAACGATCTCCTTCGCCTCGGCGCGCAGCCGTTCATCCTCCGCCCGGACGGAGGCGGGACGGATCAGCGCCAGCGCCAGCTCCACCAGCGGCCCCACCACGGGAATCCGCGGCCGCACCGCGCGCAGCCGGGTATGGGCGCCGACCAGCACATTGTCGAGCACGCTGAGATTGCCGAACACCCGGCCATGCTGGAAGCTGCGGGCCAGCCCCAGCTCCGCCAGCCGTTCGGCGGAGAGGCCGGTGACGTCGCGCCCCTCGAAGGTGACGGTCCCGGCGTCCGGCGCGTCGAGGCCGGAGATCAGGTTGAACAGGGTGGTCTTGCCGGCTCCGTTCGGACCGATGACGCTGACCAGTTCCCCCTCCCCCACCGTCAGGGACAAGCCGTTGACCGCAGTCAGCCCGCCGAAGCGGCGGGTCAGGCCGGTGATCTCAAGAAGGGGTTTCTTCGGCAGCGGGTTCTTTGATGGGTTCGCCATGGCGTCCTCACACCGTTCCCAGAAGGCCCTGCGGGCGGAAGCGGATCAGCAGCAGCAGGACGACGCCGTAGATCAGCATGCGGTACTCGGCCGCCGCACGGAACAGCTCCGGCAACCCGACCAGCACCGCCGCCCCCAGCACGGCCCCGGCAACGTTGCCCAACCCGCCGAGGATCACCATGGTCAGTGCCAGCATCGACACCGGGGCCGGGAAGGTCTCGTGGTTGATGTAGGAGTAGAAATGCGCCATCAGCGCGCCGCCCACCCCGGCGACGAAGCCCGCCACCGCGAAAGCCAGCCCCTTGTAGCGGTTGAGGTCGACGCCGTAGGAACGCGCCGCCACGTCGTCCTCGCGGATCGCCCGCAGGGTGCGGCCGAGATGGGAGTTCAGCAGGCGGGATTGCAGCGCGGCGAAGACCAGCAGAAGGACCAGCGGCACCCAATAGACCCATTGGCCGCTGACCAACGGTTTGCCGGCCACCGACAGCGGCGGGATGCCGGTGACGCCGATCGGGCCGCGAGTCAGGCTTTCCCAATTGAGGATGACCAGCGTCACGATCTCCCCCACCGCCAGCGTGGCGATGGAGACGTAATGGCCACGCAACCGGAAGGCGGGATAGACCAGCGCCGTGCCCAGCGCCGCCGCCACCAGCCCGGCCAGCGGCACCGCCAGCAGCACCGGCACCCCGGCATCGAGCGCCAGCAGCGCGGAGGCATAGGCGCCGATGGCAAGCAGCCCGGCATGGCCGAGCGACACCTGCCCGACCGTGCCGGCGACCAGCGTCAGGCTGAGCGCCAGCAGGGCGTAGAGCCAGGCGTTGCCCAGCGTTTGCAACAGATAGGGCTGCCGCACCACCAGCGGCAGGGCGAGCGCCAGCGCTGCCAGCCCCCACACCGCCCAGCGCGGCAGGAGCAGCGGGCGGCTCGGAGCGATGAAGGTGCCGGTCATCGGCTCCGGCGGCAGGCGGCGCGTGCCCGCGAACAGGCCGTTGGGCCGCAGCACCAGGATCAGGATCAGCGCCACGAAGGCGAACAGGTTGCGGTAGCTGGTGCCGAACAGGGCAATGCCGTAGCTCTCGATCAGGCCGAGCAGCAGGCTGCCGGCGATGGCGCCCGGCACATTGCCGACGCCACCGATCAGTTGGGCGACGATGCCCTTCAGCCCGGCCTGGAAGCCCATGTTGGGGTCGATGGTGTTGTAATACATGCCGACCAGCAGGCCGCTGACCCCGCCCAGCGCCGAGGCGATGGCGAACACCGTGCGGTTCACCTTGTCGACATCGACGCCGCACTGCTGCGCCGCGTCGCGGTCGAGCGCCGTCGCCCGCACCGCCCAGCCCAGCTTGGTGAAGCGCAGGAAGCCATAGAGAAGGGCGGCGCTGCCGATGCCCACCCCGGCGATCAGCAGGTCGAGCGCGCCGATGCTGCCGCCGCCGATGGCGATGCGCCAAGTCGGCAACTGCGTCGGCAGGGCGCGCGGATCGGGGCTGAACAGCAGCTGCGCCGACTGGTCGAGCACCACCGACAGGCCGATGGTGGCGAGCAGCGGGGCGATGCGCGGGGCGTTGCGCAGCGGGCGCAGTCCCACCCGCTCGATGACCGCGCCCAGCAGCCCGCAGCCGGCGGCCACCACGACGAACGTCACCGGGAGCGGCAGATTCAGCTTCGTCACGCACAACCAGCCGATATAGGCGCCGACCATGTAGACCGAGCCGTGGGCGAAGTTGATCAGGTGCGAGACGCCGAAGATCAGCGCCAGACCGACCGCCAGCAGAGCATAGATATTGCCGATGACCAGCCCATTGATGGTGTAGTCGAGCCAGGGGGCGATAGTGGTGGGAAGCACGATGGCCGGTCCTTCCAGCGTCAGTTCGAAGCCTTGACGGCAGCCGGCTCCCACAGGGCGAAGGCGCCGTTCTTCACCACCAGACGGGTGCTCAGTGGCTTATCGACGCGGCGGGTCTGCGGATCGAAGCGGACGGTGCCGTAGACGACGCTCGGCGCATCCTTGACGGTGGCGAGCCCGTCGCGGACGGCGGTGCGGTCGGTGCCGCTCTGCCGGATCACGGTGGCCAGCAGCAGAAGCGCGTCGTAGGCGCGGCTGGAATAGGCGTCCGGCTCGACACCGTATTTGCCGGTGTAGGCCTTGACGAAAGTCTGGACCTCCGGCCGCGGATCGCCGGGGAAGAAGGGGGTGGTGGTGTGGACGCCCTCAACCGCCGTCCCGCCCAGTTCCAGGAACTTCGGCGAATAGACCGACCCGGCGGCGACCACCGGCTGGGTCTGCCCGGCCTCGCGCAGCTGGCGGGTGATCTGGGCGCCATCGGCATAGTAGGAGACCAGGACGATGCCGTCCGGTTTCGTGTCGCGCACCCGCACCAGGGCGGAGCGGAAATCCTTCTCGTCGGCCAGATAGCCTTCGGCGCCGACGACCTCCGCCCCGCGCTCCTTGGCGGCCCTGGCGAACAGATCCTTGCTGGTACGGCCCCAGTCGTTGTTGATGAACAGCAGGGCGACGCGCTTCAGCCCCAGCGCCGTCACCGCATAATCGGCCAGGACCGGCATCTCCTCGGCCTGATTGATCGCGTTGCTCCAGACGAAGTCGCCGCCCCTGGTGAAGTCGGGATGCGAGTTGGTGAAGCCGAACTGCACCAGCCCGCCATTCTGGTAGATCGGCGAGGCCGCCATCGACGCCGCACTGGTGAAATCGCCCAGCTCGGCGACGATGCGGCTGTCGGCGACGAATTTACGGGCGATGGCGACGGTCTGCTTGGGATCGCTCTGGCTGTCCTCGACCTGGACGCGCAGGGGACGGCCCTGGATGCCGCCGCTGCCATTCACCTGTTCCAGCGCCAGATCGAAGCCGCGCTGCCACTGCGCGCCATACTGTGCATATTGGCCGGTCAGCGGCCCACTGACGCCGAGCACCACCGGCTCCTTCGCCGGATCGGCTGGCTGCGAGAAGGCCGGCTGGGCGAGGCCGAGTGCGGCCAGCAGCGACAGGGTGCCGGCGACCAGCGCGGTGGAACGGAGGATCAGATCGAGCATCGGGCTGGCTTTCAAGAGACTGGCTTTCAAACTTTGACGTTCGGACAAGTGCTGAAATCCGGATCAGTTGGTGGCGGCGGGGATGCTGCCGTCCCACAGGGCGAAAGCGCCGTCCTTGACCACCAGCTTGACGTTGCGCACGCCCGACGCCCGGCGGGTCTCCGGATCGAAGGTCGCCTTGCCGAAGATGACGCTGGGGATGTCCGTCACGCGGGGGAAGGCGTCGCGGATCGCGGTGCGGTCGGCACCGCCGGCCTCGATCACCCGCTGCGCCACCAGCACCGCGTCATAGGCGTAAGCGGAAAAAGCGTCCGGCTCCTCCTGGTACTTCGCCCGGTAGGCGGCGACGAAGCCCTGCACCTCCGGACGTGGTTCCGCTGGAAAGAAGTTGGCGCGGGTGTAAACGCCGTTGACCGCCTCGCCACCCAGTTCGAGAAATTTCGGGGAGTAGACCGATCCCACCGCGACCACCGGCTGGTTGAGGCCGACCGGCTTCAGTTGCCGGGCGATGGCCGCCCCGTCGGCATAGTAGGAGATCAGGATGATGCCGTCGGGATTGGCCTCGCGCACCCGCACCAGGGTGGAGCGGAAGTCCTTCTCGTCGGGCAGATATCCTTCGGTGGCGACGACCTCCGCCCCGCGCTCCTTCGCCGCCTTGACGAAGATGTCCTTGCTGGTGCGGCCCCAGTCGGTGTTGAGATGCAGCACCGCCAGCCGCTTCAGCTTCAGCGAGGTGACCGCGAAATCGGCGACGTTCGGCTGCTCCTCCGCCTGGCTGATCGAGTTGCTCCAAATGAAATCGCCGCCCTTGGTGAAATCTGGATGCGAGTTGGTGAAGCCGAACTGCACCAGCCCGGCCCGCTGGTAGATCGGCGAGGCCGCCATCGACGCCGGACTTGAGAAGTCACCCAGCTCGATCAGGATCCTGGGATCGGCGACGAATTTCTGGGCGATGGCGATGGACTGGCGCGGATCGTTCTGGCTGTCCTCGAACACATAGCGCAGGGGATGGCCCTTTACCCCGCCGGCGGCATTGATCTGGTCGAGCGCGAGGTCGAAGCCCTTCTTCCACTGCGCGCCATACTGCGCGCTGGGACCGGTCAGCGGCCCGCTGACCCCGAACCACAGCGGCTCGCCGACAGCCTCCGCCGCAGTCGCCGGCCCGGCGGACACCGCGATGCAGGCGAGCGCCATGGTCCCGGCCAGGGTGTGGATCAGCACGGA
This sequence comes from Azospirillum sp. B510, assembly GCF_000010725.1. Taxonomy (NCBI): domain Bacteria; kingdom Pseudomonadati; phylum Pseudomonadota; class Alphaproteobacteria; order Rhodospirillales; family Azospirillaceae; genus Azospirillum; species Azospirillum sp. B510. Next base: position 152,337 of record NC_013855.1, on the reverse strand, counting down.
ACGTCGCGAAAGCTGAGGCTGGGACATGGCGTCGTCTCCAATTGGGCTCGGAGCCCGAATTCGAAAAAAGGCCGCCACCCGCCATCGGGGCGTGGACCCGCTGACGGGCGGCGGCTTCAGGCACGGGAGGACGGGATACCGACGGGGTGCTGCGCCGGAAGGACATTGGTCGCAGCGCCCGCCGGCACCCGGACGGTCGCGATCAGAAATCGTAACCGCCGCCGGCCCCGGCCGGTGCAGCCGGGGACTTCGGTTCCGGGCGCTCGACGATCAGCGCCTCGGTGGTGATCAGCAGGCCGGCGACCGACGCCGCGTCCTGCAAGGCGATGCGCACGACCTTGGCCGGATCGATGATGCCGGCCTTCAGCAGGTCGGTGAATTCACCGGTCTGCGCGTCATAGCCAAAGGCGGTGTCGTTGCCCTCCAGCAGCTTGCCGACGATGACCGAGCCGTCGGCTCCGGCATTCTCAGCGATCTGGCGCACCGGCGCCTGAAGCGCGCGGCGCACGATATCGATGCCGACCCGCTCGTCGTCGTTGACCGGCACCACAGCGTCGATGGCGCGGGTGGCGTAGAGCAGGGTGACGCCGCCACCGGGCACGATGCCCTCGGCGATGGCGGCGCGGGTGGCGTGGACGGCGTCGTCGACGCGGTCCTTGCGCTCCTTCACCTCGACCTCGGTCGAGCCGCCGACGCGGATCACCGCGACGCCGCCCGACAACTTGGCCAGCCGCTCCTGCAACTTCTCGCGGTCATAGTCCGAGGTGGTCTCCTCGATCTGGGCGCGGATCTGATTGATGCGGGCGTCGATGGCCTCGCGGCCGCCGGCGCCGTCGATGACCGTCGTCTCCTCCTTGGCGATCACCACCCGCTTGGCGGTGCCGAGATCGGCCAGCGAGACGGTCTCCAGCTTGATGCCGATGTCCTCGCTGATCACCTGCCCATTGGTGAGGATGGCGATGTCCTCCAGGATCGCCTTGCGGCGGTCGCCGAAGCCGGGCGCCTTCACCGCGGCGACCTTCAGCCCGCCGCGCAGCTTGTTGACCACCAGCGTCGCCAGCGCCTCGCCCTCGACGTCCTCGGCGATGATCAGCAGCGGACGGGACGACTGGACGACCGCCTCCAGCACCGGCAGCAGCGGTTGCAGGCTGGACAGCTTCTTGTCGTGGATCAGGATGTAGGGGGTGTCGAAATCGACCACCAGTTTTTCGGCGTTGGTGACGAAATAGGGCGAGAGATAGCCGCGGTCGAACTGGAGGCCTTCCACGACGTTCAACTCGGTCTCCAGGCTCTTGGCCTCCTCCACCGTGATGACGCCATCGTTGCCGACCTTGGCCACCGCCTCGGCGATGATGGCACCGATGGCGCGCTCGCCGTTGGCGGAGATGGTGCCGACCTGCGCCACCTCGTCGTTGGTGGAGATGGTCTTGGCCCGCGCCTTCACGTCGGCGATCACCGCGGCGACGGCGCGGTCGATGCCGCGCTTGAGGTCAAGGGGGTTCAGCCCGGCCGCGACGGCCTTGGCACCCTCGCGGACGATGGCCTGGGCCAGCACCGTGGCGGTGGTGGTGCCGTCACCGGCCAGATCGGCCGTCTTCGAAGCCACCTCGCGCACCAGCTGGGCACCGAGATTCTCGAACTTGTCGGCAAGTTCGATTTCCTTGGCGACCGACACTCCATCCTTGGTGATGCGGGGGGCGCCGAAGGATTTCTCGATCACCACGTTGCGCCCCTTCGGACCCAGCGTGACCTTCACGGCATTGGCGAGGGTATCGACGCCCCGCAGGATGCGGTCGCGGGCATCGGCGGAGAATTTGACGTCCTTGGCGGCCATGGCGATGTCCCTTTTATCGAAGTCTTTTTTGGGTGGGTTCCAGCGGAAACGGGCAGTTCTGCCTCAGGCGGGTTCGATCACGCCGACGATGTCGGTTTCCTTGATGACCAGCAGATCCTCGCCCTGCACCTTGATCTCGGTGCCGGACCATTTGCCGAAGACGACACGGTCGCCGACCTTCACGTCGAGCGGGTGGATGCGGCCCTGGTCGTCGCGCACGCCGGGACCGACGGCGATCACCTCGGCCTCCTGCGGCTTCTCCTTGGCGGTGTCCGGGATGATGATCCCGCCCTTCGACTTTTCCTCCTGCGCCACACGGCGGACGACGACGCGGTCGTGCAAGGGACGGAACGGCATTCCTGATCTCTCCTCGTTGGGGGGCGTGTGCGGTGCTGCGCATTCACCATAGGGGAAGAGCTTAATCACCCTTTATACCTACTGTAAAGATAGTGTTTGTTTTTAAATGAACATATTCAAATTGTTATTTTTGATTCACTGGAAGATGCTCTGGCGAACTCATTGGAAAAACTCAACAGAATCATGAGCATTCCAAAATTGACGTGGCAGCGTTGCGATATTGTAAAACTACATATAGATGAATCGAACTGACGGAGTTTCACAGAAATGCCGAACAGTCAGGGATCGACCACACCACCGACCGTAGAGTTGCCACCCATCGCCGCCGATGTGCTGGTGATTGGCGGCGGCCTGTCGGGAACCTGGGCGGCGCTGGCGGCGGCACAGGCCGGGGCCAGGGTGGTGCTGGCCGACAAGGGCTATTGCGGCGCGAGCGGTGTCGCCGCCACTTCGGGTCCCGGCCACTGGTGGGTGCCCCCCGATGCGGACGCGCGGGCCGAGGCGATCCGCCAGCGCATGGCGATTGCCGGCGGCATCGCCGACCCGGCCTGGATGGAGCGGATCCTCGACATCACCTGGACCACCCTGCCGACCATCGCCGATGTCTACGACTTCTCCACCGACGAGACCGGAACGGTGCAGTACCGCGGCCTGCGCGGGCCGGAATATCTGCGGGCGATGCGCCGCAAGATCCACAGACTCGGCGTCCGCATCCTCGACCAGAGTCCGGCGCTGGAACTGCTGGCCGACGCTGGCGGCAGCATCGTCGGCGCGCGGGGCTTGCGCCGTCAGCGGGGCGAGGCCTGGACCGTGCGTGCCGGGGCGGTGATCCTGGCGACCGGAGGTTGCGCCTTCAAGTCGCGGCTTCTCGGTAGCCACACCAACACCGGCGACGGCCATCTGATGGCGGCGGAGGCCGGTTTGGACTTCTCCGGCATGGAGTTTTCCACTTACCACACGGTGGCGCCGGCCAATTCGACCATGACCCGGTCGATGTCCTTCGCCTTCGCCACCTATTACGACGGGGAGGGACGCGAGATCTGCGTGCCGCCCGGCGACACCACCCGGACACTGGCCCGCGCCATGCTGGAGGGGCCGGTGCTGTGCAGCCTGCACCGCATGCCGGACGATATCCGCGAACGGCTGCGACGGGTGCAGCCCAACATGATGCTGCCCTTTGACCGCGGCGGTGCGGATCCTTTCACCCAACGCTTTCCCGTGCTGCTGCGGCCGGAGGGCACCATCCGCGGGTCCGGCGGCATCCGGTTGGCGGACGAGGAGTGCGGCACCGCCACGGAAGGGCTGTTCGTCGTCGGCGATGCCGCAACGCGCGAGCCGGTGGCGGGGGCGGTGTCGGGCGGCGGCGCCATCCTGGCCGCCTGGGCGCTGTCGTCGGGCGTGATCGCCGGACGTGCCGCCGCGGCGCGCGCGATCCGCCATGGCCGGCGCACCGACACCCCCGCCAGTCCGCTGGGACAGGCAGGACTGCGCCCAGCGCGCCACGCCGCGGCGGTCGATCCGCGCGCCGTCACCGCCGCTGTCCAGGCCGAGATGCTGCCCTATGACAAGACCATCTTCCGCCGCGGCCCGGCGCTGTCCCGCTCGCTGTCGCGGCTGGACGGGGTGTGGAGCGACCTGCGCGACCATCTGGACGGCGAAGGGACAGCCACGGCCGGAGAGACGGTGCAGGCGCGCGAGAGCGCCGCGTTGACCGCCGTCGCCCGCTGGTGTACCCGCGCCGCGCTCATCCGGCCGGAAAGCCGCGGCATGCATCTGCGCGTCGATGCCCCGGCCAGCCACCCGGCTCTGGCCCGGCGCCTGACCGTCGGCGGGCTGGACCGGCTGTGGTCCCGCTTCGAGGGCCCGGCCCCCCAGCCTCTCGACAATCCCGCCATACCCCAGGCAGGTGCCGCATGATCAGCCTCGTCATCGCCGACCGCTGCACCGGATGCCAGGTCTGCGTCCGCGTCTGCCCGACCAACGTCTTCGACGCCGTTCGCGGCGGACCGCCGGTGATCGCCCGGCAGCAGGACTGCCAGACCTGCTTCCTGTGCGAACTCTACTGCCAGCCCGACGCGCTCTATGTCGATCCCGACTGCGAGACGCCGGCCACGGTCAGCGCCGAAGAGGTCGAACGCTCCGGCCAGCGCGGCAGCTACCGCCGCGACTCAGGCTGGGACGAATGGGCCGGCGACCCGCGCTATGCCAACGAACATTGGCGGATGGACCAGATTTTCGCCCGTGCACGGGCCCTGTCCTGACTCCACTTCCCCGAACTGGATTTCCAAAGATGACCGAGCACCGTCAGCCCACCCTCTCGCGCCGCCGCCTGCTGAGCGGAGCCGGCAAAGCCGCCGCCGCGGGACTGCTGGCTCCCGCCCTGGCAGCCCCGCTGCTGTCCCGCCCGGCCTTCGCCACCACTGCCACCAACGCCGCCGGCACCAGCCTCAAGGTCGGCGACCAGCGGTCCACCATCCGCTCGCTGCTGGAGGCGTCCGGCCAGTTGAAGGACATCCCCTACACGCTGGAGTTCGCCGATTTCCCGGCCGCGGCGCCGGTGTTGGAGGCGCTGAATGCCGGCGCCATCGATGCCGGATTTGCCGGCGACGCCGCCCATGCCTTCGCCCTGTCCAACGGGCTGCCGGCCAAGATCATCTCCGCCGCCCGCTCCGATCCCGGCTGCATCGGCCTTCTGGTGCGCAAGGATTCGCCCATCCGAACGGTGGCCGACTTGAAGGGGCGGACGATCACCGCGGTGCGCGGCTCAATCGGCCATTATCTGGTGGTCGCCGCGCTGAAGGCGAACGGCCTGTCGGTGAGTGACGTCACGCTCGCCTTCCTGCAACCGACCGAAGCGAAATCGGCCTTTTCCAGCGGCACGGTGGACGCCTGGGCGATCTGGACGCTCTATGTCGCGCAGGAGGTGGTGGCCGGCACCGGCAGGGTTCTGGTCGATGGCCGCGGCCTGCTGAACAACAACGCCTTCATCAGCGCCACCGATGTCGCCATCGCGCAGAAGCGCGCGCTGTTGCAGGACTATGTCGCCCGCGTCGCCGCCGCCCGGATCTGGGCGCTCGGCAATGTCGAGCAGTATGCCCGCATCTGGGGCGATCTGGTGAAGGTGACGCCGGAGATCGCCGTCGCCGCCTACACCCTGGAGCGGTTTCGCCCGGTCGCGGTGGATGACGGCATCGTCGCCGACCTGCAGACCACCGCCGATTTCTACACCGGCATCGGCGTGATCCAGAAGCCCTTCTCCGCGGCGGCCCATGCCGACCGCAGCTTCGCCCTCGACGCCGGCCTGCTGGCGCAATCGGCCCGTGCCGGCTGACCCCCGCGGCCGCCCTTCCCTTTCAGACCCTTTTCAAACCGATTGAGACCACGATGCATCTGGCTCTGTTCTGCACCGAGGCCGGGATGCACGCCGGCGGCTGGCGTCACCCCGACGCCGGCGCCGCGCGCCCGTTCGACTTCGGCTTCTACCGCGAGCTGGCGCTGAAGGCCGAAGCCGCCAAGCTCGACATGCTGTTCGTCGCCGACAAGCTCGGTCTCGACGATCTCTATGGCGGCGGGGTGGCGGCCACCGTCGCCCGCCGGCCCAACGCGCGGCCCGAACCGCTGACGCTGATCGCAGCGCTGGCCGGCGCCACCGCCCGGATCGGGCTGGGCGCCACGGTGTCGACCAGCTATTCGGAGCCCTATCATGTCGCCCGCATGGTCGCGACCATCGACCATCTCAGCGGCGGACGGGCGGCCTGGAACGCCGTGACGTCGGTCAGCGACAGCGAAGCCCGCAATTTCGGACGCGCCGCCCACCTCGACCACGCCAGCCGCTATGAGCGCGCCGACGAGTTCATCGACGTGGTGCGCAAGCTGTGGGACAGCTGGGAAGAGGACGCGATCCAGCCGGACAAGGATTCCGGCCGCTTCGCCGACGACCGCCGCGTCCATTACATCGACCATGAGGGCCGCCATTTCCGCGTCCGCGGCCCGCTGAACGTCGAACGGCCGCCGCAGGGCCATCCTGTCGTCATCCAGGCCGGCGTGTCCGGCACCTTCCAGGACATCGCCACCCGTCAGGCCGATCTTGTCTTCACGGTGCAGCCCGATCTCAACAGCGCCAAGCGGGCCTATGCCGCCTTCAAGGCCCAGGTCGCCGCCAACGGGCGCCCGCCCGGCAGCGTCAAGGTTCTGCCAGGCCTCATGCCCATCGTCGGACGCGGCGATGCCGAGGCCGAGGACATCCGCGCCGAGCTGCGCGACCTGATCGATCCGGTCGCCGGCCTGACCTTCATGTCCGGCAGCATGAACTACGACCTGTCGCGCCATCCGCTGGACGGCCCCTTCCCCGATCTGCGCGACGTCATCACCGGCAGCCGCGGGCGTTTCCAGCGGGTGATCGCCGACGCGCTGGAGCGCGGCGCCACCGTTGCCGAGGTCGGTGCCGCCTATGTCGAGAGCCTGTCCTTCGCCGTCGCCGCCGGATCGCCGAAAACGGTCGCCGACATTTTGGAACAGTGGGTCACGGAACAGGCGGCCGACGGCTTCGTCCTGATGCCGCCCTATCTGCCGGGCGGCGTCGATGGCTTCCTGACTCTGGTGGTGCCCGAATTGCAGCGGCGCGGCCTGTTCCGGCGCGAGTACAGCGGGGCCACGCTGCGCGACCATCTCGGGCTGGACCGGCCGGCGTCGCGCTATGCGTGACGCTAACGCCCTTGGCGACGGCCATATACAAATATAAATGGTGTTATTTATTTTATTTATTGACTGTATTAGTAGATTAAATCAGGCTGGGGTCGGTTCCTTGCCTTGCCTGTCCGGCGCGCCGTCTTCCCAGCCGCCCGGCCATGCCATCGCCGACCATGCCATCCGCCGCATCGACCTCCCATTCCTCGACAAGCCGTCCTGCCCAGCCGTGGAGATCCCGCATGAGCAGCCTCGACAGCAGTTTCGGCGCCCGCCGTGCCGCCACGCCGGAAGCCCCGGCCGCCGCGAAACGGGTGCGCCGCCCGATTTCCGACGGACAGCACCGCATCGGAACGAGAGCCCATGTCGCCCTGTCCTGGATCGCACCGCTTCTGCTGCTGGCGGTGTGGGAGGGGCTGGCCCGCAACGGCTGGATCGAGCCGCAGGTGCTGCCGGCGCCCAGCAAGGTGGTGGCGACCGCGTCGAAGCTGGCGCTGCACGGCACGTTGCTGCGCGACCTCGGTACCAGCCTGCTGCGGGCGGCGGCCGGCTTCGCCATCGGCGGCGGCATCGGCTTCGCGCTCGGCACGCTGGTCGGATTCTCCCGGCTGGCCGAGGCGCTGGTCGACCGCAGCGTGCAGATGATCCGCGCCATCCCCTTCCTGGCGCTGCTGCCGCTGGTGATCGTCTGGTTCGGCGTCGGCGAGGGGCAGAAAATCTTCCTGGTCTCGCTGGGCGTCGCCTTCCCGGTCTACATCAACACCACGCTCGGCATCCGGCAGGTCGATCCCAAGCTGCTGGAGTTGGGCCGGGTGCGCGGCCTGTCCACCGCCCTGCTGATCCGCCGGATCGTCCTGCCGGGCGCCCTGCCGTCCATCCTCACCGGCGTCCGCTATGCGCTGGCGACGGCATGGCTGGCGTTGGTGGTGGCGGAGACCATCGGCGCGCAGGCCGGGCTGGGCTTCCTCGCCATGGACGCGCGCGAGTTCCTGCGCACCGATGTGATCGTGCTGACCATCGTCATCTACGCCCTGATCGGCGTGCTGGCCGACAGCCTGGCCCGGCTGCTGGAGCGCCGCCTGCTGGCCTGGCATCCCAATTACGGAGCCGCCCGATGAGCGACCGTCAGGGGAGCGCCCAACACGTCCCGGACGCCGAGCCTGCCGTCACCGTCACCGGCCTGCGCCGGGCCTATGGCCGCCGCGTGGTGATCGACGCGCTGGATTTGCGCATCGAGCGTGGCGAGTTCGTCGCCCTGCTGGGCGAGAGCGGCTGCGGCAAGACCACGCTGCTGCGGGCGCTGGCCGGGCTGGACCCGATCCAGGGCGGCCGCATCGAAGCCCCCGGCAAGCCGGCGGTGGTGTTCCAGGAGCCGCGCCTGCTGCCCTGGGACAGCCTGTGGCGCAACGTCTCGCTCGGCCTGCCGGAGCACGGCGCGCGCGAGGCCGCGGCGGCGGCGCTGGCCGAGGTCGGGCTCGGCAACCGGCTGGACGACTGGCCGCGCACCCTGTCCGGCGGTCAGGCCCAGCGCGTGGCGCTGGCGAGGGCGCTGGTGCAGGAGCCGGAACTGCTGCTGCTCGACGAGCCCTTCGCGGCACTGGATGCCCTAACCCGCATCCGCATGCACGGGCTGGTCAAGGAGCTGGTGACCCACCATCGGCCGGGCGTCCTGCTGGTGACCCATGACGTGGATGAGGCGATCCGGCTGGCCGATCGCATCCTGGTGATGCGGGACGGTGCCATCGCTGCCGAACATCTGCCGGAGACCGCCGCCGATCCCCTACGCTTCCGCGCGCTGCTGCTGGCCGAACTGGGCGTGCAGGGAACCGCCGCCGCCTGACCGGCCTCTGGCTTTCAAACCCGTCCGACCCATTTCCCGACCGAACGAGCCTTCTCCCATGACCGACCCGTTCCGCCCAGTCACCACCACCCGCCGCGCCTTCCTCGCCCGCTCGCTGATCGGCGCCGGGGCCGCCGGCCTCGCCGCGGGCTTCGATCCGTTGGCCGGCACTTTGCCGGCTGCCCGAGCTGCCACCCCGAGCACGGCCGGCCGCAACACCGACACCATCCGCCTGACCTGGGGCTTCTCCGGTCTGGCCTTCATCGCCAAGGAGCGGGGAGAGCTGGAGAAGACCCTGGCGAAGGACGGCATCAAGGTGGACTGGATCGGCCCCTTTCCCAACCATGCGCCGACCTTGCAGGCGGTGACCGGCGGCACCGCCGATTTCAGCTTCGGCGGCAGCACCACCCCGGCGCTGGCCGCCATCATCGCCGGCTCGCCGCTGGTCTTCAGCCTGTTCCTGAACTACGCCCCGCGCACCACGGCGATCATCGCAAGGGACGGCTCCGGCATCGACAAGGTCACCGATCTGGTCGGCAAATCGGTCGCGGTCAACCGCTCCGGCCTCGGCGAGTTCCTGCTGGTGGCGGCGCTGGAGAAGCACGGCGTCGACCGCTCGAAGGTCAATTTCGTCTATCTCAACCCTCCCGACGCCGCCCCGGCGCTGGCATCGGGCAAGGTGGACGCCTGGTCGATGTGGAGCCCCGGCGTCGACATCGCCCGGCTGGAATACAAGGCGCACGACATCTTCCAGGAGGAGCGCGACCTCGATTTCCAGATCGATTTCACCAGCTACCTGACCCGCCGCCGCTTCGCGCAGGAGAACCCGGACCTGATCCGCGCCCTGAACGCGGCCTTCACCGCCGAAGCGGCCTGGGCGTCGGCCAACACGGTGGAGGCGGAGACCATCATCCAGGCCAAAGCCGGCTATCGCGACGAGATCCGCGATGGCTACATCGCACTGAAGCGGCAGTACCGCCTTTATCCGGTCAGCGACACCGCCTTCGTCGGCGACCTCCAGAAGGCGGCCGACTGGCTGGTCGCCCGCCGCATCCTGCCGGAGCCGGTCAGGGTCGCCGACCATCTGGCGGCGCTGTGATGGGCGGCGGAGACATATTAACCGCCACTCATTGGGGCGTCTACCGGCCGCGGGTGGCGGACGGCAGGCTGACCGCGCTGGACCCGCCCCCGTGGGATAAGGCGCCGTCGGCCATCGGCCGGTCGATGGTGGACGGGATCGACGCCCCCGCCCGCATCCGCCGCCCGGCGGTGCGCGAAGGCTTCCTGCGCCATGGTCCCGCATCGCGCGACGGGCGCGGACGCGAGGCGTTCGTCGAGGTGTGGTGGGACGAGGCGCTCGACCTCGCGGCCGGCGAGCTTGACAGGGTGCGGCGTGACCATGGCAACGCCGCCATCTTCGGCGGCTCCTATGGCTGGGCCAGCGCCGGCCGCTTCCACCATGCCCAGAGCCAGCTCCACCGCTTCCTCAATTGCATCGGCGGCTACACGGCGCACAGCGACACCTACAGCTTAGGCGCCGGACGGGTGCTGATGCCGCGCATCCTGGCGTCGATGGACGACCTGATGCTGTCGCACACCGCCTGGACCAGCCTGGAAAAGCATTGCGAGCTGTTCGTCGCCTTCGGCGGCCTGCCCGCCCGCAACGCGCAGGTCGGATCGGGCGGAGCCAGCGATCATCTGGTCAAGCCGGCGCTGGGCCGGCTGGCGGCGGCCGGCGTGCGCTTCGTCAATGTCAACCCGGTGCGCCACGACCTCGACGACGTGCCCGGGGCGGAATGGATCGCCATCCGGCCCGGCACCGACACCGCCTTCATGCTTGGCCTCGCCCACACGCTGGTGGCGGACGGGCTGGCGGACGGCGATTTCCTTGCCCGCTGTACCGTCGGCTATGACGATTTCCACCGTTACTTGACCGGCGAGACGGACGGTCTCGCCAAGGACGCTCGCTGGGCCGCCGCCATCGCCGGCGTGGCCGAGGAGACCATCGTGACGCTGGCCCACCGGATGGCCGGCAGCCGGACCATGATGAACCTCGCCTGGTCGCTGCAACGGGCGGTGCATGGCGAACAGCCCTTCTGGATGGGAGTGACGCTGGCGGCGATGCTGGGCCAGATCGGCACGCCCGGCGGCGGGTTGGGGGTGGGCTATTCGGTGATGAACACCATGGGATCGGGCCGGCGCCGGGTAACCGGGCCGCGGCTGCCGCAGGGGCGCAACCCGGTAGACACCGCCATCCCGGTCGCCCGCATCGCCGACATGCTGCTGAATCCCGGCGCCTCCTACCGCTACAACGGGCAGACGCGGCGCTATCCCGACATCAGGCTGGTCCATTGGGCCGGCGGCAACGCCTTCCACCACCATCAGGATATCAACCGGCTGGTCCGGGCATGGCGGCGGCCGGAGACAATCATCGTCCAGGACCCATTTTGGACCGCCCAGGCGAAATTCGCCGACATCGTTCTGCCGGCGACCACCGCGCTGGAACGCGACGACATCGGCGGCGCCACCGGCGACCGCTTCCTGGTGTGGATGGCCCGCGCCCTCGATCCGGTCGGCGAGGCACGCGACGACCACGCCATCCTCGCCGGGCTCGCAGGCCGGCTGGGGGTGGAGCGCGACTTTACCGGCGGGCTGACCACCGAGGAATGGCTGGAACGGCTCTATGAGGAATGCCGGTTCAACGCCCCGGTGCCGCTGCCGGATTTCCGCAGCTTCCTGGCGGCCGGGCTGGCCGAGATCCCCCTGGTCGAGCCGGAGAAGGTCCTTCTGCAAGCCTTCCGCGCCGATCCGGACGGATCGCCGCTGCCCACCCCGTCGGGCCGGATCGAGATCGGCTCCGCCGCCATCGCCGGTTTCGGCCTGCCCGATTGCCCCGGCCATCCGGTGTGGCGCGCCCCGGCGGAGCATCCGGGGCTGGCCGGCGACGACGGCCCGCTGCATCTGCTGTCCTGCCAGCCGGCGACCCGCCTGCACAGCCAGTACGACCATGGCGCGGTCAGCCGGGAGAACAAGATTTCCGGTCGGGAACCGATCCGCATCCATCCCGACGACGCGGCGGCGCGCGGCATCGGCGATGGCGACGTGGTGCGGGTGTTCAACCGGCGCGGCGCCTTCCTGGCCGGTGCGGTGCTAACCGATGGCATCCGGCCCGGCGTGCTCCAGATCGCCACTGGCGCCTGGTACGACCCGGTGGACCCGGCTACAGACGGCAGCCTCGACGCCCACGGCAATCCCAACATGGTGACACCCGACACCGGCACCTCGGATCTCGCCCAGGGCTGTTCGGCCCAGAGCGCCCTGGTGGAGGTCGAGCGCTTCACCGGCCCGTTGCCGGCGATCCGCGCCTTCCAGCCGCCACGCTTCGTCAGCCGGCCATGAAACGCGCCATCAGACGGCCCCGGCGCGCTTGCGCCAATCGGCAAGCCGCTCCAACGCCTGATGCAGCAGCGGCAACCGTTTGGCGAAGCACAGGCGGATCAACGAGGTCATGTCGCGTTCTGCATAGAAGCTGCTGACCGGCACGGCGGCGACGCCCGATTCGGCGACCAGACGGCGGCAGAAGGCGAAATCGTCGCCGCCCCCATCCCCGTGGCGGCCGAGATCTCCGATATCGACGCACAGGAAATAGGTCGCGCCGCAGTCAAGCACATTGAAACCCAACGCGCGCAGCCCGCCGGCGAGCTGGTCGCGGTTGTGCTGCAAAGTCGCCTGCAAGCCCTGGAAATAGGACTCGTCCAGCCCAAGCCCGAAGGCGACGGCATTCTGGAGATGGGGCGGTGTCGCGAAGGTCAGATACTGGTGGGCGCGGGCGACCGGCTCCAGCAGCGCCGCCGGCGCGGTGACATAACCGACCTTCCAGCCGGTGACGGAGAAGGTCTTGCCGGCGGATCCGATGCGCAGGCAGCGGCCCTGCGCTTCCGGCAGCGTGTAGAGCGGCACATGGGCACGGCCGTCGAAGGTCAGATGTTCGTAGACCTCGTCGCAGATGGCGATCAGGTCGTGGCGCTCCAGCAGCCCGGCCAGGAAGCCCAATTCCGCCAGGCTGAAGATCTTGCCATTCGGATTCATCGGCGTGTTCAGCAGGATCGCCCGCGTCCGTGGCGTGATGGCGTCGAGAATGCGCTGGCGCGGCAGTTCCCAATGCGGCGGCTCCAGCCGGATCGGCACCGGAAACGCCCCGGCACGGCGCAGCAGCACGCCGTAACAGTCGTAGGCCGGCTGGAAGACCAGCACCTCGTCGCCCGGTTCCAGCAACCCGAAGAAGCAGTCGGCCAGCGCCTCGGTCGCACCGGAGGTCACCAGCACTTCGGTCGCCCAATCGGCCTCGATGTTCCAGAAGCGGCGGTTCGCCACCGCCACCGCCTGGCGCAGGGCCGGCAGACCCAGGGTCGGCGGATATTGGTGGGGACCGTCACGCAGGGCCCGTCCCGCCGCCTCGATCACCTCCGTCGCCTCAATGCCTTCGGGGAAGCCCTGCCCGAGATTGATCGCGCCATGCTCGGCAGCCAGCCGCGACATCGTCTCGAACACCGACGTGCGCGTGCCGTGGAACACTGAATTCACCATTTAATCCCGCCCTTTTCAGTATGGATGCGTGGATTTCACAGTTGCCCTTATTTCTCTATCGTGTAAGTGTGTTTATAACAGAGTTTCACGAACGAAACTGCACTGCCTTCGGATTTCCATCCATGACCGATCATCCGTCGAACCGTGGCCGTTGGAGTGGCCTGTCCACCCGCGCCATCCATCTCGGCTATGACCCGGCGAGCGAACAGGGCGCACTGACCCCGCCGGTCTTCATGACCTCCACCTACGCCTTCGAAACGGCGGAGGACGGGGCGGCGCTGTTCCGCGGCGAAAAGGACGGCTACATCTACGGCCGGACGAAGAACCCGACACAGTCGGTGCTGGAGGCCCGCATCGCCGACCTTGAGGGGGCGGAGGCCGGGCTGGTCTCCTGCGAACTCGACGGCGGGCTGGAGGCCGGCATCCGCTTCATGAACCGGCTGGTGCTGGCAACCCGCGCGGTCAGCCTGGGCGACGCGGAAACCCTGGTGCAGCACCCGGCCAGCATGACCCACGCCACATACGGCGCGGAGGAACGCGCCCGCCACGGCATCGCCGACGGGCTGATCCGCCTGTCCATCGGCCTGGAGAACCTGCCGGACATCCGCGAGGACATCCTCCAGGCGCTCGACGCCGTCACCCAGACGCGCGGCGCCGTCAAATCCCCCTTGCAAGAGGTGCGTCCATGAGCACGCTCAACGAGTATCTGGTCCAGAAGCGCATCGCCCATCAGGCGATCAAGGAACGGATCGCGCAGCCCGGCTTCGAGCCGCCGCCCCTGTCGGCCCGCGTCAGCGCCGAGGGGCGCAGCGGCATCCGCCGCATCCGCATCCGTGACCATCAGGTGATCAGCGACGCCCCGCCCAACTTCGCCGGCTACAATCTGGGACCGACCTCGCCGGAATTGCAACTCGGTGTGCTGGGCAGCTGCGTCACCCACATCACCCTGATCCAGGCCGCCGAACTGGGCGTGCCGCTGGACAGCCTGGAGGTCGAGGTGGAAGGCGTGTTCGATCCGCGCGGCGGCAAGCCGGGTTTCGAACATATCCCAGTCTATCCGCAGAACCTGCGCTACACCATCCACATCGTCTCCCCCGCCAGCGCCGAGGCCATTGCGGAGCTTCACGAGACGGTGGAACGGACCTGCCCGATCCTGAACCTGCTGCGCCACCCGCAGGAGGTCGTCTCCACCATCTCCCACCGGCAGCCGGAAACGGCGGAAGCCGCCGCCTGACACACCCCCGCCTGACACACAGAAGACTCCGGAGCAATTTCCGCCATGACGGGTCGTCTTTTCGGGCGCATCGCGCGCGCCCTGTCCATCGGTGCCGCTCTCGGCGCCATTTTCGCCGCCACCACGAGTTGGGCCGCCGATCCCATCCATCTGAAGGTCGGCATCCGCGGCGGCATCAGCGAACCGATCTGGGAGATCGTCGCCAAGGTGGCGAAGCCGCGCGGGCTTGAGATCGAGCCGGTGGTGATGGCCGGCTCCCTCAGCCCCAACGAGGCGCTGAACACCGGCGACCTGCAGGCCAACGCCTTCCAGCACATCCCCTTCCTGCGCGACCAGATCGCCCAGCGCGGCTACAAGCTGGCCGTGGTCGGCAACACCTACCTGTCGCCCATCGCCTTCTATTCCAAGACATACAAGTCGCTGAAGGATCTGCCGAACGGCGCCAGGGTCGGCGTCCCCGACGATCCCAGCAACGAGAGCCGCGCGCTGATCGTGCTGCACGACGAAGGGCTGCTAAGCCTGCGCGACGGTTTCGACGCCTACAACCAGACAGCGACGCTCGCCGACATCAAGGCGAACCCGCGCAAGCTGGAAATCGTCGAGGTGAAGTCGGTGGTTCTGGCGCGCTCCTATCAGGATCTCGACGCGGCGGCGATCATCTCCAGCTTCGGATCGCAGGTCGGGCTGAACGCCGCGCGCGACGGCATCGCCCAGGAGAAGCGCGACAACAATCCCAACGTCAACGTCATCGTCGTGCGCGAGCAGGACAAGGACGCGCCGTGGGTCAAGCCGCTGGTCGAGTCCTTCCAGTCGCCGGAGGTCCGCGCCCACATCGAGAAGGAACTGGCGGGCATCCTGATCCCCGCCTTCTGAACGGCCGCATCGCCATGACCCGCCCAATCCGGCAGAAAAGGTAAACCAGCGATGCTGTGGAAACGCGCGACCGCGCGCTTGGTCGCCCAGCGGACCGCGGCCGATCCCATCCCCGCCGCCGCACCCGACCCGTCCTCGCCCCACATCCTGTTCGACGGCGTGCGCAAGACCTATCCCGGCGGGGTGGAGGCACTGCAAGCGGTGTCCTTCGCCATCCCGCGCGGCAGCGTCTTCGGCATCATCGGCCGGTCCGGCGCCGGCAAATCGACCCTGCTGCGGGCGATCAACATGCTGGAACGGCCAAGCGGCGGCCGGGTGCTGGTCGACGGCATCGATGTCGGCGGGCTGGGGGAGGAGGATCTCGTCCGCCTGCGCCGCCGCATCGGCATGATCTTCCAGCATTTCAACCTGCTGTCGGCCAAGACGGTGCGGGAGAATGTCGGGCTGCCGCTGAAGGTGGCCGGCGTCGGCGCCGCCGAGGTCCGGCGGCGGGTGGACGAGCTGCTGGATCTCGTCGGGCTGGCCGACAAGGCCGACGCCTATCCGTCCAAGCTGTCCGGCGGACAGAAGCAGCGCGTCGGCATCGCCCGCGCGCTGGTCCACCGGCCGGAAATCCTGCTGTGCGACGAGGCGACCTCGGCGCTCGATCCCGAAACCACCCACGCCATCCTCGGCCTGCTGCGCGACATCAACGCCAAGCTGGGGCTGACCATCGTGCTGATCACCCACGACATGGCGGTGATCCGGGCGATCTGCGACGAGGTGATGGTGTTGGACCGCGGCCACCGCGTCGAACATGGGCCGGTCTGGTCGGTGTTCGGCACGCCTCAGGGAGACGCCACCCGCGCCCTGCTGCGCCCGCTCCAGCACGGGCTTCCCGACGATATCGCCGGCCGGCTGCAACCCGATCCGCCGAAACAGGGCGGCGGGCAGGCGGTGCTGTCGCTGCGCTTCACCGGCGAAAGCCACCCCGAAGGCATTTCGCTCTCCAGCCTGCTGGCGCTGGCACCGGATGCCAAGCTGCTGCATGGCGGCATCGACCGCATCCAGGGCCATGCCCAGGGCGACCTTGTGATCGCCGTTCCTGTCGCGGCGATGCGCTCGGCCTCCGGCTCCCGCTTCTCCCCCGACAGCTGGAAGGTTCTCGGCTATGTCGCCGACGATGTTTGACCGCTATCTGCGCGCCTTCGGCGAAACGCTGACGATGGTCGGAGTCTCCGTAACCATCGCCATCGCCAGCGGCCTGACCCTGGCCCTGTTGCTGGTTGCCACCGCCCCCGGCGGCCTTTATCCGCGGCAGCGTTTCAACAAGGGGCTGTCGGTGGTGGTGAACGTCTTCCGGGCGGTCCCCTTCATCATCCTGCTGGTGGCGCTGCTGCCCTTCACCCGGCTGATCGTCGGCACGACGCTGGGCATCTGGGCAGCCGTCGTTCCGCTCAGCATCCACCTGATCGCCTTCTACACCCGTGTCGCCCAGGTCAGCCTGAACGAGGTCGACCATGGGTTGATCGAGGCCGCCCGCGCCATGGGCTTCCGCCGCTGGCACATCGTCCGCCACGTCATCCTGCCCGAGGCGCTGCCCGGCCTGATCGGCGGCATGACGGTCTGCGTGATCGCCATGATCAACGCCTCGGCGATGGCGGGGGCGGTCGGTGCCGGCGGCTTGGGCGACCTCGCCATCCGCTACGGCTACGAACGCTACGAAACCCAAGTGCTGTTCGAGATCATCGTGATCCTGATCGTGCTGGTGACTTCGGTGCAGTTCGGCGGCGAATGGCTGTCGCGGCGAGTCGATCACCGCCGCTGAGGCCATACCCAGTGAAGTGATTGCCGGAGCGGCGCCGGCCACCGCCGAACCCTATCCTTCCCAGCGGTGGGACAGGATGAAGCTGTAGCGCTCGGACCGGATGTGGAACACCGAACGGTCGGCGCAGCCGCCGCCGACGAAGACGGAACGGCGGTCCATCACCAGCACCGGCGCGCCCACCGGAAGGCCGAGCATCGCGGCCACCTCCGCCTCGGCCGCCGCCGCCTTCACCTCGATGTCGGCGCCGCCGACCGGCTTGCCGACGATGTCCTGCAGGATGCCGTAGATCGGCCGGTGTCCGGCCGCCTGCCAGTCGACCGGCTCCAGGGCCGGCGGCAGCAGGCTGCGGCCCAGGGCCACCGGCTCGCCGTCCACCAGATGCAGACGGCACACCTCCAGGCAGTGGGAATCGAAATCCTCCCGCAGTTCCGGCGGCGTCGCGACGATCCGCGCCGACAAGGGCCGCATCGTCGCGTCCAGCCCCTGAAGCCGCAGGGATTCGTGGAAACTGCGCAGGCGGTCGAGCGGATGCTGGACGCGCTTGCCCGCCGTGAAGGTGCCCTTGCCTTTGCGGCGCTCGATCAGCCCTTCCGTCTCCAGCCGGTCGAGCGCCAGCCGGACGGTGACCCGGCTGACGCCGAAGCGGGCCCCGATCTCGCTTTCCGTCGGCAGCCGTCCGGACGGCTCGAACAGGCGGGCGGCGATCTCGTCGCGCAGCCGGTCGGCGATCTGCCGGTACAGCGCCGTCGCGTTGTCTCGCACCACGGGCACCCTGGCGTCCCTCCCCGATTGATCGACCCGGCCAACGGATCGAGACCGCCTTGATGCCACCGGCGACGGGACGGCTCAAGCCTCGATACCGTCACGCTGCCGGCTGCGTGAATCCGATTCAATTCCCTAGTTGCCACGTATTTTATAATATGTATTATATTGTATTATCGAATTGAGGCGGTTGATCGGAGGGATAAACCGGACATGGACTGTGGAATCCCGACAACTCCGTCCGGCAGCCGCTTCGGTGCGTTGTCCAGCGATCGCACCGGCGGCGCCGCTTTCCAGGTCGATGGCGTGGATTTCGCCTATGACGGCGCGCACCCAGTGTTCCGGTCGCTGGCACTGACCGCCCGGCCCGGAGAGTTCGTGGCGCTGCTCGGCCCGTCCGGCTGCGGCAAGACCACGCTGCTGAACCTGCTGTCCGGATTCCTGCCGCCCGATGCCGGCCGCATCACCATCGACGGGGAGACAGTGACGCCGGAAATGCCGGCGCTCGGCTATGTCTTCCAGTCGCCGCAGCTGTTTCCCTGGCTCGACGTGCTCGACAATGTCCGCTTCGGTCTGCGGATGGCGGGCCGGCTGCGGGATGCTGAGCAGCGGGACAAGGCGATGGCTGCGCTGGCGCTGGTCGGGCTGGAGGCCGCGGCCGGTAAATTCCCCCATCAGCTGTCGGGCGGCATGCAGCAGCGGGTGGCGCTGGCCCGCGCCCTGGTGCTGGAGCCACGCCTGCTGCTGATGGACGAACCCTTCGCAGCACTGGACGCCATCACCCGCGCCACCCTGAACGAGGAATTGCTGCGGCTGTGCGGCCGGCTCGGCCAGACGGTCCTGTTCATCACCCACGACGTCGAGGAGGCGGTGTTCCTGGCCGACCGCGTCGTGCTGCTCGGCATCGCGCCGGCCGGCATCCACAGCGAACTGACCATCGACCTGCCCCGCCCACGCCGCCTGCGCGAGACGCGGCGGCTGGAGCGCTTCACCACCCTGACCGACACGCTGCTGGAGCGGATTTCCGCCATTGTCGCCGCGGCCTGAGCCGCCCTGCGACCCAGCCCCAACCAAGAGGATTTCGCGCATGAACCGGATGTTCGCCGCGGCCCTGTCCGTCGCCCTTTACGGCTCCATCACTCTGCTCGCCGGCATCGCCCCTGCCGGGGCCGCCACCACGGGCGACAACCGGCCACTCCGGGTCGGTTGGGTCTTCGCCATGGCCAACGCCCCGGCGCTGGTCGCCGACCGCAAGGGCTTCTATGCCGAAGAGGGGCTGACGGTGGAGGCCAAGCCTTTCGGCGACGGGCCGGTGATCCAGCAGGCGCTGGCTGCCGGCGAACTGGATGTCGCCTATATCGGCGCGCCGCCGGTCTATCAATGGGCGGCCCGCGGGCTGGAAAGCCGCATCCTGGCCAAGGTCAATTACGGGCAGGCGGCGGTGATCGCCAACAACCCGGCCATCGCCAAGCTGTCCGACCTGCGCGGCCGCAAGGTCGCCGGGGTGGCGCGCGGCAGCGGGATGGACGTGCTGCTGCGCGGCACCGTGCTGAAGGAGGCCGCCGGCCTCGACCCCGACCGCGACCTGTCGGTGGTGTCGATGCCGGTCGGCAACATGAACGCCGCTTTGGACAGCGGAACGGTGGATGCCGCCTTCACCTGGGAACCTTTCATCAGCCAGCAGGTGCTGCGGGGGAGCGCGCATGTGCTGTTCGACGTCAACCAGGCGCTGCCCGGCTATCCCTGGTACGTGGTGATGGCGCCGAAAAAGACGCTGGCCGACCGGCCGGACGATGTGGTGAAGCTGCTGCGCGCCCATGCCAAGGCCATCGCCTGGCTGTCCGACCACCCGGCCGAGGGCGACGCGCTGATCGCCGAGGCGTTCAAGCTGGAGCCGGTGAAGCGCGCCGACGGCACCGAGATCGCCCCGGCCGCGGTCGCCGCCGAGGCGCGCAAGCGGCTGGGCTGGTCGGACCGGCTGGAGGACAGCGACCTCGCCTTCATCCAGCGGCTGATGGACAGCTCGCTGGCTCTCGGCTTCATCCCGGCGCCGATGAGGGCGGCGGACATCGTCGATGGCTCCTATCTCCGCCGGGCGGGCCGCTGATGCGGACCCGGCTCTATGGCTGGGCGGCCTTTCCGGCGCTGCTGCTGGTGTGGAGTGCGGCCGCCTGGAACCTGCCGCCCTATGTCCTGCCACAGCCCTGGGCGGTGGTGGCGGAGGCGGTGCGCTGGCTCGACAATGGCCAGCTCGCCGCCCATGTCGGCGCCAGCCTGCTGCGCGAGGTCGGCGGCTTCGCCGTCGCCGTGCTGGGCGCGCTGGCGCTGGGTCTGGCCGGCGCGCTGTCGCCGGGGTTCCGCGCCTTTTCCGCCCCGCTGACCGGGCTGTTCATGGCGATCCCGCCCATCGCCTGGGCGCCCCTGTCGATGATCTTCTTCGGGCTGGGCTATGTCGCCATCACCATGGTGATCGTGGTCGCCGCCCTGTTTCCGATGGCGGTGACGGTGCAGGAAGGCTTCCTCGCCATCCGCAACAGCAACCTGCGCGCCGCCCGCGTGCTGGGCGCCCGCCGCTGGCAGCTGATCCGCCATGTCTACCTGCCCGCCTCGCTGCCCTTCCTGACCGCGGCGCTGCGCATCGGCTTCAGCCAGGCGTGGCGGGCGCTGGTGGCGGCCGAAATGCTGGGCGCTTCGCAGGGGATCGGCTGGATGGTCGCCATGGGCGGCCAGATCGGCAACGCCACCCAGGTGCTGCTGGGCGTCGCCATCATCGGCATGACCGCCTGGATCACCGAAAGCCTCGTCTTCCGCCGCATCGAGCGGCGCTACCGCCACTGGCACCTCGCCTGAACCGAAAATGCACAAGGCCGGAGGAGACGCCGCCATGTCCGAAGCCCGGCCGTCTGTCCGCCACATCGCCCCCGCCGGGCTGTACGTCGGCATCCTTCTGGATCTCCACGCCGGCGCAGGTCGGCACGCCGGCCGCGGTGATGCCGTTCAGCGCCAACGCCCGGCTGTTCAGCGCGCCGTGCCCCGGCGGCTGTCCCCGGTTGGCGAACAGGCCGGGGATGTAGACCGGATGGTCCGGCGCGGCACGGTCCAGCGCGTGCCGCTCCGGCGGCCTCCTCTCGGCGAGCGTCGCTGCACCGTCGAAGAAGAAGGGCGGCGTCTTCGCCGCCACCGCCCGCACCCGCTCCGGAATGTCGCCGACGCTGCGCGCACCGGCCAGCGAGGGCGCAGGCGCTTCAACTCCTCGCGCTCCATATGGGCGTCGGCGTCGTTCACAGCTTCATCCCGGACGCGGCGGTGGCGCCGGACGTGCCGCAGAAGCCCTTGTCGGCCAGAATGATGCGGGCACCACCGGTTGCGGCGGCGATGGGCGTCACACCTCGGCCAGCGCCTGTTCCAGGTCGGCGATGATGTCGTCGGGATGCTCGATGCCGACCGACAGGCGGACATAGCCGGGGGTGACGCCAGTGGCCAACTGGTCCTCCGGCGATAGCTGGGAATGAGTCGTGGTGGCCGGGTGGATCGCCAGCGACCGGGCGTCGCCGATGTTGGCGACATGGTAGAACAGCTTCAGCGCCTCGATGAAGCGGCGCCCAGCCTCCGCCCCGCCGGCCAGTTCGAAGCCGACCAGCCCGCCATAGCCGCCCTTCAGATAGGTGTCGGCCCGCCGCCGTGCTTCGCCCTCCTGCAAACCGGGGAAGATGACCGACGTCACCTTCGCATGCGACTTCAGATAGGTCGCCACGAGACTGGCGTTGGCGTTGTGCTGGCGGATGCGCAGCGGCAGCGTCTCCAGCCCCTGGATCAGCTGGAAGGCCGATTGCGGGCTGAGGGCGGCGCCGATGTCGCGCAGCAGGGTGACGCGGGCGCGCAACGCATAGGCGATGGGGCCGAGCGGCTTGGCCGCCTCCGTCCAGACCGCACCGTGATAGCTGGGGTCGGGCTGGGTCAGCAGCGGGAAGCGGGCGGCATGCGCCTCCCACGGGAAGGTGCCGCCGTCGATCAGCACGCCGCCGATGGTGGTGCCGTGACCGCCGATGTATTTGGTCGCCGAATAGACCGTCACCGCCGCGCCATGCTCGAAGGGCCGCACGGTCAGCGGTGCCGCGGTGTTATCGACGATCAACGGCACGCCCAGCTCCAAGCCGATGTCGGCGACCTCGCGGATCGGGAAGACGTTCAGCTTGGGATTCGGCAGCGTCTCCGCATAATAAGCGCGGGTGCGCTCGTCGGTGGCGCGGCGGAAATTCTCCGGATCGGCCGGATCGACGAAGCGCGCCTCGATGCCGATCTGCTTCAGCGTGTTGGCGAACAGGTTCCAGGTGCCGCCATAGAGGTCGGTGGAGGTGACGATGTTGTCGCCGGCCTGCGCCAGATTCAGCACCGAATAGAAGGACGCCGCCTGTCCGGACGCGACGGCCACCGCCGCCGCACCGCCCTCCAGCACGGCGAGCCGCTGTTCCAGAACCTCGATCGTCGGGTTGGTGACGCGGGTGTAGATGTGGCCCAGTTCCTGAAGCGCGAAGAGGCGTTCGGCATGGGCGGTGTCCTGGAACTGGTAGGAGGTCGTCTGATGGATCGGCACCGCGACCGATCCGGTGACGGGATCGGCGCGGAAGGCGCCGCCATGGACGGCCAGGGTTTCGAAGCGCGGCTTGCGGTCGGTCATCGGGCGTGTTCCCTCTCTCGATTTTGATAAGGGCCAGTCTTGAGATCTCGGCGGCAATCAGGCGGCGGCGCCGACCAGATCGGCGTAATGGCGGCGCGCCACGTCGGGGTGGGAACGCAGGCGGCTTTTCAACGTGTTCTCCCCGACCGAGCTGTAAAGGGGGTTCAGCGGGTCGCGCTCCGGCCCGCGCGCTTCGGCGGCGAGATCGTCCGGCAACGGCAGCACCGGCACCCGGACATCCAGGCCGGCCCCCAGGAAGAAGGCGGTCGACAGCCGGTCCACCCCCGCCGGCGGCGTCACCACCCGATGCACCGCGGCGCGGAAATAGCCGTCGGTCGCCAGTTCCAGCAATTCGCCGGCATTGACGACGAAGGTGCCGGGGATCGGCGGCACATCGGCCCAGCCCCCGTCGGTTTCGATCTGCAAACCGCTCTGCCGGTGTTGGAGAACCAGCGTCAGCAGGCCGCTGTCCTTGTGCGGCCCGACCCCCTGCCCCCCGGCATCATCGGCGGGGGCATCGTCGGCGGGAACCGCGTCATGGCCCGGATAGCGGATCAGCTTGACGAGTTGCGTCGGCTGGTCGGTCAGGATCGGATCGAAGGCATCCTCCGGCAGGCGCAGGGCCACCGCCACCGTCGACAGGATGCGCCGCGACACCGCGGTCAGCTGGTCCTGCAGGCGCAGCACCGCCGGGCGTAACTCCGGCAGGACCTCCGGCCACTGGTTGGGGCCCTGCAAGCGGACCCAGGGCGGCGAGTCCGGGCCTTGGGACAAGGCTGGCCGCTCCGCGCCGACATCCAGCTGCTCGCGCCAGTCGGCCAGACCACGCGTGCGCTCCCAGCCGGCGCGGGTATAGCCGCGGAAATGGGGCGAGTTGACCATCTCGATGGAAAGCTTGTCCTGCTCCGGAAGGGCGAAGAAGCCGCGCGACAGGTCGAAGACGGAGTCGATGAAGGCCGGGTCGACCCCGTGCCCGGTCACATAGAAGGCGCCGAAGCGGCGGATCGCCGCCCGCAGCTCCGACAGGAACAGGGCGCGATCCGCCGCGGCACCGTCCAGGCGGGCGAGATCGAGAAACGGCAGCGGCGGCCGCTCGGCCGAAGAAGGAAGCGTGGTCACAGGACTCTCCTTTGCGGACATGCGTTCGGGAACGCCCGCTTGGGTGCAGCGACGTGGGAAATCGGATTTTGGGGAACCGGGGCTTGCCGCTCAATCGGTGCGGACGCGTGCCTTCAACCAGGTCCCGCGCATCTGAGCCCAGAGCCGGCCCACTGGTGCTTGCGACGTGGCCCCGTCAGTCACGGCACATATCCCCATGGCTTCCGGAAGCGGGACCCAGACCATCGTCGGTTCGGACGCTGCGGAGGCGGTGGCTCGGCGGGCCGTCGGAGGATTGGCCATGATAGCTTTCCAGTACAATGGCTTGGCGAAGCTGCCGGGGTCACGGCCCCTCGGACGGCATCGCTGTTTCACAGTCAATCATTACGCGGAAAAAGCCTATTGTCTATCTTTATTGTGGATTTACAGGCGTAAAAAATCCATAAATCACATTGAAAATATGTTAATATGGAAATTTTCACGAAGTCGTTGACAGAACGATTTCCCTATCTGCTAATTAGGGAATAAGCGCCGCCTCTTCGTGGCCGCCCCCGTGATCGGCACTCCGTGATCGGATCCGGAACGGCGGGCGCCATTCCGACGCGGCGCTCCGCTTCTTTCTCAAAACAACAAACTCGTTGCGGGAAACCACCATGCGCACTCCTTCGCAGGCCCCTTCACGTCCGGTATCCCGAAGCGGCCGGTCGCCGCGCATCCTGACCGCCGGCGCCCTCAGCCTCGCCATCGGCCTCGCCCTGACCGGCGCCGCCAAGGCCGGACCGACGCTGGACGCGATCAAGGCGCGCGGCAGCATCAAGGTCGGCGTCGGCACCCAGCCGGGCTTCTTTTCCCCCGACAGCAACGGCCGATGGCAGGGCTTCTTCGTCGATTTCGGCCGGGCTCTGTCCATCGCCGTGTTCAACGATCCGGACAAGGTGCAGTTCGTCTCCTCCTCGCCGCAGCAGCGCCTGCCGGCCCTGCAATCGGGCGAGTTCGACATCCTGCTCTCCGGCGTGACCCAGACCTTCACCCGCGCCACCAAGCTGGGCTTCCATTTCGGCCCGGTGGTCTTCTATGACGGCCAGGGCCTGCTGGTGCCGAAGAAGCTGGGGGTCGCCAAGGGCAAGGATTTGAACGGCGCCACCGTCTGCGTCCAGACCGGCACCACCGGCGAGTTGAACATCACCGACTTCTTCCGGCAGAACAAGATCGCCTTCAAGCCGGTGGTGATCGAGGAAACCGCCGAGAACCAGAAGGCCTTTTCCAGCGGCCGCTGCGACGTACTGACCCAGGACGCCTCCGATCTGGCGATCACCCGCACCCAGTTGCCCAAGCCCGACGATTACGTCCTGCTGCCCGAACGCATCTCGAAGGAGCCGCTGGCGCCGGCCATCCGCTATGGCGACGACCAGTGGCTGGAGATCGTCAACTGGGCGGTCTACGCCACCATCCAGGCCGAGGAGCTGGGCATCACCCAGGCCAACATCGACAGCTTCCTGACCAGCGCCGACCCGACCATCCGCCGATTCCTGGGCGTCGATCCCAGCCTGGGCGAGGCGGCCAAGCTCGACCCGAAATTCGCCTACACCATCGTCAAGACCGTGGGCAATTACGGTGAGATCTTCGACCGCAACGTCGGACCGGCGACCAAGGTCGGGCTGGATCGCGGCTTCAACAAGCTGTGGACCCAGGGCGGCCTGCTCTACGCCCCGCCCTTCCGGTGAGCAGCCCCGTGCCGTCCGGTGGCGCGCGCTCCGGCGCCATCGCCGCGGTCACCCTGTGGTGGGGTGGCCGCAGCGGCCTTCAGGCGGTGATCCTGGCGCTCGTGCTGCTGGGCGGCTTCCTTCTCGGCTCCAACACGCTGGCGAACATGGAGCGCTTCGGCATCACGCCGGGCTTCGCCTTCCTCGGCCGCCCGGCGGGATTCGAGATCGGGGAGGCGCTGCTCGACTACCGGCCGCAGGACAGCTACGCGCTGGCATTGCTGGTCGGGCTGCTGAACACCGTCAAGGTCGCGGTGGCCGGCTGCCTGATCGCCACCGTGCTCGGCGTGCTGCTGGGGGTGGCGCGGCTGTCCGGCAACGCTTTGCTGTCCGGGCTGGTGCAGGGCTATGTCGAGCTGGTCCGCAGCACGCCGCTGCTGCTGCAACTCTTCTTCTGGAGCGCCACCTTCCAGGCGCTGCCCTCCCCGCGCCAGGCGTTGAACCCGCTGCCGGGCGTTTTCCTGTGCAACCGCGGCATCCAGTTGCCGGCCTTCGCCGACGGCCGGGCGGGCGGCGCGCTGCTCGCGGCCATCGGCCTTGCGCTGGTGCTCGCCCTTGCCGGGACCGCGCTGCGCCGCCGCATGGGATTGCGGGATGTGCCGTCGGCGGCCATGGTCGCGGCGGCGGCATTCGGCCTGCCCATCACGCCGCTGCTGTCATCGGGCGTGCCGTTGCAGGTCGAGTTTCCCGAACTCTCCGGTTTCAACTTCAACGGCGGGACGACGGTATCCCCGGAATTCTCCGCCCTGCTGGTCGGGCTGGTCGTCAACGCCGCGGCGATGATCGCGGAGATCGTGCGCAGCGGAATCCAGGCGGTACCGGCCGGACAGTGGGAGGCGGCCCGTGCGCTGGGCCTGCCGCGCCGCCGGATCATGCAGCTGGTGGTGCTGCCGCAGGCCATGCGGGTGATCGTGCCGCTGCTGACCTCCAGCTATCTGAACCTGACCAAGAATTCGAGCCTCGCCGTCGCGATCGGCTTCCCGGATCTGGTCAGCGTCATCAACACCAGCGCCAACCAGACCGGGCAGGTGCTGGAAACCATGGCGATCATGATGGGCGCCTATCTGACGATGAATCTCGCGGTCTCCGTCGCGATGAACCTCTACAACCGCCGCCTCGCGGCGAGGGGGGCGCGATGACCGACGGCGTTCTGCAAAGCGCCCCGCCGGCGTCGCTGCCCGAGCCACGCTGGCGGCGGCTGTGGAGCGGCCTGTTCGGCACGCCGCTGAATGCCGCGGTGACGCTCGGCTGCCTCGCCCTTCTGGGCTGGACGGTGCCGCCGCTGCTGCGCTGGACGCTGCTGGACGCCGTGTGGGTGGGGCCGGCCGACCGCTGCGCCGACGCGGCCGGTGCCTGCTGGGCCTTCATCGGCGAGAAGCTGCGCTACATCCTGTTCGGCTTCTATGACCTGGACCGGCAATGGCGCCCGGCGGCGGCCGGCGCCATCCTGCTGGCGCTGGCCGGGGTCAGCGGCATGCCGCTGTTCTGGCGGCGGGCGACGCTGGGGCTTTGGCTCTTCGGGCTGGCCGCCGCCCTGCTGCTGCTGACCGGCGGCCCCGGCGGGCCGGCGGTGCCGACCGAGCGCTGGAGCGGCCTGCCGGTCAGCCTGCTGCTCGCCGTCGTCGGGCTGGTCGGCGCCTTTCCGCTGGCGGTGCTGCTGGCGCTCGCCCGGCGCAGCGCCATGGGCGGGGTGCGGACGCTGGCCGTCCTGTTCATCGAGGTGACGCGCGGCGTGCCGTTGATCGCTGTCCTTTATGTCGCGACCCTGCTTCTGCCGCTGATGCTGCCCGCCGGCGCCGCCATCGACAAGCTGCTGCGGGCGCAGATCGCCATCATCCTGTTCGTCTCGGCCTATCTGGCCGAGATCATCCGCGCCGGCCTTCAGTCCATCCCGGCGGGTCAATACGAAGCCGCCCAGGCGCTGGGGCTCGGCTACTGGCAATCGATGCGATTGGTGATCCTGCCGCAGGCGCTCAGGACGGTGATCCCCTCCATCGTGACGCTGGCGATAGGTCTCTTCCAGGACACCACGCTGATCATCGTCATCGGCCTGTTCGACCTGCTGAACACCGCGCGCACCGCCGCCAAGGACCCGGCATGGCTCGGCTTTTATGACGAGGCGTTCGGTTTCGTGGCGCTGATCTACCTGACGGTCTGCGTCGCCGCCTCCCGCTACAGCCTGTGGCTGGAGCGCCGGCTGCAACGATGACTCCCTACCCCGCCCTTGGAAGATAAAACGGAAATTGGAGGATGAGATTCATGACCGACGTGGTTGCACCGTCCAGCCGAGGGGCAAGCTGGCGCGGCCTGCCGGAAGCGCCGACCTGGGGGCTGGCGTTGGTCGTTTACGGAGGCTGGGGACTGCTGACATGGTTCGACCGTGAATTGCCCTGGTGGGTGGTGCTGCCGCTGGGATCCTGGCTGATCGCTTGGCACATGTCGTTGCAGCACGAGGTGATCCACGGCCACCCGACCCGTTCGGCGAGGATCAATGCGGCGCTGGGCTTCGCCCCGCTCAGCCTCTGGCTTCCCTATGAGCGTTACCGCCAGTCGCACACGACCCATCACCGCGAAGAGTGGCTGACCGATCCGGTCGAGGATCCCGAATCGCGCTACGTCACCATGGCGCATTGGGCGGGGAGCGGACCGTTGGCACGCGCCCTTCTGCGGGTCGACAACACGCTGGCCGGCCGTTTGACGATTGGCCCGGCCATTGCCATCGCCGGCTTCCTGCGCGGCGAGGCGGGTCCGCTGGCGCGCGGCGACCGCGAAGCCTGGACCATCTGGCTGACGCATGGCGCTGCGGCGCTGGCGGTCGCGGCGTGGGTGTCGCTGGTCTGCGGGATTCCGCTGTGGGCCTATGCGCTGCTCTATGTCTATCCGGGTTTCGCCCTGGCCCTGGTCCGCTCCTTCGCCGAGCACCGCGCGGCCGAGGACAGCGACCACCGCACCGCCATCGTCGAGCGCTCGCCGCTGTTCGGACTGCTGTTCCTCCACAACAACCTGCATGTCGTCCATCATCTGCGGCCCGACCTGCCCTGGTACGCCATTCCCGCCTATTACCGTGCGAACCGGGATGCGTTGATCGCCCGCAACGGCGGTCTGGTCTATCAGGGGTACGGCGAGGTGGCCCGGCGCTATCTGTTCACCCCGCACCACCAGCCGCCCCACCCCTTCACCCATTGATCGGGCGAAGGGGCGATCAGGCGAAGCGCCCATCACGCGAAGCGGAGAGTCTGACCGACGCCGAGCCGGGCGGCCTTCTCCAGCAGCGCATGGCCGAGCGCGATGTCGCTGAGGCTGAGGCCGCGATGCCAGAACAGGATGGTTTCCTCGTCGTTCTCGCGGCCCGGCCGCAGGCCCGCGACGATCTGGCCGAGTTCGGCATGCAGGTTTTCCTCGCTCAGCCGGCCGCTGTCGACATGGCCCCGGAGTGCGCCGAAGGGCAGCCCCTTGCGGCACTGGCCCCAGTCGTCCACCACCATCTTGTCCATGATGTCGGTGAGCGACAGCTCGACCGCGCTCATGGTGCCGTAGGGCACGACCAGCGCCCCCTTGGCGATCCACTCAGTCTTCAGCAGCGGTGCCGGTTCCGGCAGGCGCGAGGCCTCGACCACGATGTCGGCGCCGCGCACGCAGGTCTCCCAATCCTCCGTCGCCACCACCGGCTTGCCGAGATCGCGCGACAGCCGCTCAGCGAAGCCGTTGCGGCTTTCGGGACGGCGCGAATGGATGCGGATTTCATCGAAGTCGAACAGCCGGTCGAGCAGTCGGACATTCCAATAGGCGGTGCCGCGCGCGCCGATATGGCCGAGGATACGGCTGTCCTTGCGCGCCAGATGCTTGGCGCCCAGTGCGGTGACGGCGCCCGTGCGCATCTCGGTGATGCCGGTGGCGTCGATGAAGGCCTTCGGCATCCCGGTCTCGGGATCGAACAGGTTCAGCACCGCCATCTCCGACGGCAGGCCGCGCTTGTAGTTGTCGACGAAGTCGCCGACCACCTTGACCCCGGCGACGCCAAGCGGCTTCACCACGCCGCGCAGCACGTTGAAATGCCCCTTGACCGAGCTTTCGGGGATCAGGTGGACACGCGGCTCGATCACTGTCCGGCCGCTGCCCTGGGCGTGGAGCACCTGCTCCACCGCCACCAGGATCTCGTCGTCGGTCAGCGCCAGCCGTTCGACATCCGGGCCGTTCAGGTAGGAAATGCTGATGTCCGCCATCGCGGGACCTCCGTTCACGCTGCCGCCGGGGAGGCGAGCAGGGGTTTGTGGCAGGCGACGCGGCGCCCATCGGCCAGGGTGCGTTCCGCCGGCTCCTCGGCGCGGCAGCGCGCATCGGCCAGCGGGCAACGCGGATGGAAGGCGCAGCCGGAAGGCGGATTGCGCGGACTGGGCACCTCGCCGGGCAGGGGTGGCGCGCGGTGCCGGTTGCCGGGATCGAAGCGGGGGACCGCGGCCAGCAGCGCCCGCGTGTAGGGATGCGCAGGGGCGTTCAGCACATGCTCCGCCGGCCCGACCTCCACCGCACGCCCGAGATAGAGCACCAGCACCCGGTCGGACATGGCGCGCACCACATCGAGATTGTGCGACACCATCAGGATGGTCAGGCCGAAATCGCGCTGGAGATCGACCAGCAGATTGACGATGTCTCCCTGCACCGACAGGTCGAGCCCGGCGGTCGGCTCGTCGGCGACCAGCAGGCGCGGCCGCAGCACCAGCGCGCGGGCGATGCCGACCCGGCGCGCCTGCCCGCCGCTGATCTGGTGCGGGTGCTTGTCCAGCACCGCTTCCGGCAGCCCGACCCGCCGCAGCAGGTCGAGCACGCTCGGCCATGCCGCCCGCTCCGCCACGCCATGGATGCGCAGCGGCTCGGCCAGCAAGTTGCGGACGGTCATGCGCGGCGACAGGGCGGCGGCCGGATCCTGGAAGATCATCTGGGCGTCGCGGCGGAACGCCTTGGTCTCGCGCCCGCGCAGGCCTTTGACCTCGCGCCCGTCGAAGCGCACCGTTCCCGCCGTCGGCGGCACCAGCCCCAGCATAGTGCGGATCAGCGAGGATTTGCCGGCCCCGCTCTCCCCCACCACGCTCAGGGTCTCGCCGGGATGGAGGTCGAACGACACCGCGCGCACCGCCGGGACGGTGCCGTAAGTCAGCGACAGCCGGTCGAGCGACAACAGGGGATGGCTCACGGCACCTTCCTCAGACCAGGGCGCAGGCGACGGAGCGGCCGTCGCCGAGCGCGCGCAGCGGCGGCACCGCCGCACGGCAGGGCTCCGCCGCCTGCGGGCAGCGCGGGGCGAAGACGCAGCCCGGCGGGATGCGCGTCACGTCCGGCACCTCGCCGGGGATCGAGGCCAGCGTGGCGCGGCGGGCAACGTCGACGCCGAGCTCGCAGGCCAGCAGCGCGCGGGTGTAGGGGTGGCGGGGATCGCCCAGGACGGCGGCGGCCGGGCCGCTCTCCACCAGCGTTCCGGCATAGAGCACCGCCACGTCGTCGCACAGCTGCGACACCAGCCCCAGGCTGTGCGCGATCAGCAGGATCGTGCCTTGATACTCCTGGCGAAGCTCCTCGATCAGGGCGACGATCTGGCCCTCGATGGTGGGGTCGAGCGCGGTGGTCGGTTCGTCGGCGATCAGCAGGTCGGGCTCGGCAAGCAGGGCGGCGGCAATCATGATCCGCTGGCGCATGCCGCCGCTGAACTGGTGCGGGTAGTCGGACAGCCGCCGCTCCGCGTCCGGAATGCCGACGCGCGCCAGCATCGCCGCCGCCCGCGCCAGCAGGGCGCGCCGCGACTCACGTGGGCGCTTGGCGCGTTGCAGATCGACCAGCTGGGTGCCGATGCGGAAGACCGGGTTCAGCGCCGCCATCGGGTCCTGGAAGATCATCGCGAAGCGGGTGCCGCGCAGCGTCGCCAGTTCGCGGTCCGGCAGCGCCAGCAGGTCGCGCCCGTCATAGCGAATCGTGCCCTCCAGCCGCGACAGGTTGCGCGGCAGCAGGCGCGGAATGGCCGAGGCCAGGGTCGATTTGCCCGAGCCGGATTCCCCGACCAGCCCGACCACCCGCCCACGCCCGAGATCGAGCGACACGTTGCACAGCACGTCGGCCGGGCCGGCGCCGGTCGCGAAGGAAACCGACAGGTTGCGGATGGCGATCAGCGGCTCCGCTTCTTGCGGGGAAGCGGTCACGGTTCGGTCCTCAGCTTCGGGTCTATGGCGTCGCGCAACGCTTCACCGAACAGGGTGAAGCCCAGCGTCGCCAGCGTCAGCACAGCACCTGCGGCGATCACCGGCCAGGGCGATTGCGACAGGGTGGTGTAGCCGTCATGCAGCAGCGTTCCCCAGCTCGCCCGCGGCGGCGGCACCCCGACGCCGAGGAAGCTCAGGCCCGCCTCGATGGTGATGACGACGGGCACGTCCATGCTGGCCAGCACCACCAGCGGCCCCAGGATGTTGGGCACCAGATGATGCAGCGTGATTCGCAGCGGCGAGGCGCCGAGCACGCGCTCGGCCTCCAGGAAGGGACTGTTGCGCAGGCTCAGAGTCTGTGCCCGCGCCACCCGCCCGAAATGCGGGACCAGCGTCACGGCGACGATCAGGATCACCTTGTCCAGCCCCGGCCCCATCAGCGCCACCACCGCCAGCGCGAAGACGACGATGGGAAAGGCGCTGACGATGTCGAAGGCGGCGAGGATCGCCCGCTCAGCCCCCGGCGGCGCGTAGGCGGC
The DNA here is from genome assembly GCF_000010725.1 of Azospirillum sp. B510. Classification (NCBI taxonomy): domain Bacteria; kingdom Pseudomonadati; phylum Pseudomonadota; class Alphaproteobacteria; order Rhodospirillales; family Azospirillaceae; genus Azospirillum; species Azospirillum sp. B510. Next base: position 120,091 of record NC_013855.1, on the reverse strand, counting down.
GGCGATGCCGAGCAGGGTGCCGGCGGCCAGCGCCACGGCGATGGTCGAGAGCGCCACCAGCAGCGCCACCCGCCCGCCGTCGGCGATCCGGCTCAGCAGGTCGCGGCCGAGATGGTCGGTGCCCAGCCAATGCGCCGCCGACGGCCCGCCGAAGCGGGCCAGGATGTTGAGCTTGTTGGGGTCTTGCGGCACCAGCAGCGGCCCGGCGAGGCCAAGCAGCAGCACCGCCGCGACCAGCAGCAGCCCGACGCGCCCGCCCGGGTCGCGCCAGACGCGGTCCAGAACGGCGCGCATCAGCGGTCCCCCGCCTTGCGGATGCGCGGGTCGAGCCAGGCGTAGCTGAGATCGACCGCCAAGTTGGTCAGGGTGAACAGCGCGACGACCACCAGCACGCAGGCCTGCACCACCGGGTAGTTGCGCGACGAGATGGCGTCGTAGACCAGCGTGCCGATGCCCGGCCGGGCGAAGACGATCTCGGCGAAGATGGCGCCGCCGAGCAGCCGGCCGATGCCCAGCCCGAGAATCGCCACCGTCGGGATGGCCGCCGGCTTCAGCGCGTATTTGTAGACAATCGTCCGGTCCGGCACGCCATAGGCGCGCAAGGTGCGGATGTGCGCCTCGCCCAGCACCTCCAGCAGCGAGGCGCGCAGCAGCCGGGCGATGTAGCCGATCCAGGTGAGCGCCAGCGACAGCGCCGGCAGGACCAGCCGGGCGAGCTGGTCGCTCAGATCGCCCGACCGGCTGACGCCCAACACCGGGAACCAGTCGAGCCAGATGGAGAAGACCAGCAGCAGCAGGATCGCCACCACGAAGTTCGGGATGGCGATGAAGCCGATGCTGACCGCCGCCGTCGCGCGGTCCAGGGCACTGCCCGGATGCGTCGCCGCGTAGCAGCCGAGCGGCACGCCGAACAGCACGGCGATGGCGATGGCCGACAGCGTCAGGGTGACGGTGTAGGGCAGCACCTCGGCGACCAGCGTCGCCACCGGGCGGCCCGACACCACGTCGGTGCCGAGGTCGCCGCGCAGCACGTTCCACAGGAACAGGGCGAAGCGCTCATGCACCGGCCGGTCGAGCCCCATCGCCTCGGCGAAGGCCCGCACCGCCTCCGGTGTGGCGCGGGGGCCGAGCAGCACCTGCGCCGGGTTGCCGGAAATGAACAGGGTCAGCACGAACAGCAGGGCGACCGCCCCGATCAGGACCAGCAGGGTCGTGGCAAGGCGTTGCCCGGCATGCCGCAGGATCGCCGGCATGGCTCCGGCCACGATCAGGCCGCGCCGAATCGGTTGAACAGCTGGTCGTCGCCGTTGGGCAGGATGCCCGGCACCAGCCAGTCCTTCAGCGCATAGACGTTGACCTCGTGGGTCAGCCAGATGAAGGCGGCGGACTCGTCGATCAGTTTCTGCGCCTCAATGTAGAGCCGGCCGCGTTCGGCCGCGTCGGTGATGGCGCCCGCCTTGGCGAACAGCGCGTCATAGTCCGGGTTGTTCCAGCGCTGCCAGTTCCAGCTGCCGATCTGGGCGGCGGTGAACCATTGCAGCTGGAAGGACGGGTCGGCCTTGCCGCCGAAGCGCTGGAGCGACAGCTCCAGGGTCTTGCCGGTCTCGCCGTTGCCGGCCGACCAATAGCTGCCGCCCTCCTGCACGTCGAGGTCCAGCGTGATCCCGACCTCGGCAAGCTGCGCCTGGATGATGATGCCGGCATTCTGGTAGGCCGGTTTGTTGAGCAGGGTCAGCCGGGTGCGCAGGCCGGAGACGCCGGCCTCGGCCAGCAGCTTCTTCGCCGCGGCGACATCGCGGGCACGGCGCGGCGCGTCCTTCCAATAGCCGAGCAGCCCCGGCGCCACCGGGGCATAGGCCCGGCCGACCGCGCCGTTGTAGGCGCCTTCGATCACCTGATCGACGTCGATGGCAAGACGGATCGCCTGACGGACGCGAAGGTCTGTGAAGGGCGCCTTCTCGACATTGATGCCGACCCACACGAAGTTGATCGAATCCTGCTTGAGGATCTTCGTACCCGGTATCTTGCCGACATCGGCGGCGTTCGCCGGCTCGATGGCGGTGAATTGCAGCTCGTCGGCGCGGAAGGCCAGCTCGGCTGTCTTGGAGTCGCGCACCGGGCGGAGGACGATCTCCTCGAAGCCGGGCTTCGGCCCCTGGAAGTCCGGGTTGGCGCGCAGGACGACACGCTCGTTGGGCCGCCATTCCGCCAGCCGGTAGGGCCCGGTGCCGATGACCTTCGTCGGCTGGTCGGCGCGGTAGGCCCCGGCCTCGAACGCCTTGCGCGAGATGATCAGGCCGGAATTGTCGGGCAGCACAACCTGCCACAGCGCCGGGGCCGGGGTCTTCAGCTTGATGCGGCCGGTGTGGGTGCCGGTGACCTCGACCTCCTCCAGCGCCGACAGATCCTTGCCATGCAGCGGAAGCTTGCCGTCGGGTCCGGGCTTGATCGCCCGTTCGAAGGAGAACTTCACGTCGTCGGCGGTCAGCTCGCCGAAACCGTCGTGGAATTGCAGACCGGGTTTCAACTCGAACTCGATGACGGTGTCCGACACCTGTTCGATGCGCTTGGCCGCTGACAGTTCCCATTCGAAGCTGCCGGGCTTGAAGGCGATCAGCCCCTGCAGGACGGCGCGCAGGATGTTGCCCTCCGGATAGCTCAGCCGATTCAGCGGATCGAAGGGCGGCTGCACGTCGCGCGGCAGCGCCAGCGTGATGCTTTTGCGGCCCGCTCCCGTCTCGGACTGGGCGAGAACCGGCAGCGAGAAGCCGGTGCCGGCGACACCGAGTGCCGCTCCGGCGGCCAGAAGCTGGCGCCTCGTCACATCGACCATGGTGGTGATCCTTCCTGTCTTGCCTGCGTCTTTGATTGTGCGTGCGTTTCGAATGGGAAAGGGTCAGGCCGGCGCGGGATAGCCGGCGGCCAGCGCCTCGGCGGCCCAGCGTTCGGTGACGGCGTAATCCGCCGGGTCGGTGACGGCGAATCCGGCCAGCGCCAGCGCCTCGCGCACCGCCGTCAGGGCGGGCGCCTCGCCGCTGGCCAGGAAGGCGGCGCGCAGGGCCTCCACCGTCTCGTCCGGAACCGACGGGCTGGCGACCAGCGGCGGCATCGGCGCCGGATCGGTGCTGGCGACGATGCGGATGCGCTTTCCAAGCTCGGGATCGTGGCGCAGCATCAGGTCGAGTGTGTAGCCGTCGAGCGGCGCCACATCCGCGCTACCGTCCAGCACGGCGTCGAGCACCCGCCTCGGCGTGATGCAGGGGCCGACCGTAGCGGCATAAAGCGTTTGGCGATCCGCCCTGCGGAAGCGCAGCAGATGGTGGCGCGGGGCATTGTAGCCGGAATGGGAATGGTCCACCGTGAAGGCCAGCCGCCCGTCGAAACTGTCCTCCAGCCGGTGGATGGCGGACTCCGCCCGGACCACGAAGTCGGTCCGGTACTCCACCCGCCCGCCATAGCGGGCCGCCGCCGGCACCGGGGCGGCGACGATGCGGTGCCGGGACCCGGCGCGCACGAAGGGCCAGCCGCACATGAAGGCGGCGCCGAGATCGTCACGGCTCCAAAGCTCCTCCATCGGAGCCGGAAATGGATGGTCGAGCACCAGGAGCGGCACGCCGGAGAACGCGGACACCCAATCGAACAAGGCCCGCCAGGCGGCGGCGGCCTCGGCGTTGGGCGCGTACATCCGTGCGTTGGCGGTCAGCGTCCGCCCTTCCCCGCTTTCACCCACGACCACCATATTTCACCAGAGATATGTGTTTTTCATATTTTACCCGATTAAATTGATAGACAAATAGCTCGTTAATCAATAGGAAAATTCCGATGAAACCACATGCATGAGATGGAAATGCGGCAGGATCCTCTGGCGCTCGGCGCCGGCCCATTGACGATCGAGGCGGTGGTGACGGTGGCGCGGCAGCGGCGGACTGTCGCCCTCAGCCCCCTGGTGGTGCCGCGCATCGCCGCGGCCCGTACGGTGGTCGAACGGCTGGCCGGGGCGGAGGTCCCGATCTATGGTCTGACCACCGGGCTGGGAGCAGGCGTCGACACCAGACTGATGGCTGGCGACCTCATCGCCTTCCAGCACCGGGCGGTTCCAGCCCGTGCCGTCGGGGTGGGGCCGCACCTGCCGACCGACATCCTGCGCGCGCTGATGCTGGTCCGCGCCGCCGGATATGCCGCAGGTGGAAGCGGGGCGTCGCCGGCGATGCTGCATGCGCTCGTCGCCGCGCTGAACGCCGGCTTTCATCCGCTGGTGCCGTCCAAGGGTTCCATCGGCGCCGACGACCTCGCCCCGCTCGCCCATCTCGGCCGCGCCCTGCTCGGCGACCCGGACGCTGAAGTTGAAGTTGGCGGTGAGATCCTGCCCGCCGACGCGGCCCTGGCCCGTGCCGGACTGACGCCAACAGTCCTCGGTCTCAAGGATGGCCACGCCGTCGTCGTCGCCAACGCGCTGTCGGTCGGCCGGGGCTGCCTCGTGCTGGAGGATGCCCGCGTGGCGCTGGACACCCTGGATGCGGCGGCGGCGCTGAGCTGCGAGGGGTTCCGGGCGCAGTTGGAGCCGCTCGACCCACGCGTCCAGCAGGCGCGGCCCGCCCCCGGACAGGCGGAGGCCGCGGCACGCCTGCGCCGCTTGCTCGCCGGCAGCGCCCTGGAAAAGCCGGGGGCCGCAAGGCGCCTTCAGGATCCGCTGAGCTTCCGCTGCCTTGCCCCGGTTCATGGCGCCGTCCGCGTGACGCTGGAAGCCGCACGCGAACCGGTCGCCATCGAACTGAACGCCGCCGCCGACAACCCGCTGGTGATCATCACCGAAGAGAGCGGGCAGGACCGGATGCTGCACAACGGCAATTTCGATATGACAGCCTTGGTTCTGCGTTTCGAGGCGCTGGGGCAGGCCCTGGCCCAGGCGGCGACCATGGCGGCCCACCGCACGATGAAACTGATGTCGCCCACGGTTTCCGACCTGCCGCGCTTCCTTTCCCCGCAAGGCCAGAGCCGCACAGGCTTCGCCACCGTCCAGAAGACGATCGCGGCTCTGGAGGCGGAAATCCGCCATCTCGCCTTGCCGGTCTCGCTCGGCGTCCTGCCGGTGGCCGACGGCATCGAGGACCATGCCTCGATGGCGCCCGCCGTCGTCGCCAAGACCGGCGAAATCGTCGAGCGCCTGCGCTGGCTGACCGCAATCGAGCTGGCGGCGGCGGCCCAGGCGGTGGATTTGCGCGGCCCCCTCACCCTCGGCACCGGCACTGGCGCGGTGCAGGCCTTCGTCCGCGGCCTTGTGGCGCCGCTGGACGAGGATCGCTCGCAGGGACCGGACTTCGAACGGCTGGCGCAGTCGATCGCCACCGGCGCATTGCAGCGGGCCGTTGCGGCGGCGGGCTGAGCGCCCGGCCGGGACGGGCTCAGAGAAGCAGACTCACGGGAAGGAGCCTCAGGGCAGGATCTCGGTGTGCGACAGCACGAGGAACAGCAGGGCGTCGCCGTCGCCGACATTCGTACAGGTATAGGGCACGTCGGCTTCGAAGAGGATGGTGTCGCCGGCGGCCAGCCGATGCAGACCCCCGGCGGCCCGAAGCTCCACCGCGCCCTCCGCGACGACCAGATGGGCGCCGATCCCCGGCGGATGCCCGGCGCCGGCCTCGCTGCCACCGGGATGCAGGCGGATCTCGAAGACCTCGGCGCCCCGTCCCTCCCCCGGCGGGGCCAGCAGCCGCGACTGAGCCAGCCCATCGGAGGAAACCAGCGTCCTGGTCTCGGACTGGCGCACCACCACCACCCCGCCCTGCTCGGTGAACCGGGTCAGCGAGGCCAGCGTGACATCCAGCGCACGGGCGATCTTCCACAGCACGGTGATGGTCGGCGCGCTGCGCCCAAGCTCAATCTGGCCCAGCATCGCCCGGCTGACCCCGGACAAGCGCGCCAGCCGTTCCAGCGACAGACCCTGGCGGGTACGCAAACGCCGCAGATGACGCCCCAGGATCGCAGGGATCGCATCCTCGGCGGATGGAGCATAGTCGTCGTTCGCCACGCTCACAGATCGTCCTCTCCGCTTGAACAGGCCCATGTGCAGAGGCCATAATTCCCACTTGCAGAAAAGAGAATATCTCCTTTTGCCTATTCATCAAGTAGATTTAACGCCGCATCCCGTTCGTCCGCGATCAAATCACAAAGTCAAACCGTTCATTCTGCCTGCGCTCATGTTCGGCGGCCAGCCGGTCGATCAGTTCGGCGGCGGCCGGTGCCGGTTCCGGCCGTCCGATGAGATAGCCCTGGATCAGGCTGCAACCGTTCGCCGCCAGCCAGGCATGCTGGGCCGGCGTCTCCACCCCCTCGGCGACCAGCGTCATCGACAGGCTGCGCGCCAGCCCGATGATCGCGCGGGCGACCGCCTGTCCACCGGCGTTGTCCAGTTCCGCCGCCGCCAGATTGCGGGTGAAGGACCCGTCCATCTTCAGCACGTCGAACGGCAGGCTGTTCAGATAGCTGAGGCTGGAATATCCGGTGCCGAAATCGTCCAGCGCCAGCCGCACCCCCAACCGCTTCAGCCCGGTCAGCACATGGCGGCTGTATTCCATATCCTCGATCAGCAACCCCTCGGTCACTTCCAGAACCAGCAGGGCGGGATCGATGCCGGTCGCCGCCAGCACCCTCCGCACATCCTCCAGCAGGGTGGGGTCGCGAAGCTGGCGAGGCGACACGTTGACCGCGATCTCCAAGGACGGCCCCCCGCCATCCGCCCATGTCCGGATCTGGCGGCAGGCGGTTTCCAGCACCCATCGCCCAATGTCCAGAATCAGACCGCTCGCCTCGCACAGGGGAATGAACGCCGATGGCGGAACGGGCGCAGCGGCGCCCGACGGCCGCCAGCGCAACAAAGCCTCGACCCCGACGGGACGGCCACCGGCCGCTTCGACCAGCGGCTGGTAGACGAGATGGAACTCGCCGCGCTCCAGCGCGCCGGCCAGCAATCCGCGCAGCCGGGTCCGCTCGGCCGCCGCCGCCATCATCGCCGGGTCGTACCGGCAGACCGCGCTGCCGCCACGCTCCTTGGCCCGGTACATGGCCATGTCGGCCATGCGCAGCAGATCGTCGATGGTATCGGCCTCCGCCGGATAGCGGACCGCGCCGATGCTGGCGGTCAGCCGATGCCGGCCGCTGGTGAGCGGAAACGGTTCGGCCAGTGCCCGGATCAGGGTATGCGAGGCATCGGTGAGGGTTCCGTCGCCATCCTCCTCGACGAGGATGGTGAACTCGTCGCCACCCAGCCGGGCGATCACCGCTCCGGACCCCAGCGCATCCCGCAACCGGCCGGCCACCGCGACGAGAAGCTCGTCGCCGACGGCATGGCCGAACTGGTCGTTGATCTCCTTGAAGCCATCGAAATCGAGCAGCATCACCGCCAGCCGGGATCCGTCCTGCCGCGCCGACGCGATGGCCATTTCCAGGCGTCGGCGGAACTCGACACGGTTGGAAAGGCCGGTCAAGGGATCGAAATGGGCCAGCCAGGCGATCCGGTCCTCCACCGCCTTGACCTGGGTGATGTCGCGGAACACCAGCACACCGCCGACCGACCGACCATCCTGCACCAGTGGGCGGGCATTCACCCGCAGCCAGACGCCGGCACCGATACCAGCACCGACGCCGTCCGTCTGCGGTCCGCCGGACATCGCCGGCGCCAGATACAGACTCTCCCGGTCCATCGTCTCGCCGCGGATCGCCCGGCCCATCGGCCAAAGGGCTTCCGGGCATGGGCTGACCCCGTCCGCCAGCCTCAGGCGGCTTCCGAAACGCGCATCGAAGGCGACGCCGCCCAACGGGCCGAAAACCGCCTCCGCCGCCGGATTGGCGGTTACGATGCGGCCGTCACAGCCGGCGACACACACACCCTCCGCCATATTGTCGAGGACGAGACGAAGGACCGGAGCCATTCCCTCATCTTCAGGTTGCGCCGTCGACGGAAGCGTCCGACGAAGGGACGAGTGCGGCATGGCAGTCACCATTTCCATGTCACATAAAAGAGAATTATTATCCACGGTGTGTATTGCTATAATAGTACATATTTTTAGTGTTTTTTATGGCCGTCCCATCGGCTGGATATGGGGCGCATCTCAAGTTTTGCCGAATTTTCACAAGTCTATGCAGGGCGGACAAACAGTCTCAAGAAAGCTGCTCACGCATTTTCCTAATAACTTATAGGAATAAGCTCGGGAAAAATCCCGTGATTGGATAGAGAAAACTTCGTCATCAGGGTTTGGCCTAATTGAGCGGAGGTCTGTCCGTTATAGCGGATCAATCGACTTGCCCTGTTTTACCGGTGCTTGAGAGCTAGGCGGAAGCTGTGCATGGTCGGCCTTGCCCCGATGCCGGGGATGCGGTGGCCACAGGCGGACCGCAGCCCGAGGCGAGGGCCCCGCCTTTCCGCCGGTCGGTCCGACCCATCCCCGCAACGGCGCCTCCACCCAGCCGCCACGGCCATCGCCGTCCCGTGCCGATGGAGCGCCCCCTCTTTGCCATCGCCCTTTCCAAGGAGCCGATTCCCATGTCCGAAGACACCGAGCTGCGCCGAACATTGAACGAGCAGGCGGCCCGCCAGCTCGCCAACGCCACGAAGACGCGGGCGCAATGGTCGGGCATCACGCCGCGCTGGCTGGTGTCCTTCCTGCCCTGGACCCCGGTCGAGGCCGGCATCTACCGCCTGAACCGCGTCATCGACCCGCAGGGCCAGGTGCGGACCGAGGTCGAATGCAGCCCGCGCAACGACGCCGATCTGCCGGAAACCTTCGTCCCCTATGACGAAAGCCCGCGCGAATATTCGCTGAACGCGGTGACGACGGTGCTGGATGTCCAGACCCGCGTGTCCGACCTCTACAGCCACCCGATCGACCAGATCCAGGAACAGCTCCGGCTGCTGATCGAGAAGGTGAAGGAGCGGCAGGAAAGCGAGCTGATCAACAACGCCGAATACGGCCTGCTCGCCAACGCCGCCCCTGGTCAGCGCATCAAGACCCGCAAGGGCCAGCCCACCCCCGACGACCTGGACGAGCTGATCGCCAAGGTTTGGAAGGAGCCGGCCTTCTTCCTCGCCCACCCGCGCGCCATCGCCGCCTTCGGCCGCGAATGCACCCGCCGCGGCGTGCCGCCGCCCACCGTCACCCTGCACGGCTCGCCCTTCCTGACCTGGCGCGGCCTGCCGCTGATCCCCAGCGACAAGCTGCATGTCACGCCGGATGGCCGCACCAACATCCTGCTGCTGCGCACCGGCGAGGCGAAGCAGGGCGTCATCGGCCTGTTCCAGCCCGGCGTTCCGGGCGAGGTGGCGCCGAGCCTGTCGGTCCGCTTCATGGGCATCAACCGCAAGGCCATCGCGTCTTACCTGATCTCGCTCTACTGCTCGGCCGCGATCCTGACCGAGGATGCCATCGGCGTGCTGGAGGATGTCAATGTCGGCCATTATTACGACTATGCCTGATCCCGCCGGCCTCCCCGCCGACACGCTCACCCTGCCGCCTTCACCGGCGGCAGGGGATGGCGATTTCGCGGGCTCGCCCGATGTCGGCCTGATCGCCCGGCTCGCCAACCAGTTCTTCCAGGCGCTGCCCAACGGCCTTCCAGCCGCAGCCCTGCCGGCGGCCATCGGCGCGCTTCCGCCGGCGGCCGCGGTTTCCGCCGTCCAGGCGCCGGGACCGGTTCCGGCCATTCCCTCCGCTCCGCCCGCCGCCCCCCCGTCCGGTCCATCGGCGAATCCGGCCTTCACCGCGGCCGCGGCTCCCGGACATCCGGTCTCCCCGGCTGGCGACGGTGGGCTTGGGTCGATCCTGCATTCGTTGGGCGGCGCGTTGTCCTTGGTGCCGCCGCTGGCCCCGTCCCTTGCCTCACCTCTACCGGCCGCCGCCCCCTCGACCCCGGTGGCCGGCGCACCCGCGCCGCCGTCGGGAAGCCCCTATTTCCTTGCGGGAAGCCGCACTGGCGCCACGGTGCCGGTCAGCCCCGCCGCCACTGGCGCGCCCGGCGTCTCCCCGCCCACGGTTCCCGCCGCCCCCGGCCATCTGGTCGATGTCGCAGGGCTGTCGGTCCAGCTGCGCGCCGATCAGGTCCCCGACCTGCCGTCGCCGGCGAGCCCCGCCTTCGACCCGCATGCCGCCCGGCGCGACTTCCCCATCCTGAACCAGACGGTCAACGGCAAGCCACTGATCTGGCTGGACAACGCCGCCACCACGCAGAAGCCGCAGGCGGTGATCGACCGTCTCGCCCGGTTCTACGCGGAGGAGAATTCCAACATCCACCGCGCCGCCCATGCGCTGGCGGCCCGCGCCACCGACGCCTATGAGGATGCACGCGAGAAGGTCCGCCGCTTCGTCGGCGCCGCCGACACTCGCGAGATCGTCTTCGTCCGCGGCGCCACCGAGGCGATCAATCTGGTCGCCAAGGCCTGGGGCCGCCAGTTCATCCGCGAGGGCGACGAGATCGTCGTCACCTGGCTGGAGCATCACGCCAACATCGTTCCCTGGCAGCAGCTCTGCGCCGAAACCGGCGCCCGGCTGCGCGTGGTGCCGGTGGACGACGACGGCCAGATCCGGATGGACGAGTATGCCCGCCTGCTCGGCCCGCGCACGAAGCTGGTGTCGCTGACGCTGGTGTCGAACGCGCTCGGCACCGTCACCCCGGCGGCGGAGATGGTGGCGATGGCGCGCGCCGCCGGCATTCGCACCCTGGTCGACGGGGCGCAGGCGGTGTCGCACATGCCGGTGAACGTCCAGGCGCTGGGCTGCGACTTCTTCGTGCTGTCGGGCCACAAGATGTTCGCCCCGACCGGCATCGGCGTGCTCTATGGCCGGCTCGACGTGCTGGAGGGCATGCAGCCCTGGCAGGGCGGCGGCAACATGATCGCCGACGTCACCTTCGAGAAGACCGTCTACCAACCGGCGCCGATGCGGTTCGAAGCGGGCACCGGCAACATCGCCGACGCGGTGGGATTGGGAGCGGCCATCGCCTATCTCGACCGGATCGGCATGCCGGCCATCGCCGCCTACGAGCATCATCTGCTCGACTACGCCACCGCCGGCCTGCTGACCGTGCCCGGTCTGCGGCTGATCGGCACCGCGCGGGAGAAGGCGGGCGTGCTGTCCTTCGTGCTGGACGGCTGCAAGACGGAGGACATCGGCCGCGCGCTCGACCGCGAGGGGATCGCCGTGCGTTCCGGCCATCACTGCGCCCAGCCTATCCTGCGCCGCTTCGGGGTGGAAAGCACGGTGCGCCCCTCGCTCGCCTTCTACAACACCTGCGAGGACATCGACGCGCTGACCGCCGCCCTCCACCGCATCCGGGCCGAACTGGTCCGGCGCGGACAACGGTCGTGAGGAAGACGCCCATGGGCCGCATCGTCACCCCGGCCTGCTTCGCCGCCGCGTCGCGGACCCCGGAACGGGCGGCGGACGACCGGGCCGAAGCCGTGCTGTGGACGAGGCTGCGGGAGGATGCCGAGACGGCGGCCGGCCGCGATCCGCTGCTGCGCAGCTTCATCCACATCGCCGTGCTGTCGCATGAAAGCTTCGGATCGGCCCTGGGCGGCCATCTCGCCCGCAAACTGGGCGACTGGTACATCTCGGCGGAGCGGCTGGCCGACCTCGCCGAGACCGCCTATGCGGAGGAACCGGCGATCGTCGCGGCGGCGGTCGCCGATCTCGGCGCCATCGTCACCCGCGACCCGGCAGCCGACGGCTGCCTGACGCCCTTTCTCTATTTCAAGGGCTTCCACGCTCTGCAATGGCACCGCGTCGCCCATTGGCTGTGGCGGCATGGGCGCACCGAACTCGCGCATTTCCTGCAAAGCCGGGTGTCGGAGGCCTTCGCAGTCGATATCCATCCCGCGGTGCCGTTCGGCTGCGGCGTGCTGATCGACCATGGCACCGGTGTCGTGATCGGTGAGACGGCGGAGGTCGGCCATGACGTATCGATCCTCCAGGGCGTCACCCTGGGGGGCACCGGCAAGGAACATGGCGACCGCCATCCCAAGGTGCGCGACGGCGTGCTGCTGGCCGCGGGCGCCAAGGTGCTGGGCAATATCGAGATCGGCCGGCATGCCAAGGTCGGCGCCGGCAGCGTGGTGCTGAAGCCGGTTCCGCCCGGCGCCACCGTGGCCGGGGTGCCGGCCAGGATCGTCGGCTGGACCAACTCGCCACAGGCCCCGGCGGAAGAGATGGACATGAGCCTGCCGGAGCCGGATTACACGATCTGAACCCCGCCAGGGGGAGTTGCGGAAGGTTCTGCTTCCATGCTGGACCTTCCCATCTTTCTTGTGGCCATATACAACATTATGAATTTGTTAATTATAATCGATAATGCCTATTTGACCTGTATGTTATTGCTGTCTATAACCCGCTTCATAAGTAGACATGACGGGGGCAGCAGAGGGTGATGAACTTGTTCCGACTGGCGGCCGCGGCCTCCCTTGCAGCCCTGATGAGCGGTGCGATCGCCGGTGCAGCCCAGGCCGACGCCACGCTCGACCGGATCAAGCAGCGCGGCAGCCTGGTCGCCGGCGTCATCCTGTCCGGCGCGCCCTTCGGCTATATCGACGCCAAGTCGCAGGAACAGAAGGGCTTCAACATCGATCTGGCCACCGAACTGGCCCGCGGGCTGGGGGTGAAGCTGGAAACCGTGACCGTCACCCCGCCCAACCGCGTCCAATTCCTGCAACAGGGCAAGGTCGACCTGCTGATCGCCAACATGTCCTGGACCGAGGAGCGGGCCGAAATGCTCGACTTCGTGCCGACCGCCTTCGAGCGCAGCGGCGGCATCGCGCTTGGCCGCAAGGGCACGCCGGTCAAGGACTGGCCGGACCTGAAGGGCAAAACCGTCTGCCTGTCGCAGGGCGCCAACTTCACCAAGCCGCTGGCCGAGGAGATCGGCGCCAAGATCAAGGGCTTCCCCAGCCAGCCGGATTCGCTGCTGGCATTGAAGGGCGGCCAGTGCGATGCCGCGGTCCATACCGGCGCCACCCTGCGCGTCATGCTGCTCGACCATCCTGAAGACTGGAAGGATTACGAAATCCTCACCCCGACCGACCTGCTGCCGTCGCTGAACGTCATCTGGGTGCGCAAGGGCGAGACGGACGCCCGCGAGGCGCTGGACGGCATCATGCGCCGTTTGCACGGATCCGGGTGGATCATCGACGCCGCCGAACGCAACCGGCTGGCGGTCACCCCCTATTTCCTCGAAACCCGCGACGCCAACAAGGGGCGCTGAGGCCGAAAGCACGGACCGGGAGAAACCCGCCATGGCCGACACGTTGCTGGCCCATATCACGCTGGCCCCTTTGACGTTGGATGGGGTCATCGCCTTCGCCAAGGGCTATGGCCTCAATTTCAGCTTCCTGAAAAGCGCCTATGAGCGCGACATGTGGCTGGAGGGCTTCCGCACCACGCTGGTGCTGATCGCCGTCACCATCCCGGTCAGCCTGGCGGGTGGAATCCTGCTCGCCGGCTGCCTGACCGCGAAGAGCAGGCTGCTGTCGCTGCCCGCCCGCCTGTTCGTCGAGCTGACGCGCAACACGCCGACGCTGGTCCAGCTGGTCTGCGCCTTCCTCGGGCTGAACATGCTGATCAGCGACGCTCTGGGCGGGGCCGGGCGCAATCCGTTCGGCGCCTTCTTCTGGGTGGTGACGGTGGTCGGCCTGCATGGCGCCGCCTATCACGCCGAAGCCCTGCGCGCCGGGATCGAGGCGGTGCCCGACACCATGCGCGAGGCCGCCCGCTCCCTCGGATTCGGCCGGCTGGAGATTTTGCGTTGGGTCGAGCTGCCAATGGCCCTGCGCATCGCCCTGCCGGCCATCTTCAACAATCTGGTCAACATCGTGAAGCTGACCACCGTCGCCTCGGCTGTCGCGGTCGGCGAGATCACCTATGCCTCGATCATGATCTGGACCCAGCGCGACATCGTGGTCGAACTGATGATCGTGCTGCTGCTGTTCTTCAGCGCCATCAACCTCGCCCTGTCGCAGGTCGGGTTCTGGCTGGAACGGCGGCTGCGCACCCCCGGCCTCGGCCCGGCCGGACTGGGGCTGTGACGATGACCGCCGTCAGAATCGCCGCCGCCACCCTCCCCGCGATCCCGTTTCCCCATCCGGTCGGGCGGCCGGTGGCGCTCTGCGTCGCCGTCGTCGCCGCCGCCTGGATCGCGCTGCGCCCGCAATCGGCGCTGGCCCTGCTGGACTGGAGCCCGCATCTGCTCCAGGGCTTCGCGATGAACGTCCTGATCAGCGCCAGCGCCATCGCGCTGGGCACGCTGATCGGACTGATCCTCGGCGTGCTGGAACTATCCAGCCTGCGGTTGCTGCGCCTGCCGGCCATCACCTATGTGCAGATCTTCCGCAACGCGCCGCATCTGGTGCTGATCTTCGCCACCACCTACGCCCTGCCCTTCGAGATCGCCATCGGCGGCTGGCATGTCCCCTTCCCCGACTGGCTGAAGGCGGTGGTCGGGCTTGCGGTGCCGGCCAGCGCCCACATCGCGGAGATCGCGCGCGGCGCCATCCAGTCGATCCCGGCCGCGCAATGGGAGGCCGCCGGCTCGCTCGGCTTCGGCCGGTTGCAGACCCTGCGCTGGATCATTCTGCCGCAAGGACTGCGCCGCAGCCTGCCGGCCTGGATGAATCTCTACGCTTCCATCGCGATGGGATCGGCGCTCGCCTCGCTGGTCGGGGTGGGGGAATTGCTGCATGCGGCGACCGACGCCAGCACCGCGGTGCGCAGGACCGACTTCACCATCGCCGTCTATCTGACGGTGCTGGTCGCCTTCTTCGCCTATTGCTACCCGATTTCCCGGCTGACCCAGCGGCTGGAACGCCGCTTCGCCGTCTAGCGAGTTTACCCGATGACCCTCCCCACCCCTTCCGATGCGCCACCGGACCGGCCGGTTCTGGTGTCGCTGCGCGACGTGCATCTGTCCTACGGATCGACCAGAGTGCTGAACGGCATCGACCTGGAGGTCCACAAGGGCGACGCCCTGTCGATCATCGGCCCGTCCGGGTCGGGAAAATCGACCATCCTGCGCTGCATCAACGGGCTGATCACCCCGCAGCGGGGCGAGATCACGGTGGCCGGCGCCGCCGTCCATCGGTTGCACCGCGAAGCCGAGCGGCTGGACCTGCGCAAGCGCATCGGCTTCGTCTTCCAGCAGTTCAACCTGTTCCCGCATCTGAACGTGCTGGAGAACATCGCCATCGCCCCGGTCCGCATCCTCGGCCGGCCGCGCCAGGA
This sequence comes from Azospirillum sp. B510, assembly GCF_000010725.1. Classification (NCBI taxonomy): domain Bacteria; kingdom Pseudomonadati; phylum Pseudomonadota; class Alphaproteobacteria; order Rhodospirillales; family Azospirillaceae; genus Azospirillum; species Azospirillum sp. B510. Next base: position 104,834 of record NC_013855.1, on the reverse strand, counting down.
GGTGGAACGCGAGGCCCGCGCCCTGCTGGAGCGGGTGCGGCTGTCCGGCAAGGAGCGCGCCTTTCCCGGCGAATTGTCGGGCGGCCAGCAGCAGCGCGTCGCCATCGCCCGCGCGCTGGCCATGCGGCCGGAGCTGGTGCTGTTCGACGAGGTGACCTCCGCCCTCGACCCCGAGACGGTGGGAGAGGTGCTGGCGGTGATCCGCGATCTGATCCGCGACGGCATGACCTCCATCCTGGTCACCCACGAGATGCGCTTCGCCGAGGAGATCAGCGACGTCGTCGCCTTCACCGAAGGCGGCCGCATCGTTGAGCGCGGCCCGCCCGCCGCCATCTTCCGCGACAGCGCCAATCCCCGCATCCGCGCCTTCATCACCGGCCTGGGACAGGCCGCGCCGCAGGACGCCGCCGCCCCTTCGAGCCGGAACTGAGCCGACCATGAGCCAACCCATCACCACCGCCTCAGCCTCGCTGACCGTGCGTCTGGCCGACCGGATCGCCACATCGGATCCTCTGTCCTCCGCCGAGGCTGTCGCGGCCTCCCGGACCGGCCTGCTCGACTTCCTCGCTTGCGCCGTCGCCGGAGCCGATGATCCGGCGCTGGCGATCCTGCTCGACACGCTGCCGCCCGTCCCCGGCGACGCGGTGCTGATCGGGCGGGGCCGCCGCGCCGACGGCTTCACCGCCGCGCTGGCCAACGGCCATGCCGGCCACGCGTTGGATTTCGACGACGTCCATGCCAGCGTGCGCGGCCACCCCTCCACCGTCCTGCTGCCGGCGCTGCTCGCCGCGGCGCCCGGCAGCGAGGCCGACGCCAAGGAATTCCTCGCCGCCTACATCGTCGGGGTCGAAACGATGGCCCGGCTCGGGCTGGCGCTGGGCAGCCGCCATTACGAGATCGGCTTCCACGCCACGGCGACGCTCGGCACCATCGGCGCGGCGGCGGCTGTCGCCCGGCTGCGGCGGCTGGATGTTGGCCGCATCGCCGTGGCGCTCGGGCTCGCCGCGACGCAATCGGCGGGCCTGCGGCTCCAGTTCGGCAGCGACGCCAAGCCGCTGCACGCCGGTCTCGCCGCGCGGGCCGGGCTGACCGCCGCGTTGCTGGCCGAACGCGGCTTCGGCGGGGCCGCCGATTTCCTCGACGGGCCGGTCGGCTTCTTCTCCTGCTTCGCCGCCGGGGCCGAGCGGCCCGAGCGGGTGCTCGACGGTTGGGGAGCGCCCTGGCAGATCGTCAGCCCCGGCCTGATCCTGAAGGAATTCGCCTTCTGCACCGCCGCCCACTGCGCCGCCGAGGCCATCCTCGGCCTGATCGCCGATCATGACATCGACCCGCAGCGGATCTTGCGGGTGACCGCCACCTTCCCGCCCGGCGGCGACGCCGCCCTGGTGGTGCGGACGGCGGAGGACGGCATCACCGGACGCTTCAGCGTCGAATATGTGATCGCCACCGCGCTGCTGCGACGCGATCTCGGGCTGGCCCATTTCGGCGCCGTGCCGGTGCCCGACGATGTGCGGACCCTGGCGGCGCGGGTCGAGCGCCGCCATGACGAGACGGCGCCGCGCATGTCGAACGATCCCGCCACCCGCTTCACCGAAGTGACGATCCACCTCCACGATGGACACACCCTGTCACGACGGATCGACCACATCCGCGGCGTCCAGGATCCCGCCGCCAAATTCGCCGACGCCGCCAACGGCGCCGCGCATCTGGCCGGGGTGCCGGCGCTGACCGCGGCGATGGAAAGCCGGAGCGACCTGCTCGGCCTGCTGGAGTCGCTGGGCCGGGAAAGCCGGTCGCAGTGACCGACCTCCCGGCGACGCCGGGCAACAAGAGCAAGACAAGCAACAAAGAAAGCCGGGGAGCACGGGGACATCCCGCAACGCTCATCATCCAGAAAGACCGCGTCATGACCTTGCCGAAGCGCCAAATTCATCTGGGCCTGTTCCTTCAGGGGGCCGGTCATCATGTCGCCGGATGGCGCTATCCGGGGGCGGAGTCCGGGTCGGAGAATCTGCCGCACCTGCTGCGCATCGCCGCCATCGCCGAACGGGCGAAGTTCGACATGCTGTTCCTCGCCGACGGGCTGACCAGCGGCGCCGACGCCCACCCCTCGATGATCGCGCGGTTCGAGCCGCTCACCCTGCTCGCGGCGCTGGCGATGGCGACCAGCCGGATCGGGCTGGTGGCGACCGCCTCCACCACCTATGGCGAGCCGTTCCACCTCGCCCGCGCCTTCGCCTCGATCGACCATCTCAGCGGCGGGCGGGCCGGCTGGAACGTGGTGACGACCTCCTACGCGCGGACCGCGGCCAATTTCGGCGCGGTCCATCCCAACCATGACGAACGCTACGCCGTGGCTGAGGAGTTCGTCGATGTGGTCAAGGGGCTGTGGGACAGTTGGGACGACGGCGCCTTCCCCAAGGACAAGGAGCGCGGCCTCTATGCCGACCCCGCCAGGATGAATGTGCTGAACCATGCCGGGAAATATTTCTCGGTGAAGGGACCGCTGAACATTCCGCGCCCGCCGCAGGGCCATCCGGTGATCGTGCAGGCGGGCTCCTCCGACCCCGGCCAGGATCTCGCGGCCCGCACCGCCGACGTGGTGTTCACCGCCCAGGAGAATATCGAGGACGCCCGCCGCTTCTACGCCAGCCTGAAGGCGCGCGTGACCGCCCAGGGCCGCGATCCGGCCAGTCTGGCGATCATGCCCGGTTTCCTGCCGGTGCTCGGGCGCACCACGCAGGAGGCGCGCGACAAGCTGGCGACGCTGGAGGGCTGGACCGACCCGGCGCATGCCCTGCCCCTGCTCAACGAACGGCTGGGCACCGACGTGTCGGGTTACGACCTCGACGGGCCGTTGCCCGACCTGCCGCCCTCGGAGCAATTGCAAAGCCGCTCGCGCCTGCTGATCGGCCTGGCCCGGCGCGAGAACCTGACCATCCGCCAGCTCGCCCAGCATGTCGCCGCCGGGCGCGGCCATCGTCTGGTCTGCGGCACCCCGGTCGAGATCGCCGACGAGATGCAGCTGTGGTTCGAGACCGGGGCCGCCGACGGCTTCAACGTCATGCCGCCCTATTTCCCCGGCGGCCTGGAGGATTTCGCCGATCAGGTCGTGCCGATCCTGCGCGAGCGCGGGCTGTTCCGCGAGGAGTATGAGGGCACGACGTTGCGCGGCCATTTCGGCCTGGCCCGGCCGAAGAGCCGCTTCGCCACGGAACGCGTTTGAGGGTGATCCTTGCATCCCGCTGACACGGAGTCCGTCCCAGCGGTCCAACCAGGATTATCCGACGATCAGGGAAACGGGGACCAAGACATGGACCACCAGGCGGCGGAGAGGAAGCCGGGCGGAATGAGCTTCATCCCCGTTCCCCTCCGTCGCGGTGTGGATGCCGATGTGCGAACGCCGGACGCGGCAACCAATTCCGCCGAAAACATCGACCCACACGACGCGGACACTTGACCTCATCAGGTTTTCCTATTTTCCTATAGATAATACAATATTTATACATCGATATTCCGTTAAATTCCGGCACCCAATGGGAAACGTCACGGTCCCACCACCTGACAAGGAGTTCCTCCATGCGGGGTTTGAATGATCTCGACCGCTGCGGTGATGACGGAGCTCCGCCCCTCCGGCAAGCCGCGACCATTTCGCCGGCGGCGCAGGCCTGATCGGGCCGGCAGCCGCCCCCAAACTCTCGAAGGATAAGAAAAAGTGGCGGTTCAGGACCATGACGCATACTGGCAGCCCGGCCTGGAAACCCAGAGCCGCGCCGACTGGCGGAAACTGCAGCTCGACCTGCTGAAGGACCATCTGCGGCACGCCTACGAAGGCTCGCCCTACTACCGCGCCGCCTTTGACGCGCGGGGGGTGTCGCCAGCGGATCTGCGCACGCTGGACGATCTGCGGCGCTTCCCCTTCCTGAGCAAGGCGACCATCCGCGACCGCCAGGTGGCGGTGCCGCCCTTCGGCGATCTGGTCGCCGTGCCGGAGCGGGAGATCGTCTACATCTCCGCCTCCAGCGGGTCGACCGGGGTGCCGACCGCCTCGCCCTTCACCGCCAAGGATTTCGAGGACTGGATCGACTATGAGGCGCGGCAGTTCTGGTCGAGCGGCCTGCGTCCGACCGACCGCTACGCCCATGCGCTGAACTTCTCGCTGTTCGTCGGCGGCCCCTGCGTGCTGGGGGCGCAGAAGCTGGGCGCGCTCAGCATCCATGCCGGAACCTTGCCGTCGGAACGGTTGCTGGCGGTGCTGAACCAGTTCAGGGCGACGGCGCTGTGGACGACGCCCTCCTATGCCTGGCATCTCGGCGAGACCGCCCAGCGCGAAGGCATCGACCCGGCCCGCGACCTTGCCGTCCGCCGCCTGTTCGTGGCGGGCGAGCCCGGCGGCTCCATCCCGGAAACGCGCGAGCGGATCGAGGCGCTGTGGGGTGCCGAAGTCTATGACTATTACGGCCTGTCCGACATCTTCGGTTCCTGCGCCGGCATGTGCGTGGAGAAGGACGGGCTGCACTGGGCAGAGGACCATATCCTGGTCGAAGTGCTGGATCCGGAAACCCTGGAACCGGTGCCGGAGGGCGGGCGAGGCGAGCTGGTGCTGACCACGCTGCGCAAGCGCGCCCGCCCGATCATCCGTTTCCGCACCGGCGACGTGGTGTCGGTAACGACGGAGCCCTGCCGCTGCGGTCGCACCTCGCTGCGGCTGAAGGGGGTGCATGGACGGCTCGACGACATGTTGATCGTCAAGGGCGTCAACCTGTTCCCCGGCGACGTGGAGGCGGTGGTGCGACAGGACCCGGCGCTGACCGGCGAATACCGGCTGGTGCTGGACCGGGTCGAGCAGCTGGACCGCCTGACGGTCGAGGCGGAACACACCCAGGGCTTCAACGGCGATCTGGAAGAGCTGCGGGGCCGGCTGCGCCGCCAGTTGAAGGCTGCGACCGGCGTCGGGGCGGAGGTCGCCCTGCTCGCCCCCGGCGCCCTGCCCCGTGCCGTCCACAAGGCCAAACGAATCGATGACCGCCGCCAGCATGTCTGGTCGTGACCCAATCCCCTGACGGAGCGCGTTCCCATGCCGAAACGCCCCTACCAGGGCACCGATACCAGCGCCGCCATGCAGGGCCACATCGACCGGAACCTTGAACCAGTCGATCAGCTGAAATGCGACGGCACCCACGATTTCCACATCATCCGATGCCCCCGGTGAGACCCGCCATGACCAGTTCCCGTACCTTCCTGCGCCGGTCCCTGCTGGGCACGGCGCTGCTCCTAGCAGCCGGGATCGCCGGCTTCGCACCCGTCACGGCGAAGGCGGAAGCGACGGAAGTCCGCTTCGCCCGCAATCTCGGTCTCGGCTATTTGCCGCTCTATGTCATGCAGGACAAGGGGTTGGTGGAAAAGCAGGCGCGCGCCGCCGGCCTGGGAGAGGTCAAGGCCAGCTACACCCCACTCGGCAACCCGACGACGATCACCGAGGCCACCCTGTCCGGCAACGCCGATTTCGGTGCGGCCGGGGTGCCGGCCTTCATCATCGCCTGGGACAAGACGAAGGGGAACGCCAACCTGCGGGGCCTCGCGGCGCTGAACGCCCAGCCGGCCTACCTCAACACCAACCGGCCGGACGTGAAGAGCCTGAGGGACTTCACCGAGAAGGACCGCATCGTCGTCCCGTCGGTCCGCGCCTCCTATCAGGCCATCGTACTTCAGATCGCGGCGGAGCGGACCTTCGGTCCCGGCCAGCATGCGAAGCTCGATCCCCAGACCGTCTCACTCGCCCACCCCGACGGCACCGCCGCCCTGCTGTCCGGCAAGACCGAGATCACCGCCCATTTCACCAGCCCACCCTTCCAGGACCAGCAACTGCGCGATCCCAGGATCCACAAGGTGCTAAGCAGCTACGACGTGCTGGGCGGCCCGGCCTCCTTCAGCGCGCTGTGGACCTCCACCGCCTTCCACGACACCAACCCCAAGCTGACCAAGGCGGTGCTGACGGCATTGGAAGAGGCGGTGGCGCAGATCAAGGCCGACCCGCAGGAGGCCGCCCGCGCCTACATCCGCATCGAGAATTCCAAGCTGGGCGTGGAGGAGGTGGCGGCGATGATTGCCCATCCGGAGATCTCCTACGATCTCACCCCGCACGGCATCGGCACCTTCACCGACTTCATGGCGCGGATCGGCTCCATCCGCAACAGGCCGGCCGACTGGCGTGACCTGTTCTTCGCCGACATCCACGACCGCGCCGGCAGTTGAGGTTGCGTCATGACCGATACAGGCTTCACCATCGATCCGGTCTCCCCCACGCTGGGCGCGGAGGTGCGCGGCCTCGACCTATCACAGCCGCTCAGCCCCGCCACGACATCGGTGCTGGCCGACGCGCTCGACCGCCATCTGGTGCTGGTCTTCCGCGACCAGACCTTGTCCGACGCCGACCTTGTCCGCGTTTCCGGCCATTTCGGCCCGCTCGACAAGGCGCCGATCACCGAAAACGGGCGGCTGCACGCGCCGGGCTACGAAGAGGTCTACGTCATCTCCAACATCACGGCGAATGGCCGTCCCATCGGCGCGCTTGGGGCGGGAGAGTCGGTGTGGCACGCCGACATGACCTATCTGGAGACGCCGCCCTACGCCAGCAGCCTCTATGCGCTGGAGGTGCCGGTCGAGGGTGGCGATACCGGCTTCCTCAGCATGTTCGCCGCCTATGACGCCCTGCCCGAACCGCTGAAGCGACGGGTGGAGGGGCTGTCGATCAAGCATGACAGCACCACCAACAGCGGCGGCTACCTGCGCCAGGGCTTCGCCCCGCCGGCCAACGTCGCCACCTCGCCCGGCACCGTGCATCCGCTGGTCATCACCCACCCGGTGACCGGGGCCAGGGCGCTGCTGCTGGGCCGCCGTCCCCATGCCCACATCCCCGGCCTGTCCGTGCCGGAGAGCGAGGCCCTGCTGGACGAGATCTGGGCGACGGCGGTGCGGCCGGAGCTTGCCTGGCACCACCGCTGGCGGGTCGGCGATCTGGTGATGTGGGACAACCGCTGGACCATGCACCGCCGCGACCCCTTCCCCGACAGCCAGCGCCGCCGCATGCACCGCACCCAGATCGCCGTGCCGGCCAACCGGCACCAGGGGCGGCAGCAGGACCGGCAACAGACGGAAGCGGCATGACCGTCATCGCCGCCCTGCGTCCGCTGGCGAAGGCACCGGCAGCGGCTCTGGCCCGCGTGCGCTTCGTCCTGACCGACATGGACGACACGCTGACCCACGAGGGCCGCCTGTCCGCCCGCACCTATGACGCCATCGAGCGGCTGCGCGACGGCGGAATCCCGGTGCTGCCCGTCACCGCCGCCCCAGCGGGCTGGGCCGACCAGATGGCGCGCATGTGGCCGGTGGACGGAGTGATTGCCGAAAACGGCGGTCTATTCCTGCGCCGCACCGCCGATGGCGACGTCGAGCGCCGCTTCTGGCACGCGAAGGAGGAGCGGACGGTGGCGGCAGGGCGGCTGGAGCGCCTGCGCCAAACAATCCACGCCGACCTTCCGCAGGTGGAACTGGCGAGCGATCAGCCATTCCGCCTGTGCAGCCTCGCCTTCCGCGTCCCGTCCGATCCCGGATTGCGGATGGCGCTGGTCCGGCACTTCCAAGCCGCCGGGGCGGAGGTGACGGTCAATTCCTTGTGGGTGCTCGGCTGGTTCGGCGGCTACGATAAGCTCGGCATGGCGCGCCGGGTGATGCGCGATGTTCACGACCTCGACATCGACGCGACACCGGATGCCGTCGCCTATGCCGGCGATTCGGTCAACGACGCCCCGATGTTCGCCCATTTCCCGACCTCCGTCGGCGTCAGCACGGTCATCGATTTCCTGTCCGACATCCCCCGGCCGCCGGCCTGGATCACGCGCGGCCCCGGCGGCGACGGCTTCGTCGAGCTGGTCGACGCGCTGCTCGCGGCACAAGACGATCAGCAACCCTGATCGCCCCTTTCCTTAGCCGCACCAACCTTGCCGGATGGGGTCTGACCAGAAATAATCCCGTTTATATGTAAAATTTGCTTGGTTCGCCCAAAGATTTTACACCGTTGAAGGTCGCACTGAATCATTTTCCCATTAAATCTAGTAGATTTATCGAAATAAGGGGAGCACCATCATGCGTCAGCCAGGACGCCCCAGCCGCCGTGCCTTCGCGGCGATTGCCGCGTCGGTGATCGGGGTGCTGATGATGTCGGCCACCGCAGCCCCCGCTGCTGCCGAAGGGCGCATCCGCATCGCTGAGCAATATGGCCTGGGCTATCTGCCGCTGCATGTGCTGCGCCACAACCAGCTGATCGAGAAGCACGGCAAGGCGCTGGGCCTCGACATCGCGGTGGACTGGGTCCAGCTGTCCGGGGGGGCGGCGATGAACGATGCCCTGCTGTCCGGCAGCATCGATCTCGGCTCCGCCGGGGTCGGGCCGCTGCTGACCATCTGGGACCGCACCAGGGGCAGCGCGAACGTCAAGGCGATCGCCTCGCTGAACGACATGCCGCTGTTCCTGACCACCAGCAATCCCAAGGTCAAGACGCTGAGGGACTTCACCGACGCCGACAAGATCGCCCTGCCGGCGGCGAAGGTCGGGGTCCAGGCCCGCGTGCTGCAAATGGCCGCGGAAAAGGAATTCGGGCCCGGCAAATACGACGCCATCGACAAGCTGACGGTGTCGATGCCGCATCCCGACGCCACGGCGGCCCTGCTGTCGGGCGGCGGCGGCATCACCGGCCACATCTCCAGCGCGCCCTTCCAATACCAGCAGCTGGACGACCCGAAGATCCACAAGGTGATCAGCTCCTACGACGTGCTGGGCGGGCCGCACAGCTTCAACCTGATCTGGAGCAAGCAGTCCTTCCGCGACGACAATCCGAAGACCTACCGCGCCTTCCTCGACGCGCTGAAGGAGGCGATGGACCTGATCAACCGCGATCACGAGGCGGCGGCGGACATCTATCTGGCGCAGAACAAGGGCAGCCTGGACAAGGCCTATGTCCTGCGCCTGCTGAACGACCCCGACATCCGCTTCACCGTCACGCCCAACCGGACGGAGGCCTTCGCCGACTTCATGCACAAGGTCGGCGCGATCAAGAACAAGCCGGCCTCCTGGAGGGATTACTTCTTCGAGGATCTGCATGCCGGCGCCGGGAGCTGAGGCGATGAACGCGCTGACCTACCCGCGGAGCGTCGACGGCGACGGGCTGTCGGAACGGCCGCTGCTCGACGTGTCCGGCGTCACCCTGCAATACAAGACGCGCCGGCATCTCGTCACCGCCACCTACCGCGTCGATTTCCAGGTGTTCCAGTCCGAACGCTATGTCCTGCTCGGACCGTCGGGCTGCGGCAAATCCTCGCTGCTGAAGGCGGTCGGCGGCTTCCTGTCGCCGGTCGAGGGCGCCATCCGCCTGAACGGGCGGACGGTAACCAAGCCCGGCCCCGACCGCATGATGGTGTTCCAGGAGTTCGACCAGTTGCCGCCCTGGAAGACGGTCAAGGAGAACGTCATGTTCCCCCTGCTCGCCAGCCGCAAGGCCAGGCGGCGCGAGGCGGAGGAGAAGGCGCTCGACTGCATCGCGCGGGTGAACCTGACGAAATTCGCCGACGTCCACCCGCACATGCTGTCGGGCGGCATGAAGCAGCGCGTCGCCATCGCCCGCGCCATGGCTATGGAGCCCGACATCCTGCTGATGGACGAGCCCTTCGCGGCACTCGACGCGCTGACCCGGCGCAAGATGCAGGAGGAGCTGTTGCAGCTCTGGGACGACCTGCGCTTCACCATGCTGTTCGTCACCCATTCGATCGAGGAGGCGCTGGTCGTCGGCTCGCGCATCCTGGTGCTGTCGCCCCATCCCGGACAGGTGAAGGCGGAGGTCAATTGCGACGGCTACGACCATGGCGCCGTCGGCGGGGCGGAATTCCAGGATCTTGCCAACCGCATCCACCACATGCTGTTCGCCGAGGATGTCGAAGGAAGCGGGACGGGAGCCCGCGCATGACCGACCTTTCCTTCTCTCCCCGCCCCGTGCGCCCCGGCGGCCGACGCGAGCCGCCGCTCCGTCCCGAATATGAGCGCGCCGTCACCGCCACCGGCCCGATCGGCGATGTCGCCCGTCCGCTGTCCCCGTGGGAGCGGCTTGGCAACGTGACGGCCCTGCGCCGGCTGCTGGTGCTGGCGGCGGTGGCGGCGCTGTGGCAGGCGGCGGCGGTCTGGCAGAACAACCCGCTGATGTTCCCGACCTTCACCGACACGGTGGCGGCGCTGTGGGACGGCATCCGCCGCGATGATCTGCTGTCGATGGCCTGGACCTCGCTGTCGGTGCTGCTGAAGGGCTACGCGGTGGCGCTGGTCCTGGCCGTGCTGCTGACCACCGTCGCCGTCTCCACCCGCATCGGCAATGATCTGCTGTCCACCCTGACCTCCATGTTCAACCCGCTGCCGGCCATAGCATTGTTGCCGATCGCCATGCTGTGGTTCGGGCTGGGCGAGGTCAGCCTCGTCTTCGTGCTGGTCCATGCCGTGCTGTGGCCGCTGGCGCTGAACACCCATGCCGGCTTCACCTCGGTGTCGGAGACGCTGCGGATGGCCGGGCGCAATTACGGGCTGGGCGGCCTGCGCTATGTCGTCACCCTGCTGATCCCCGCCGCCTTCCCGGCGATCCTGACCGGGCTGAAGGTCGGCTGGGCCTTCGCCTGGCGCACGCTGATCGCGGCGGAGCTGGTGTTCGGCGTGTCGTCCGGCAAGGGCGGCCTCGGCTGGTTCATCTTCCAGAACCGCAACGAACTGTACATCGACAAGGTCTTCGCCGGCCTCGTCACCGTCATCCTGATCGGCCTGCTGGTCGAAAACGTCGTCTTCCGCTGGATCGAAATCCACACGGTCCGCAAATGGGGCATGGTCCGCTAAATGGCTTTCCAAGACATCAATCCCGTGCGCTTCGATTCCAACCTGACGGTCGAACGCCCGACCTTCGTCACCCATCTGGAATGCGCCTACACCGGCGAACGCTACGAGGCCGACACGATCCACAACCTGTCGCGCGCCGGCAAGCCGCTGCTGGTCCGCTATGACCTGAACGGCGTGAAACAGGCGCTGACCAAAAGCTCCCTGTCCGGACGCCCGCAGGATCTGTGGCGCTACCGCGAGCTTCTGCCGGTCCGCCGGGTCGAGGACATCGTCAGCCTGGGAGAGGCGGTGACGCCGCTGGTGCCGCTGAACCGGCTGGCGAAGCGGCTGGGTGCAGCCGAACTGCTGGTGAAGGACGAGGGGCGGCTGCCCACCGGCTCCTTCAAGGCACGCGGGCTGGTGATGGCGGTGTCGATGGCGAAGTCCTTCGGCATCACCCACATGGCGATGCCGACCAACGGCAATGCCGGGGCGGCGCTGGCCGCCTACGCCACCCGCGCCGGCATCCGCACCACCATCTTCTGTCCGGCCGACACGCCCGAGGTGAATGTGTCGGAGATCGAGTTGCAGGGCGCCACCGTCTATCGGGTCAACGGACTGATCGACGATTGCGGCAGGATCGTCGGCGAGGGCAAGGCCAAGGTCGGCTGGTTCGACGTCTCCACCCTGAAGGAGCCCTATCGGATCGAGGGCAAGAAGACGATGGGGCTGGAGCTGGCCGAACAGCTGGGCTGGGAGGTGCCGGACGTCATCTTCTATCCGACCGGCGGCGGCACCGGCCTGATCGGCATGTGGAAGGCCTTCGCCGAGCTGGAGGCGATCGGCTTCATCGGCTCGAAGCGCCCGCGCATGGTGGCGGTGCAGGCCGCCGGCTGCGCCCCGATGGTCCGCGCCTGGGAACTGGGGGAGGAGCACGCCCCGCGCTGGGAGGACGCCCACACCATCGCGTCCGGCATCCGCGTGCCGCAGGCGGTCGGCGACTTCCTAATCCTGCGCGCCGTGCGCGAGAGCGGCGGCTTCGCCATCGCCGTGCCCGACGACGCCATCCAGGCCGCCCTGAACGAGGTGGCGCGGGAGGAGGGCTTCCTGCTCTGTCCGGAGGGGGCCGCCACCTATGCCGCCTACAAACAGGCACTGGCCGACGGCCGGGTCGGCAAGGAGGAGCGCGCCGTGCTGTTCAACTGCGCCACCGGCCTGAAATACCCGCTGCCACCGGTGCGCCGCACGCTCGACCGCACCAAGCCCATCGACTACTCACTCTTTCAGAACGGCGGGCAATGAGCGAGGTCCGCTACCACCCGGACCGGCTGGTCGCGACGCTCGACGCCATCCTCCGCCGCAGCGGCAGCTCGGCGGAGGAGGCGGCCATCGTCGCCGCCAATCTGGTGGAGGCCGATGCCCGCGGCCATGCCAGCCACGGCGTCTGCCAGATCGCCGTCTATGTCCGCAGCCTGGAACTGGGCCATCTCCAGCCCAACCGCCATGCCCGCATCGTCCGCGACGAGGCGCCCTTTCTGGTGGTGGACGGCGATGTCGGCTATGGGCAGGTGATCGCCAAAGAGGCAACCGACCTCGCCATCGAACGCGCCAGGGCCGGCGGCGCCTGCATCCTGGCACTGCGCAACGCCCACCATATCGGCCGGGTCGGTTCCTATGGCGAGCAATGCATCGCCGCCGGGCTGATCGGGCTGTTCTTTGTCAATGTGGTCAGCCGGCCGCTGGCGGCTCCCCATGGCGGCGGACGGCCGCGGCTGGGGACAAACCCGGTCTGCATTGCCGTTCCCGGCACGCCGGGCTATGCGCCCTTCCTGCTCGATTTCGCCACCAGCGCCGTCGCCGCCAACAAATGCCGGGTCGCAGCCTCGCTGGGCAAGGAGGTGGAGGACGGTCTGCTGCTGGACCCGGAGGGCCGGCCGACGCGGGATCCCGGCGTGATGTTCACCGACCCCACCGGGGCCATCCTGCCCTTCGGCGGCCATAAGGGCTACGGGCTGGCGCTGGCCTGCGAAATCCTGGCGGGGGCCCTGGCCGGCGGCCTGCCCGCCCTGCCGGAAAATCTGCGGCCGGGACGGGTGGTGAACAACGCGCTCGCCTTCATCATCGACCCCAACCGGGTCGCCGGCCCGGAATGGCAAACCCTGACAGACGCCGTCCTCGACCATGTCGCCGACACGCCCGCCGCCCCCGGCAGCAACGGCGTCAGCATCCCCGGCGAGCCGGAGGCACTGCACCGCATGGCCGCCATGGATCGCGGCATCGCGCTCGATCCCGACACGGTGGCGGCCCTGCACCGCATCGGCGGCGGGCTTGGGTTGGAGGTGCAGGCCTTGCTGGAGGGATAGGAAGCGGGCGGTTTTCCCCGCCCCCGCCCCGCCGCCTGCCGTCAGACGGTGATCCTGTTCCGCAGCTCTCCGTCCTCCAGGAACAGCCGCACCGTTTCCGCCGCGTTGCGCCGCATCTCGACCGCCGCCTGATCGGAATGGAAGGCGTTGTGCGGCGTCACCACCAGCCGCCCGGCCAGCCACTCCTCCCGCGCCCGCTAGGCATCGAGCAGCGGGTGGGCGGTGGGCGGCTCGACCGGCAGAACGTCGGTTCCGACCGCGGCCAGCCGGCCGCTGCGCAGGGCTGCCGCCAGCGGGTCCAGCCCGGCGAACAGTTCGCCGCGCGCCGTGTTGACCAGAATGGCGCCCGGCTTCATCGCCGCCAGGGTGCCGTCGTTCAGCAGGCCGCGCGTCTCGCCGTTCAGTGGACAATGGAAGGTGACGATGTCGGACTCCGCCAGCAGCTCCTCCAGCCGGCGTACGCGGCGATAGCCGACCGCCTTCTCGTGCCCGGCCGGCTGTAACGGATCGTAGCCCAGGATCCGGTAACCGAAGGCCTTCAGCCGGTTCACCACGGCGGTGCCGATCCGCCCGACCCCGACCACGCCGACCGTCGCGGCGCTGGAGCGGTGCAGCGGCGTCAACGTGTTGGCCTGCCATGTCGTGGTATAGGCGCGGGCGCGGGCATCATGCTCCCACAGGCGGCGCTGCAGCGACAGGATCATGGCGACCGCATGGTCGGCGACCTCCTCGGTGCCGTAATCGGGGTTGTTGCAGAAGGGGATTCCCGCGGCCTCCAACGCCGCGACATCGACGCGGTCATAGCCGACACCGAAGCGCACGACGATCTGGCAGCGTTTCAACCGCTCGACCGTCGCCGGACCGATGCGCGTGCTCCACACCAGCAGGGCGTCCAGACGGGCGAGGCGTTCCGGATCGAGATCCTCCTCCCGGCGGCAATCGAGAAAATCGACCTCCGCCAGCCCGCCCAGCACGGCGGCCTCCAGATCGGGGGGAGGAATCATGTGATCGGTGATTCCCACGATGAACCGTCCTGCTTTCGGCTCCATCCCTGGTGCTCCTCCCACTGCTTCTATCGATGAGAGCACCATTTGTGCAAAGGACTATATAGTTTTCAAGAAAATATCTATTATAATTATAGGGAAGTGCTCATGCATACGGATCGCCGGACCGCCGCAGTGTGATCGGTGAAAGTGAGAACCTATACCTCCAATCATGTGGGAGGCCAATGCGCCGAAGGCTGGCTCTTTGCGCGACGGGGTTCGGCCGCACATCAAGATCGGCGAACCTCACGGTTCGGAGTTCGGCAAAGGTCCGATACATCGTTGAGCAAGGATGCGCTTGGCTGTTGGCCAACAAACGCCTGGATCGATGACAGGATCGCTTGGGGCGCACCATCCTCGCGCTCCCCGCCGCCACCGCTATCGTCATCATCGCTAAACGCATCAGTATATGCTGAAAACCATTCAAGTTGAGGAGCGGGCAAAATAAACAAATATTTCATGTGAAAAATTTACCTTCCACAATTCTCTTGACGTCGTGCATTTCCTATTAAACTATTAGACAATTTATTCCGGCGCGTAACCGCTGCGAAGGCGTACCAGCAGCCGTTCGGACTGGTCTCCTAAGGACCTCATTCGAATGCGGAACCAGACGATGCAGCCCGCCAAAGACGCAGCCGAGCCTCCCGCGATTTCGCGGCCCGTGCTCCGACCGTCGGCATGGCTGCGACCCGCTGGTGAACCATCGAAAAAACTCGAAATCACCTTGTGCTGCCGGCTGACATGCCACGCGGATGAAGAGGGGAAGGACATGGTAAATTACCGCTATCTTGGTCGCAGCGGCCTGAAGGTTCCGCCGCTGGCGCTCGGTGCCATGATGTTCGGCGGGCCGACCGACGAATCGACCTCGCACCGCATTATCGCCAAGGCCAAGGCGCAGGGATTCAACTTCATCGACACGGCCGATGTCTACCACAAGGGGCGCTCTGAGGAGGTGGTCGGCCGCGCGGTCAAGAGCGATCGTGATTCCTGGGTGCTGGCGACCAAGTTCGCAAACCCGCTGGGCGAAGGACCCAACCGGGGCGGCATCTCGCGCAAATGGATCGTGGAAGCGGTCGAGAACAGCCTGCGTCGCCTTGGCACCGACTACATCGACATCCTCTATTTCCACCGCGCCCCGTTCGACGCCCCGCTGGACGAGGCGGTACGCGCCATTGCCGATCTGGTCCGTGCCGGCAAGCTGCGCTACTTCGGCGTCTCCAACTTCCGGGCCTGGCGGATCGCCGAGGTGGCGCATCTGGCCGACCGCTACGGCATCGACAGGCCGGTGGCGAGCCAGCCGCTCTACAACATCGTCAACCGCACGGCGGAGGCTGAACAGCTGCCGGCCGCCGCCCATTACGGCCTGGGCATCGTCTCCTATTCGCCGCTCGCCCGCGGGGTGCTGACCGGCAAATACGTGCCGGACGCCGCCCCGTCTCCCGACACCCGCGCCGGGCGGGCCGACCGGCGCATCCTGGAAACCGAATGGCGTCCGGAATCGCTGGCCATCGCGCAGGAGATCGCCCGGTACGCCGCGGAGCGCGGCATTGCCGCCGCCGACTTCGCGCTGGCCTGGGTGCTGAACAACCGGCTGATCACCGCCGCCATTGCCGGGCCGCGCACCGAGGAGCAGTGGGACGGCTATGTCCGCGCCCTCGACTACGATTTCACCGCAGAGGACGAGGCGCTGGTCGACCGGCTGGTGGTCGCGGGACATGCCTCCACCCACGGCTTCAATGACCCGAGCCACCCGATCGAAGGCCGGGTGCCCCGCGCCGGGGCATGAAGCCCGGCTGGTCCAAATCGACAGCGCAACGGAGGCTTCCATGAGCGCCACAGGAACGACCAAGGCGACGAATGGCCGTCGGCTCTCGCTCAACCTTTTCATCTATCCCGGCGGGCACCATGAGGCGGGGTGGCGCTTTCCGGGGTCCGCCCCCGACCGACTGAACGACGTCTCCTATTATCAGGAACTGGCGCGCAAGGCGGAGGCAGCGAAATTCGATGCCGTCTTCTTTGCCGACGGCCCTGCCCTGCCCGACCATGTGCGCTACGCCGTCCGCTTCCGCTTCGAGCCGCTGACCCTGCTGACTGCCCTGGCGGCGGCGACGTCGCGGATCGGGCTGATCGGCACCGCCTCCACCACCTATTTCGAGCCGTACAATCTGGCCCGGCTCTACGCCTCGCTCGACCATATCTCCGGCGGACGAGCCGGCTGGAACATCGTCACCACCTCAGTACCGACCGCCGGGGCCAATTTCGGGCTGAGCGAGAACCCCTCGCATGCCGACCGCTATGCCCGCGCAGGTGAGTTCCTCGAAGTGGTCACCAAGCTGTGGGACAGTTGGGAGGATGACGCGCTGGTCGTCGACCCGGTCTCAGGCCTGCTGGCCGACGACAGCAAGATCCACCCGATCGAGCACATCGGCCGACATTTCCGGGTGAAGGGCGCGCTCAACACCCCGCGCAGCCCGCAGGGGCGCCCGGTCTACGTTCAGGCCGGCGCGTCGGACGACGGCCGGTCCTTCGCCGCCCGTTATGCCGAGGCGATCTTCACCGCGCACCGACGCTGGACAGCGCGCAGGCCTTCTATGCCGACATCAAGACGCGCGCCGCCTCGCTCGGCCGCAGCCCCGAGCATGTCCGCATCCTGCCGGGGATCAGCCCCTATATCGGTTCCACCGAAGCCGAGGCGAAGGCGCTGTACGAGGAGTTCAACGCACTGATCCAGCCCGAGTTCTCGCTGAGCCAGCTCAGGCAGATGATCGGCCTCGACCTGTCCGGCTACGACCTCGACGGTCCGTTCCCACGCCACCTGATCGACATGTCCAGCTCGATCGGCGTCGCCAGCCGTTTCAAGCTGGTGATCGACATCGTGGACCGCGAGAAGCCGACCATCCGTCAGCTCATCCAGCGTCTGGCCGGCGCCCGCGGCCATTACGTCGCGGTCGGCACGCCGGAACGGATCGCCGACGAGATCCAGACCTGGTTCGAAACGGGGGCCGCCGACGGGTTCAACGTCATGCCGCCCTGGCTGCATGGCGGCTTCGACGTGTTCGCGGCGGAGGTGGTGCCGATCCTGCGCAGGCGCGGCCTGTTCCGCGAGGAGTATTCCGGCTCCACGCTGCGCGACCATTTCGGCCTGCCGCGGCCGGAAAGCCAGTATGCGGCGGCCGTCCGCGCCACCGCCTGACCATTTCCCTTTGCGGAGTGAATGCGATGTCGCTCACCCTTCAACAGGAGGCCGGACCGGTGCCCAGCGGTCCGCTCGACTTTCCGGACAGCCCGCTGTCCCGTTCGGCGCGCCAGCCGCTGATGCTCGGCCTGTTCCTGAACCTTCAGGACATTCGCCTTTCCAATCTGCCGACCAGCTCGACCTGGACATACGACTACAACAAGGCGCTGGTGCAGAGGGCCGACGCGCTCGGCTTCGACATCGCCTTCAGCCGCACCCAATGGCTGCCCAAGGGCGGCTATGACGGCGAGGCGTCGCTCGACAGCTTCGTGGCGCTCGGCGCCATGGCCGCTACCACCCGCAACATCCTGCTGATCTCGACCCTGCATGTGCTGTACGGCCCCTGGCACCCGCTGCACATCGCCAAGATCGGCGCCACCTTCGACCACATCGCCAAGGGGCGCTGGGGCATCAACATCGTCACCGGCCACCGCGCCGTCGAGCACGAGATGTTCGGCTGGAACCGGATCGAGCACGACCGCCGCTACGACATGGCGGCGGAACTGTTCGAGACGCTACACCGGCTGTGGACCGACACCGAAAATTATTCCGCCGAGGCGGCGCTCGGATCCTGGAAGATCGTCAACGGCTACATCACACCGAAGCCGGCCTACGGGCGGCCGATCCTGGTGACCGCCACCGGCTCGCCGGCCGGCATCGACTTCGCCGCCCGCCATTCCGATCTGGTCTTCATCACCTCGCCCGGCGGGTCGCACATCGACAGCGCGCTGGAGACGCTGCCCGCCCACATCGCCGAGATCAAGGCTCGCGCCCGTGCCCGCGGCCGCACCGTCAAGACGATCATCAACCCGATGATCATCAGCCGCGACAGCGAGGCGGAGACCCAGTCCTACCTGTCCGCCATCCTCGACAACAAGCCGCCGCCGACCGCGACCAGCTTCGGCCACTGCGGCTACGACAGCGACGCCCACGCCTGGCGGGGGCGCAATGACCCCAACCACAAGCAGGGCCTGAACCTGGGTGGCAACATCGAGATCGTCGGCACGCCGGCGCAGGTGGTGGACCAGCTCGCCGGCCTGAAGAAGGCCGGGATCGACGGGGTGCAGATCAATTTCTACGACTTCGCCCACGACCTCGACCATTTCGCCGAACGGATCCTGCCGCTCCTGCAAAGCGCCGGCCTTCGGCTGTAGACGGAGACCACGGACATGGCGCGGCAACTGCACCTCGGCGCCTTCATGCGGCCGGTGTCGATCCATACCGGGGCTTGGCGCTATCCCGGCGCTTTCCCCGATGCGAACTTCAACTTCGCCCACCTCAAGCGCTTCATCCGCACGCTGGAGGAAGCGAAGTTCGACGCCTTCTTCATGGCGGACCACCTGGCGCTGCTCAACATGCCGGTCGAGGCGCTGAAACGCAGCCACACCGCGACCTCGTTCGAGCCGTTCACCCTGCTGTCGGCGCTGGCGGCCACGACCGAGCGGATCGGGCTGGTCGCCACCGCCTCCACCACCTTCGACGAGCCGTTCCACATCGCGCGGCGCTTCGCTTCGCTCGACCACATCTCCAACGGGCGGGCGGGCTGGAACATCGTCACCACCTCCAACCCTGATGCGGCCCTGAATTTCGGCCGCACCGAGCATATGGAGCATGCCGAGCGCTACCGCCGGGCCCGGGAATTCTACGATGTGGTCACCGGCCTGTGGGACAGCTGGGCCGACGACGCCTTTGTCCGCGACCAGGAAAGCGGGCTGTTCTTCGACCCGACCAAGCTGCATGTCCTCGACCACAAAGGCGAGTACTTCTCCGTGCGCGGGCCTTTGCACATCGCACGGCCGGTCCAGGGCTGGCCGGTGATCGTCCAGGCCGGGGCTTCCGACACCGGGCGCCAACTGGCGGCCGAGACGGCGGAGGTGGTGTTCACCGTCTCCTAGACGCTCGCCGACGGCCAGCGGATCTATGCCGACATCAAGGGCCGGGCGGAGAGAGCCGGACGCTCGCGCGACAGCCTGAAGATCCTGCCGGGCGCCCTGGTGGTGGTCGGCGACACGGTGGAGGAGGCACGGGCCAAGCATGCCCGGCTCGACAGCCTGGTCCATGAGGCGAGCGCCTTCGCCTCGCTGTCGATCGCGCTCGGCACCGACGTTTCCGCCTTCGACCCGGACGGCCCGCTGCCGGAAATTCCGGAAACCAATGCCAGCCGCAGCGGACGGCAGCGTGCCATCGACCTCGCGCAGCGCGAAGGACTAACGGTCCGTCAACTGGCACAACGCCTGGGCGGTTATGCCGGCTTCACCTTTGTCGGTACGCCCGGCTCGATCGCCGACGAGATGCAGCAATGGCTGGAGGAAGAGGGCGCGGACGGCTTCAACGTCATGTTCCCCTTCCTGCCGGCAGGGCTCGACGATTTTGTCCGGCAGGTGGTCCCCGAACTCCAGCGCCGCGGCATCTTCCGGCGGGAGTACGAGGGGACCACGCTGCGCGACCATCTCAGTCTGAAACGTCCGGAGAACCGTTTCTTCACCAAGCGGGATTAGGCGGGGAAGCGGAATGCCGCAGCGGGGTGGCTGTCCGGCAGACGCGGACGGCCGGTCAGCTTCTGCCGCAGCGGGCCATCGGCGTATTCCGTCTTGAACAGCCCACGTTTCTGCAACTCCGGCACCAGCAGATCGACGATCGCTTCCAAATTCTCCGGCTCGACCAACCGGACGAGGTTGAAGCCGTCGATGTCGGTTTCCTCGACCCAGGCACGGATGTCGTCCGCCACCGTCGCCGGAGAACCGACCAGAAAGGCGCCGCGTCCGCCGACCTGATCGAAACGGGCGAGATCGCGTACCGTCCAGGCGCGGTCGGGACTGCGCGTGGTGATCGCCTCGATCAGCGAACGCATCGCATTGCCCTGCACCGCGCGGATCGGCTCGTCCAACCCGTAGGCGGACAGATCGATCCCCGACCAGCCGGACATCAGCGCCAGCGTTCCCTCGGCATCGACGTAGCGTTCGTAGTCGCGTCGTCGATCCTCGGCCGCCGCGTCGGTCGCGCCGACGATTACGCTGGCCCCCAGGAAGATCTTGATGTCTTGCGGATCGCGGCCAAAGCCGACAGCCCGCTGGCGGATGTCCCGTACCGTCTCGGCCACCAGGGCCTTGGTGTGGCCGTTGACGAACACCGCTTCGGCATGGGCGGCGGCGAAGGCCCGCCCGATGGCGGAAGCGCCGGCCTGGAACAGGAACGGCGTGCGCTGCGGCGAGGGATGGACCAGATGGATGGCGTCCACCGGATGGGCGCCGGTCCGGGTGACCCGCCGCACCCGCTCCGGCCGGGTATAGACGCGGGCCTCGCGGTCTCGCACCACCGCGTCGTCGGCCCAGCTTCCCTCCCACAGGGCATAGGTGGCGGCCAGGAACTCCTCGGCAACGGCATAGCGGGCGTCATGCTCGGTTAGGTCGCTCTGGCCCATGCCGCGGGCACCGCTGCCAAGAATGCCGGTGACGACGTTCCAGGCGATCCGCCCTTCGGTCAGATGGTCGAGCGTCGAGAAGCGGCGGGCCAACGCATAGGGCTTCTCGTAGCTGACCGTCGCGGTGACGCCGAAGCCGATATGCTCGGTCACCGCCGCCATCAGCGGCACCACCGGAAAGGGATCGAGGGTCGGCGCCTGTGCCGCACTGCGCAGCGCCGTATCGGGCGAGCCGCCATAGACGTCGTAGACCCCGATCACGTCGGCGAGGAAGACGGCATCCAGCCGTCCACGCTCGGCCGTCCGGGCCAGATGGGTCCAGTAGTCCGGCCTATCATGGCTGGAGGTGCGGTCGCGCGGATGTGCCCACAGCCCCGCCCAGGAATGGCCGGGAGCGTTCATGTGGAAGGCGTTCAGCCGGATTTGCCGGGGCCGGCCGGTCCGTGATTGATCGATCCGCGATTGGTCGGTCATGGTTCGTCTCACTCCGCCGCGACGGGAAGGGGGTTCGGTGCCAAGTCGGCGTGGTGACAGGCGACCGCCTGCCCGTCGCCGGTATCGCGCATCATCGGCTCTTCCCGGCGGCACAGGTCGGTCGCCAGCGGGCAGCGCGGATGGAAGCGGCAACCGGCCGGGATCTGGCGAGGGGACGGCAGATCGCCCGACAGCGGTGCCGCATGCCGGCGGCGCTGCGGGTTGGGCACCGCCTCGATCAGCGCGCGGGTGTAGGGGTGCAGCGGCCGGGTCCACAGGCTGCGCCAGGAGCCGCTCTCCACGATGCGGCCAAGATACATGACCAGCACGCGGTCGGCGAAATAGCGCACCACCGACAGGTCGTGGGAGATGAACAGATAGGACAGCCCGAGATCGGCCTTCATCCGCGACAGCAGGTTCAGGATCTGGGCCTGGATCGACAGGTCGAGCGCCGACACGGGCTCGTCGCAGATGACGAGCCGTGGCTGCAGGATCAGCGCCCGCGCGATGCCCAGCCGCTGGCGCTGGCCGCCGGAGAATTCATGCGGGTAGCGCTTCAGCGCGTCGCGCGGCAGGCCGACCCGGTCGAGCGAGTCCAGCACCCGCCCTGCCCGGTCACGGCGGTTCCCCAGCTTGTGGACGGCCAGCGGGCCGCCGAGGATCTCCGCCACCGTGTGACGCGGGTTGAGCGAGCCGAACGGATCCTGGAACACCATCTGGACATTCCGCCGATACTGGCGCAATGCCCGCTCCGACAGGCTGCCGACATCCTGGCCATCGAAGACGATGCGTCCGGCGGTCGGCCGGACCAGCCGCAGCAGGGTCTTGCCCAGGGTGGACTTGCCGCAGCCGGACTCGCCGACCAGCCCGACCGTCTCGCCGGCCGCCACATCGAACGAGACGCCGTCCACCGCACGCAACATCCCGCCGCCGGCCTGGTAATGGGTGTGAAGGTTCTCAATCGACAGCAGGGCCATGGACGACACCTTGGTTGGCATGGTGGGGGTTGGCATGGCGGGGATTGGTGCGGTGGGCGATGGTCACCGGGCAGGCGACCAGATGGTCGGGGGCCGCCGCCAGCAGGTCGGGAACCCGCAAGCGGCAGGCAGCCTCGGCCAGCGGACAGCGCGGGGCAAAGGCACAGCCGGCTTCCTCCGCCGCGGACGCAATGCTGCCGGGGATCTCGGCCAGTGGCCCCAGCGAGTGGTGGTGCTCCGCCTCCAGCCGCGGCGAGGCGTTGAGCAGGCCGCGGGTGTAGGGATGCAAGGGGGCATCGAGCAGCGACCGGTAGGGTGCATCCTCCACCTTGCGGCCGGCATACATCACGACGACGCGGTCGGCCCATTCCGCCACCACGCCGAGATCGTGGGTGATCAGCAGCAGCGCCATGTCGAGGTCGCGCCGCAGCCCGTCGAGCAGATCGAGCACCTGGGCCTGGATGGTGACATCCAGCGCCGTCGTCGGCTCGTCGGCGATCAGCAGCTTCGGCCGGCAGGCGACCGCGATGGCGATCATGCCCCGCTGACGCATGCCGCCGGAAAGCTGGTGGGGATACTCGTCGATCCGCCGCTGCGGCTCCGGAATGCGCACGAGGCCGAGCAGTTCGACGGCCCGCCGACGGGCGGCGGCGCGGCTCAGCCCCTCATGCAGGCGCAACACCTCGACGATCTGCTGGCCCAAGGTCAGCACCGGGTTCAGCGAGGTCATCGGCTCCTGGAAGATCATTGCGATGTCGCGGCCGCGCAGGGTGCGCAGCTCGCGATCGGGCAAAGCGGTCAGTTCGCGTCCGGCAAAGCTCACCCGGCCGGCGGCGATCCGCGCGGTCGGCGGCAACAGGCCAAGCAGGGCGAGCGCGCTCAGCGATTTGCCCGATCCGGATTCTCCAACCAGCGCCACCGTCTCCCTGGCCTCGACCGAGAAGCTCAAGCCACGGACCGGGGTGGCGCGGGGAAAGGCGACGGTCAGCCCCTCCACCGACAGCAGACGCTCAGGCTGGGAGGCGGCAAGCAGCGAGGCCATGGTCAACGGTCCCCCGAAAGTCGCGGATTGAGCGCGTCGTTCAACCCATCGCCGATCAGATTCAGCGCCAGCACGATAAAGACGATGGCGAGCCCCGGAATGGCGCTGAGGTACCAGGCGGTGCGCAGCATGTCGCGCCCGGCACCGATCATGGAGCCCCAGCTGATCGTGTTGGGATCGCCCAGGCCCATGAAGGACAGGGCGCTTTCCATCAGGATGGCGGTCGCCACCGTGACCGAGGACATCACGATCACCGGCGGCAGGGCGTTGGGCAAAATCTCCCGCAGGATGATGCGGGCGTGCCCGTAGCCCAGGCCGCGTGCCGCCATCACCATCTCCTTCTCCCGCAGCAGGCGGAACTCCGCCCGGACCAGCCGAGCCACCGCCGGCCAGGACACCAGCGCGATCGCCAGCGTGATCGCCGGGATCGTCGGCTGGGCGATCGCGACGGTGACGATCAGCAGGATGAAGCCGGGGATCGTCTGGAAGATCTCCACCAGCTTGACCAGCACATCGTCGGTGCGCCCGCCGAAATAACCGGCGACGGCACCGATCAGGACGCCGGCGAGCACGCTGACCAGGGTCGCGGTGGCGCCGATCAGCAGGCTGACCCGCGCCCCGTGGACCAGCCCCGCCAGCACGTCGCGGCCGAGCGCGTCGGTGCCGAGCGGAAACGCCGCGTCCTCACCCGGCCAGACCAGTGGACGGCCGACCATGTCGAGCGGATCGTCGGGGAACAGCAGCGGTGCCAACGCCGCCGCGACCAATACGGTTGCCAGGATGAGCAGGCCGAACACCGCGGTCGGGTTTGCGAAATAGGCGCGCGTCGCCCGCCAGCGGCCGACCGGAACCAACCGCTCGGTATCGGCGGTCGCCGCACGCATCGCGTCGGGCGCCCGAATATTGGCCCAGACTGGCGCCTCGGCTGTGGTCTCGGGCTTCTGATCGGCCTCGCTGCGGCCGGCACGGGCGGCGGTACGCGGCAGGGAGTTTTCCGAACTGGACATCATCGTACCTCGATGCGTGGATCGAGCCACGCCTGGAGCAGGTCGATCACGGCATTGACCGCGACCACGATGAGGGAGGACAGCAGCAGGATGCCGAGCAGCACGTTGAAATCGCGCCCCATCACCGCCTCGTAAGCAAGACGGCCGAGGCCGGGCCAGCTATAGACGGTCTCCACCACCACGGCGCCACCCATCAGCCCGCCAAGATGCACCCCGGCCATGGTGGTGACCGGCAGCAGCGCATTGCGCAGCACATGGCGCACCGTGACCGCCGCGGACGGCAGCCCCTTGGCACGGGCGGTGCGGACATAATCCTGCGCCCGCACTTCCAGCATCGCGCCACGGGTCAGACGGGCGTAAATGGCGACATAGAACAGGGCGAGCGACACCGCCGGCAGCACCAGATGGCGTGCCTGATCGAGAACGGCCGCCCAGCCGGCATGGGAGGCGCCGATGGTCTCCGCCCCGCCGCTGGGCAGCCAGCCCAGCTTGACCGAGAACAGCACGATCAGCATCAAGCCGATCCAAAAGCCCGGAATCGAGTAGAACAGCAGCGCCGCCACAGACAGCACCCGATCCGCCAGCCGCCCGGCGAAGGCGGCCATCACGGCCCCCGCGGCGATCCCGAAGACGAGCGCCCCGCCCAGCGCCAGCAGCATCAGCAGCAGCGTGTTGGGCAGCCGCTGCGCGATCAGGTCGGCGACCGCCATATTGTAGCGCGGCGAATGGCCGAGGCTGAACTGGGCGAGATTGCCGAGATAGCCGGCCAGTTGCTGCAACAGTGGCAGGTCGAAACCGAAGCGGGCCTTCAGGGCCGCCATCGTCTCCACGGTCGCCGCCCCTGCCTCGCCGGCCAGCACGTCGGCGGCGTCGCCAGGGGCCAGCCGCAGCAGGAAGAAGTTCAGGATGACGATGCCCAGCACGGTCGGCACCGCCTGCAGGGCCGAACGGCGCAGGGCCTTCAGGATGCGCAGCGAACCGGTCATGGCGGGAACCTCACTGGAAGGTGCCGGGTTCGGGGAATTCGCCGGTCAGGAACCAATGCCCGACATTGCGGGTCTTGTATTCCGCCGGATTGTGCAGCGTGTGGGTGCGCACATTGCGCCACCAGCGATCGAAACCGTTGGTCCGCGTGGCCGAGCGGGCGCCCATCACCTCGAAAATCCGCTGGGTGACCTCCAGCGCCACGTCACCGGCCTGAACGTTTGCGGCGGCCACCGTGATGGCGGCCTCGCCGCGTTCCGCCGCGGTCAGCGCGCCCCCCTTCGCCCAGGCGGCGGACAGCGCATCGAGAGCGGCGTCGGCCAGCAGCTCCGCCGCGCGCAGCCGGATATGGAGTTCGCCGTAGACCCGCTTGATCCAGGGATCGTCGACATGCCGCTCGCAACCGGAATGGATCCAGGGACGGCTTTTGCTGAGGGTGTAGCCGCGCGCCTCCTCCAGCGCGCCGATCGCCTGGCCGATGAAGACGTTGAGCAGGACGCTCTGCTGTTGCAGGGGTCCCAGGGTGGTGATCGGCCGGCCGGCCAGCGCCGGATTGGACAGCACCTCGCTGACATGGATCGGGACATCGGTGTAGGTGACGGTGCCGGATCCGGTCTGGCGTTGCCCGATCCCATCCCAGTCGTGCTCGATGGTCAGCCCCTGCCGCCCTGCGGTGATGGCGGCGAAATGGCGGGCATCGGTAACCTCGTCTTCCCAGGCGATGACCAGCGCGTCGGCGACATGGCTGCCCGAGGAGAAGGGCCGGCGTCCGTTCAGAACCCACCAGTTGCCGTCCCGCCGGCCGAACAGGCTGTGGGAGAAGGTGTTGACCGAATTGCCCCAGATCCAGTTTCCGGCCAGCGTGCTGGTCATCCAGTCGCGCTGCTGGTCGGGCGCCGCCATGGTCAGCAGACCGTGCAGGAAGTTGTTGTGATAGCCGTAGAGGTGCGCGATCGACCCGTCCGCCTTGGCAAGCTCCCGCACGATGCGCAGCAGCACCGCCCAGGAGGCTCCCGGTCCGCCATGGCTGACGGGAACCCCGATGGTCAGCAGTCCGCTGTTCTTCAAGGCATGGATTTGGGCAAGCGGCTGGCCGCCGTCCTGATCGTTGACGACCGACTCCGCGGCGAACAGGGCGCGCAACCGCGCGGCCTCCGCCAGCCAGGAGTCCGGATTTCCGCGCGCATCGACGATGGTTGCTGTCATGGTGCCCCCCTCCGGCTGCCGGCCGTCCCGTCACTTCTCGATGTAGACGTCGGCAAAGCTCGCGTTGATGCCGGCAACGCCCAGCGTGTGGTTTTTGACCTTCTTGCTGAACAGGGTGACCCCGGCCGGCGCGATCAGGTGCACGGCCGCCACGTCCTCGTAGAGGAAGCGCTGCAGGTCAATCCACAGCTGGCGGCGCCTCTCGACGTCCGGCTCCACCGCCGCCGCTTCCAGCAGCCGGTCGACCTCCGGGTTCTCGTAGTGGGAGGCGTTGGAGAAGGGCAGCCCGATCTTGAAGTTCTTCGACCAGAACACCCGCTGCACGCCTGGCGTAGGGTCGAAGGTGTTGGACAGCGATTCCAGCGTCAGGTCGAACTCGCGGCCGGTGTATGCCTTCTGGATGTAGGTGGAGAAGTCGAAGAACTGAAAATCCACCGCGATGCCGATCCGGCCCAGCGCCTGCTTGACGAAGTCGCCGGCCGCCTGACCATTGAACGGGTTGCAGTAGAGCCGCAGCGACAGCCGTGTGCCGTCCGCCTTCTTCGGAAAGCCCGCCTCGTCCAGCAGCTTGTTGGCCTTGGCGAGGTCGATGGGATACGGCTTGATCGACGGATCGGTGAAGCGCGTCAGCTCCGGACTGACCGCCGCCGGGGCGACAAGGCCGTAGCCGAAATAGACCACGTTCAGCAGCCGGTTGAGGTCGATCGCGTGGGCGATCGCCAGCCGCACCCGCTTGTCCTTCAGGGCCGGGGTGTCGTAGTTGAAGTAGAGCTGGGCTCTTGGAAATTTTGTGTGATCAATCAGGGGTTGAGGTTGCAGCCCGAAGCAGTCGAAAGTAGGCGGAGCCCTTCGAAGTTTGCGGATCGCTATATGAGAGGAAGCGTATCCTTGACACGGTCCTCTCCTTGAACCTTTCCCTGCATTCGATTGGCTTTCTTCCTGGTCTCCATATCATTGACCAGATCGACCATGGCTCCCCACGCATCACGTTGCGCGCACAGCAGACGACGGTGTCGGCTCCCTGTACCGCGTGTGGGACGCCATCTCGGCGGATTCACGGTTCCTACTGGCGCAGCCTCGGCGACCTCGCGTGTTTCGGCCGCCCCACCGTCCTGCTGGTCCGGGTCCGTCGTTTCCGTTGCACGGCGCCGACCTGTTCCCGGCGGACCTTTGCCGAGTCATTGCCGGGCATCGCGCAACGGCGAGGCCGGCAGACCGACCGGCTGCGCTCGGTGCACCGGTCCATCGGCTTGGCCCTAGGCGGCAACCCTGGCGCCCGTCATGCCACGGCGATGGGAATGCCGATCAGCCGAACGACGCTGTTGCATCGCGTTCGCGCCGGCGGAACCAAGCCGATCCCTCCGGTCACTGTGCTGGGCGTGGACGATTGGGCTTGGCGTAAGGGGCATCGCTACGGCACGATCCTGTGCGATCTGGAGCGTCGGCGGGTCATCGACCTGTTGCCCGACCGCAGTGCCGACACCTTGGCGGCATGGCTCATGATGCACCCCGGCATCTCCGTCGTCGCCCGTGACCGCGCCGGCGCCTACGCCGAGGGGGCCGCCCGTGGTGCTCCCGAAGCGATCCAGGTCGCGGACCGGTGGCATTTGCTGCGAAACGCGAGCGACGCCCTGCGCGGGGTTCTCGAGCATCATCACCGCGATCTGCGCGAGGCCGCTCAAACGGCCGCCCTGAAACCGGAACCGCTGACGCTGGAGGAGAACAACTCGGGACCAGCCACTGCATCCGAAACCGAACGGCCGTTGCGAGCCGCAGAGCGGCGGTCGCGGGCTGCGCAGGAGCGCCGCGACGCCCGCTTCGCCGAAGTTGCGCGCTTGCGTGAACAGGGCATGGCGCTGAAAGCCATTGCCCGCACCACCGGGATCGAACGCAAGACGGTGCGCCGCTGGTTGCGGGCCGGCCATGCACCGACATGGCGCCATGCCGCTCGCGCGACCAGCATCCTCGACCCGTATCGCGCCCATCTGGAGGAGCGTTGGCAAGCCGGGTGTCACAATGGGGCAGCGCTCTGGCGCGACCTCAAGGGCCAGGGCTTTGCCGGACAATATTCCGTTGTGCGGAACTGGGCGATGCAGCGGCGGCGAGAGGACCCGAGCCTCAGAAAATCCACAGGACCGAGGCGTCACTCGGCGGCGACCAGAGTTACGGAGCCACCGACGCCTCGGCGGGCAGTGCGCCTGCTAACCGTCGACCTCGACGTGCTTTCCGAGGAGGACCGCCAGTTCGTCGTCTCCTTGCGGGACCACTCGCCCGCCATCGCCACCGCCGCCGACCTGATCAGCCGCTTCACGACGATGGTGAAGGACAAGACGCCGACCATGTTCGACGGCTGGCTGCGTGAGGCGGAGGCCAGTGCCCTGGGGCCGTTCGCCGCCGGCATCCGGCGCGACGAGGACGCCGTGCGCGCCGCGCTCACCGAGCCGTGGAGTAGCGGGCAAGTCGAGGGCCACGTCAATCGGCTCAAGGTCATCAAGCGGGATATGTACGGCCGTGCCGGCTTCGATCTCCTACGCAGTCGGGTCTTGGCTCACGCCTAACGCGAACATCACATCCCCAAACACCTTCTACTCATCCACACAAAATTTCCAAGAGCCCGATAATGATTGCCGGAGAAGGTGCCGGAATAGATCAGCTCATCCTCCGACACCATGTCCAGCGTGTCGCCGTTGATGGTGCCGGTGTAGACGCGCTCGGCCCCGTTACGGGCACTGGTGGTGCGCATCGTCGCCACGCCATCCTTCACAACCATGCTGCGTTTGGTTGTATTGGTGTTGCACTTCGCTCCAAGCGCCTGCACCGGATGATAGGTGCCGGTCCAGGTGCCGTCATGCCGCGTGTCGGCGGCAACCGCTTGCCCTGTCAGCGTGCCGAGCAGCAACATCGCGCCTCCAATCCGTCGCATTATCCCCGTCTCCTTGATGGTTGGTTTCTCTCGCTGGTCGCCTACCAGCCGCCAATAGCCGGCGCCATCGGCAGTCCGGCCGCCCTCCACGCCTCGATGCCACCGCGGTACCAGAGGACGGAGCGGTAGCCGAGCGCCACGGCCCGCAGCGAGGCGTTGTAGGACAGCCAGCATTCCGCCGACAGGCAGTAGAAGACGACCGGCCGCTGCCGGTCGCCGCCGGTGAGCTGGGCCAGCCGCTCACCGAGCTTGGCCTGCAGCGGATCGTCGAAGCCCTTGCCCAGCCCGGCGTCCACCAGCCAGACCGACTGCGGCAGACCGGGATGGGCGGACCCGCCCAACACGTCGACCAGCACCACCGACGGGTCGGTGGTGAGCAGCCGCAAGAGGTCCGCGGTCGCGATGGTCCGCGCGCCCGGAACCGCCGTCGGCGTGCGGGCGTGATAGCCGCCGACCAGCAGCGTGCCGCGCGGCGAAATGCCCCAGTCGGCCGCCTCATCGGCATACGCCCTGTCGGCCAGGGCGATGCCCGCAAGCTGGGAGCGGTCGACGGGACGGGAGGTCTGGCATGCCGCCAGCGACAAGGTGGCGGCACACAGCGTAACGGCAGCCCACTTCAATCTGGTCATACGGCCCTCGTGACTATGAGAGAATGGTTTGGAATGCTCATGCCGATCAGACCGGCCCGGCGAAGGCGAGCGTCAGGCCCTGTGCATCGGAGCGGGGGAACGCTCCCATCCCGATCCCCGACAACGGGGCCGCCAAGGGAGCGGCGAGCATCCCAGCTGTCCAGGTGAGGTCGACGGGCGCCTCGCCCAGCCGTCCGATCATCGGGTCGCTCTCCTCCACCGGAGCCGAGGACTGCAAGCTGTCGGCACCCGGTCCGGCCAACGGAGCCCCCTGGGCAGCGACCGGCTGGACGGCGGTCCTGCGGTGCTCGCGGTAGCCGTACTCGACATAATGGCGCGTCGCCGCCGTCAGGTCGGCGCCGAAGGCGGCGGCAATGTCGGGATTGGCCCGCTCGTATGCCGTGGCGTCGAAGCCATCGAGACGGCGCTGCTCTGCCCGGCCGGAATCAATGTAATGCCGGGAGGCGGCATTGCGGTCGGAGCCGAAGGCGGCCAAAAGGTCGGGGTTCGAGGCGAGATAGGCGTCCGCATTGAACGCCGTCGCGCTGCGTCCCTCCCGCAGGCCGGACTGGATGTAATGGATCCCGGCCGCCTGGGCGTCGCTGCCGAAGGCGGCCATCAGGTCGCCATAGCCGGCAAGATACTGGTAGGGGTTGAAAGCGGTCGTCGACCGGCCTTCGCGGGCACCGGATTGGATGTAATGCGACCGCGCGGCGGCGCTGTCGGTGCCGATCACCCGGGCGAGGTCGGCATTGCCGGCGAGGTAGCGCAGCGGGTCGAAGCCGTCGATGGCGGGACCCCCGGTGGGATCGGCCTCGCGGCCGAACCAGATCGCCGCCGAGTTCTTATAGACGGCGACGCCGACCGCGTTCCAGCTGTAGGGCTTCCAATCGCCCTGGTTCGTCATGACGGCGTTGTGGCTGGGGCTCATCTTCCAGGCAGTGAGGAGCACGGAGGCCGTCTGCTCCGGCGTGCCACGCACGACGCTGCCGGTCCCGGTGATGAGATTCTCGAAGCCATAGCCGGCATAGCCGGTGCCCAGACGCGCCGGCGCCCCCCACATCGCGCCATAGCTGGTCGCGTCCTTGGCGTTGTACGCGGCATCGCTCCAGCTGTGGGCACGGCTCTCGCCCGGCGATTGGTCGGGCACGGCGGTGCCGAGATTGTCGGCGATGTCGACGACGTGGCGGGCCGCGGTGGTGGTCAGGGCCTTCGACAGCGGGATGGCCGGCAACCCCAACTGGGCCCGGTAGTCCATCAACTGGTCGTAGAGGACGATCTCGGCGCTGCTCAGGCCGTCCTGGGCGGTGGGAGTGTAAATGTTCACCATGGCGGTGGCTTTCCGGAAACGCAGGATCAGGAACAAGAGGCGTCGAGGCTGCGGGCGAGCGTCCGGGACTCCTCGCCGACGGTGGACAGGGCGGCTCCCTTGCAGAGCAGCACCGCCTCGACATAGTCGCCGAAGCGAGGCTCCCGCCGGCCGGCGATGCCCTTGCGCTCGTGGAAGCGCTCGTAGCGGTGGGTCGTGGTCCACAGCGCGGCGATGACGCCATTGGGATCGATGACGGCGGTCAACGGCACCGGTTCGATCTCCTTGGGCGCCGGCAGCTCGTCCTGGCTTGGTTGGCGGCCGTCCTGGACCGCGACGATGCGTGGGTCGAAGCCGTGGCTACGCTGGTGGGCGACGTCGCGCTGCATCTGCCGCTGCGGGTCGGCACCGGCGGGGCTGGCCCGGCTGACCGCCACTATCATCACCACGGGGACCTCGGGATGGACCCGCATGAAGGCGTCCAGCCCCGGGCGCTCCGCCAGACAGGGCACGCACCAGTCGGCACCGCGCTTGAACAGGAACCAGCGGCCCCGGAACTCGTCGGTGCGATGGGCGACGCCGTCCTCGCCGTGATAGCGGAAGACGGGCAGCCGATCGCCGACGGCGAAGCCATAGGATTGGGCCTGGAGCGGCGAAACCCCTAGCATCGTCACGGAAGCTGCGAACGCCGGCGCCGCGGTGAACAGGATGGCGCCGATCCGAACAGCGGCAGAGAAGACGGACGGCATGATGGGTCCCCGGCAGTGGCAGGTCCGGGCCGGACGCAGTTCAGCTCCGACTTCGATCCGATTTCAAGTGATCGTTGCATAATAGGAATCCGTTTCGTGGTCAAGCCGCTTACCCGGAACGAAACTCCGGCTCATGAGCGATGACCTGAAACGCAGGATAGGAAAACGGTTGCGGGCCTTGCGCGAGAGCCGAGCCCTCAGCCAAGAGGATGTGGCTGCGGCGATCGACCGCAGCGTCGAGACGGTGAGCAACATCGAGCGGGGCCGGGTGCTTGCGGCGCTGGAGACGCTCGACCGCCTGTCGCGCCGCCTGGACGTGCCGCTGGTCGACTTCTTCGACGACGGCGAGGCGGTGGTGTCACCGGCCCGGGCCGCCACCGACATGCGGCTGCGCGAGGTGCTGCGCGGCCTGAGCGACCGGGAGGCCGAGGTGGCGCTTCGGCAGGTCGAGGCCCTGACCCTGCTGCATCCGGACGGCAAGCGGCCATAGCCGGCACCGGCGGGCCGATGACGTCGCGCGGATGATCGCCTATGCCGGTCGCAGCCGTCCCAACAGGGTGAAATGCCGGGCGAAGGGATGGAAATAGCGTCGTCGCACCAGGGCGACGACCGCCGCGATGATGGCCACCACCATCGCCCAGGGCGGCGCGGGACCATTGACCACCATCATCAGCGTGTCCTCGATGCCGAAGGACTGGACAAAGGCCTGCCGCTCCAGGATCAGCGAGGCACCGCGCCGGATCAGGACTGCGGCGAAGAGGTAGCCACCGACAGCGGTCAGACCATAGAGCAGGATGTGAAGAATCATGCCGATGGCCGGGCTGGCGGCGAAGCAGCCATGGAGCAGGCGGGCCTCGACCAGTTCCAGACTGAGCATCGCCGAACGCGACTGGAAGGCGAGCCCGATGAACAGACCGAGAAGCGCGATCTTGACCATCATAAGGAGGAGCAGGCCGATCAGGCCAGTCTCGACCCCGCCTAGGATGAGGTCGGCCACGGCGTTGACCAGCCAATCGCCCCGGCCAACACCAGATAGGCGGCGCCGGCGATGGGGCGCAGCGCGGCGTTGGCCAGCAGCCAGCCTGTGCTGAGGATGGCGCCGACCAGCAGGCCGAAGATGCCGCCGCCGATCTGTCCGACGGTTTCGGCATCGCGCTCGGGTTGGAGTTTCGATTCCGCATCGGCCAATGCTTCGGCGTAGGTCTGGCCGTAACCGGTCACGGTCATGGAAGGGTCCTTCTGAAGGAATGGAGCCGGCACAGGCGCATCCAGCACTCCCGGCACATCAGCGTCCGGAGATGCCGGCAGCAGGACGGAGCCCGCGCGGGAGCATCCGGTGGACGGACGGCTGCATTCCGGGTTGACGCCGGATACACGGAGTTTATTTATACAATATTCGCTGAAGCCGGAATCACTTTCGGGTGCGAAGCTACGGCATGTTGCCTCCGCCAGAACTTCCCGAACAGCTCAGGCCAATGGAATACCGACCGCCGACGGACGGAGATGAGCCTGCTGTGGGCCTTTGCGTTACGATCATCGTCCAGGTGCCGCTCCCGGATGGCTTGGCGCCGGGCACATGCCAAGCCAAGTCGCTGACGCTGGAATCCGGAGATGGCCGCTACAGGCTCAGCCCTGATGGCCGGCTGTACCGCCGCCAATGCCGGTGGGAGACGGAGGATGTCGTGGACCCGGACACGAGCCCAAGGATGCGGCCCATCGACCTCGGCGAAGAGCCACACCCATACCTCGCCATCCTGACAGTCGTCACCGATCGCGCCGGTCTCTATTCGGCTGCCATGTTCTTTGGGCAGCTGGTCGGTATCCGCCCGAGTGGGGAGGACGTCTGTCTGCGCGACCTCGATGGCCTGGCTGACCGTCTATGGAACCGTCTCTTCAGCATGCCAAGCCTCGACCTGCCCGCGCAGCACCCGACCAACATCTCCAACAGCGCACGGGCTGAACGCTCTGTCGGTTGTGATGGATGACCCAAGCCATGAACCCGCCCATGGAACCAGCTCACTCCGAGGAGAGGCCCATGCTCGACCCGACCCGCACCCAGGCATTGCGCGCCGTGATCGATAGCCTGCCTCTGACGGAGCGCCCGCGGAACCTTGTGGAAGAGACCATCACCTCGCTGTCGCCCGAGGAGGCGGACACCGTGATCATGGCGCACCAGAGGCTGATCGAGACGCTCCCCGCCGCTCTGGCGGCTATCGACCGCGTCAAGAGGGCGCGGCGGTCGGCCCATCGGAATGGGTCCACCGATCCGGCAGCCCCTACGCCGAACCTTAAAGACGGAGGGGCATGAGTCCGTGGT
The DNA here is from genome assembly GCF_000010725.1 of Azospirillum sp. B510. NCBI lineage: Bacteria > Pseudomonadati > Pseudomonadota > Alphaproteobacteria > Rhodospirillales > Azospirillaceae > Azospirillum > Azospirillum sp. B510. Next base: position 70,250 of record NC_013855.1, on the reverse strand, counting down.
CGGTCATTGCGCCCAGGCACGAAAGACGCCGGCTGATCCCCAGGAAAGCGCGTCCACCACGATGACTGTCGTCATCATTGTCGGGGATCGGTCCGCTGTGCTGGGCATGATCAGCCCAGCTGGGATGCTCATTGCCATAAGGGGCGATATTGTCTGCCTCGACAAGACGCCGGAAGTCGGAATTCGGTTAGAAAAACTGGTCCAGGCGGAGAGGCTGGAGCGCCTCGGGCCCGGTCTCTATCGGTTGCTTTTGCGACAGGCGCCCCGCCTCACCTTCGACCGGGCCTGGAGCAATCCGGGTGCGGCACACGCTCCGGATCATCTGATCGCCCTCACCCTGGCGCGCCCGACGTTCCGCGATGTCGTGCGCCTTTGCCGCGCCTACGGGGTTCCACGCGTGCGGCGCGTCCTGTTTGAGCTTGCGGAAAATAATGACGTCCCGCCGTGGCTGGCGGCGGACTGGAACCGACGGTTGGACAATATCGGGCGGGGCTTCAGACGCGCCGTTCTTCGGATGATCCTGTCAAAAGAGATTTGATCGGGGCGGATCCCGACAGTGAGGTTGGCTTGCTTTTGCACGCCGAGGGCGCTGGGCACCGCCCACACTGGCGGTCCGTTCACGTCACTCTGCAAGATAACATCGCCAATGTTATCTTGCAGAGTTGTGTTACTCCGGTTCGAACCGATGGATCTGCTGCTTGTCGGCGGGGATGTCGGGACTCCACCTTAGCAAGCGCTCGTTGATCGGGGTTCGTAAGGGGTCACGCGCATGTGGCTGATTCGACCAGACCTCATGCCAGTTGTCGCTGCTCTGCCTCGCGGCGCGGAGACGCTCCCGCCCCGTGCCGAAAGCGGCAGGATGAACGGGAGGCTTGCAACCAGCAACCTGGAGACGAAGGCAAACTGCATCAGAGGCTCCCAATCCATATGGAAATCCAAATGCCGATAAACGACGGCATGCCCCCGACCCTGGAAGCCCCTGATCATGATGGTTGCGCTCGCAGCCGCTGTCCCATGCCCCACGACCGGCGGGAGCCGGCCACCACAGCTGTCCCACCCACCCGGAGGCGGGCAGGTCGGCAAGCATAAGAGCCAAAATCCATCCGACCACCCGAACCTGGGATGAACGACCCGTAGCGTGGAGCGGAGGTGGCGTCCGGCTGGGCCGCGGCCGCGCTCTGCGGCGCCGCGGTCCAGCCGGACGCCACCCATCGATCACTCCGGACCCATTGCTATGAAATCCATGCAACCGTCCGTCGAATCCGCTGCAGCCCGCATTTCCCGGCTGCGTCGGATTGCTGAACGTGCTGAACGGGACTGTGCCGCCAACGGCGGGCGTCCCGACTTGCTCCTGCGCGCGGCGCTGCACCACCATGCGGCCGGTGACCTCGACATCGCGAGAGAGCAGGCCGAAGCGCTCATCGATCGTGCCGATGATGATCCTGCATATGCACCGCTCTGGCTGATTCGCCAAGCCCGGGATCTGATCGCCCGCATCGACGGCGCGGATGATGCTTCGCGTGTCGTCGGCTGACCCGCCTCGGTTTCCCCGACACCCGTCACCAAAACACTCCCACAGCCGAACAGGGTGGAAATCGCTGATGACCATGCGGCGAACGATGCCATCTCTAATGAAGCACACGCCATCGACGGCCGAAACCTGCCGCTGTGCACGCTACGGCATCTGGCACGACCAGGACCGCGCCGGTCCCGACACTTGGCTTCTTGTTGGGCCGCCCGACGATCCAGATACCTTTGCGCTGTGCAACCGTTGCTGCATCGCAATGATGCGGCGGCGGCCGGAATACCTCGACAGCGACACCTATCTGACGTTGCTTCCGTCCCGCTGGCCGTGCCGGGGAAGGAGGAAGCAGTAGACCAAATGGCGATTGCCACCAGCGTCGTGACCGGTTCGGGTCACGGTGACCGGACGCAAAACCACCCTGGAGAATTGGCGGTACGCGTCGGCATGCAGAGGTCTGCAATGGCTGGTCCCCGCATCCAACAGCCCCCCACTCCCCTTCCCCATTACTAGCCGGGAAAATTCATGAGGGTTGGCGGGTGTAGCGGCATCCGTTGAGCGGCCGTAGGATTTGGGTGCTGACGCCAACTCCTGCCGTTTCCGGAGCGCCCACCCGCCATGGTTGATCATACCCTGCCGCTGCCCGGCCTGTCACCCGTTGCTGGAAAGCCGGTGATCGGGCGCTTTGATGGCGGCCGCCTGTCCTCCGATGGCGGGCTGCTGGTGCTGCGGGAGGTGGCGAAGCGGCTGCGGATTGCCGATCGGCTGGCCGCCTGTATTGAGGACCCGCGCGATCCAACGCGCACCGTGCATTCGCTGGCCGACATCATCGGCTTTCGCCTGCTGGCCATCGCGGCGGGCTACGAGGACGGCAACGACGCCGGCAGCCTACGCTCCGACCCGCTGTTCAAGATGGCCCTGGAACGCCTGCCGTCCGAGCGTGACCTTTGCTCGCAAGCCACCATCTCGCGCCTGGAGAACCTGCCGGATACCCGCGCACTGCTGCGCATGGGCCGAGCCATGGTCGATCTCTACTGCGCGTCCTTTCGCCAGGTGCCCAAGCGCATCGTGCTGGATGTAGACGACACCTTCGACACGGTGCATGGCGGTCAGCAGTTGCGCCTGTTCAACGCCCATTATGACGAGTACGGCTTCCAGCCCATCGTTGTCTTCGACGGCAACGGCCGCTTTGTCACCGCTGTGCTGCGCCCAGCCAAGCGGCCCAAGGGGACGGAGATCCGGACCTTCCTGCGTCGCCTGCTCCGCGCCATTCGGGCAAACTGGCCCAAGACCGAGATCCTGCTGCGCGCCGACGGCCATTACGCCTGCCCGGAGGTGCTGGACTGGTGCGAGGCGGAGGGGCTCGACTACGTGCTCGGTCTGCCGACCAGCAGCACACTGCGCCGTCACGTCACCACGCTGGAGGCCAGCACCGCGGCGCGCTTCCAGGCCATGCCCGGAGCCGACAAGGTGCGCCGCTTCAAGGAATTCTATGACGGGGCCAGCACCTGGAGCCGGGTCCGCCGCATCGTCGCGCGCGTCGAGGCAGGAGACCAGGGCACCGACAGCCGCTTCATCGTCACCAACCTACGCCACGGCACGGGTCGCTGGCTGTATGCCGGCCTGTATTGCGCGAGGGGACAGGCGGAAAATCATATAAAAGCCTGGAAATCCCACCTTGCCGCAGACCGGACCTCCTGCACCAAGGCGACGGCCAACCAGTTCCGCCTGTTCCTGCACGCCGGGGCGTACTGGCTGCTGTGGAGCCTGCGCTCGCTGATGCCGAAACGCTCCCGCTGGCGCACGGTGCAATTCGACACCTTGCGGCTGCGCTTGGTGAAGACCGCCGCGCGTATCGTGGAGATGAAGACGCAGATCAAGGTGCACCTGCCGACCAGCGCGCCTGATCAGGCGATCATCCACCTCGCCCTCGGCCGCATGCCCCGGCTCATCTGCTGAGCACCGGGGCAGCGTGCCCCAGCCGTCACCCAATCCCCTCCACCACCAACTCCGACACCGTCACGCCGCCGTCAGCGCGGCGGCCGACGACGCGCGCCCATACAGCCCAACGTTGATCATCTCAACGCGGCGACCAGACCGCTCGCCACCCTGGTGAATAAAGGCGGCTAGAGGCATCCCTATGACCTCGACCGATCCCACGGTTTTGCCAGATAAAACCGTACTGCCCGACCATTCTCTATCTGCCACCTTCGATGCTCTGGAAGACCAACTCTTCAAAACAAATCCCACGGACGGGCCAAAGGCGGTGGTCGAAACCGCCGACCTTGTCCGCGTGGTGACCACCGACCTTGTCTGCTGGCGGCATCAGGTCGATGACGACCATACCCGTTGCGCCGTGGGAGCGATAGCCGAAGCACTCGACGATGCCCATCTCCTGGTCGTCGCGGCCCGGCGGACCGCACCGCAGCCATGGCAGCCGCTGGCGAGCCAACATGACCATTACAAGCGGATGCGCCGCCATCTGAGCGATGCTGCGGGAATTCTTGACTGGGCGACGACCATGGCCCGGAGCGTCAATCTGAAGATGACGATCGATGTCCAGAAATCGATCCGTCGTGACGAGAAGGGATGGGCTATCGCGGTATCGACTGCCACGCTCAGCCTGCGTGAATGACGGGGAGGAGGCGAAATGATGGACCATCCCGCCGCGCCGCGTCCCAATCCCGCAGATCGGCCGGAATCGCCGATCGGACGCCTCGCCCGACAATGGCTGACCGACAGCGGTCCAGGTAGCCATCAAGAGAGTGAACGGGAAACCGCCGACCGCTGCGACCACCTTGCCGATGCTTTGGAAAGCCTTACAAAACTGCCGGCTCACACCTGGGCCGATGCCGACGCGAAGCTACTGGTATTGTCCACGCGATTGCGTCAGGTGGCCACCACGGCCGAGCCCGAGACTCTGCTGCTCGCGCTCCTCGCCACCGGAATCCAACATGACCTGCTTCGCTTGCGCCTCCGAACGACTATATCGGAGACACATCAGTGATTGATTGGCAACCTCTTGAAACGGCTCCGCGGGACGGGTCGAGGATCCTCGTCGCGATGTCCGGTGACTTCCTGAAATATCAGCCATGGGACGCGCCAGGTGACGAGTACCGTATTTTTGTTCGCTGGGTCGAGCAGATTGGATATTGGGTCGATGATTTTAAAACATTCGTGACCAATGATGATATCACGCATTGGGCTCCGGCACCGACACCACCGCCAGCGACAGCCCATCAGCGCATGCGCGACGCCGCCGCAATTTCCAGGCATCATAAGGACAATGGCTGACTTCAATTAAGTTGAAGTAGTCGGCATGCAGAAGCTTGCAGTTGATAATAATCTGCCGAAACCCTCCGTCAGCCCTGCTCAACTGACGGAGGAACGGAAGCACTTTGAGCCTGGACCAATCAGCCAATCAAGTGGTTAACATCAAAGTGCCAAAGCTCCAACGCTCGACGGAGATCATCTATTTTCAGACCTGCGTTATAATCTTGAGCAGTAATATCACCATTGGTGCTGTGACCGAGCAAAGACTTGATTGACGTTTCATTGACGCCCCGGCGCAACAGCTGAGTATTCACCGTCGTTCGAAAAGCATGGAAGTCCTTGCCCGGCTCGTAGATCCCGATAGCCCGTCTATAATCCGTCCACCACATGCTGAAGCTATGGCCAAAAGTTGCGAATTTACCCCCACGCTTCAATTCAGGGTACAGAAATGATGCGCCTTCAGCTCGATGATCTGCCGCATATTGCAGAAAACCGAGCTGAATGAGTGTCGAGTGAACCGGGACAACACGGGCACTTGATGCAGTCTTGAGCTTTTGCCCCTTGCCTTCACGGATACGGATGACTGGGATTCCCTCTTGTTCGCCGATGTCTTCCGGCTTCAATTGCAGGCATTCTTCCAGTCGCATCCCTTGATGCGCTGCAACCAGAGGGGCCCAAAATCGGGCATCGCGCGATGGCGGAACACTGGATGACGTTGCCCGCAGACGATCGTCAACGCAACCAGTCCACGCTGGCGTGCGGAATAATTTCTCAAGCTCCGACACTTCGTAGGCAGGACGCTTCCGCCGCTGCTCCCGAACCAGAGCCTTGTCATAAAATTGATCGGCGAAGACCGAGTGATCTTCTTTACGACCAAGATATTGCATGCCGACTTTGAATATGACGTTCAGAAAGTTAATGTGCTTGTTGATTGTTGTTATTGAATAACGATCAACATGCCAGCTTTCGTCATCTTCATCCATGCTGACGCCGGCAATAGTGCCTGGTTCCACTTGGCCATCATTCAGTGATTGCTCAAGCGCATCGGCTTCCGCCACCAACTCCTGGATCCCCATGCCAGCAAATCTTCCCTTGCCGGCGAGCTTGGGCACTCCGATCAAAAGTTGCTTGAAATTAAAGGCGTCGGCGGTCGTCACTTGGTCAATGGGTGCATCGCCACGAAACTCGACAAACATCCTGATTGTGGTTGACGCATCAGCGATTGATTTGTCGTTCCATCCCTTGCTCTTCTTCAACGCGATGCACTTTTTGAGCATCTCCGTAACGGTGGGCACCGGCGTGGTGGATGTCGTAACTTGTGCAACCGGGGCTGTGAACGCACAGGGAAAAGGTATGGCCGGCGTCATATTAGCCGGCTGGGGCAACGACATCGGACCGGGTGATCCCAGATCGATCGGCTGAGGCTTGCGCTCTCGCGATGCAACTTGCTCATGCACGGCGGCGAGCACCGGCAGGGCGTGCCGCTCCAGGACGGCCCTGTCGCCAAGCTGAAAGGCGTGCCCTTCAGCCACCATATTGTCGACGATGCGCTGCACGTGCCCCTGCGCCATAGCGCCGTCGTTGCGTCGGGCGGCATCGTGGAATGCTCCCTGCACCCCTTGGGCGATCGTCGCGCGGATGTCCGATGCGGCCCGTGCCGTCGTCATTCGGGCAGGAGGGGCCGGGTGAGCGGCGATGAACGCCCGGATATCATGGTCCAGGTCCGGCGGCAGCAAGGGACCGCGGTGCACCGGTCCGCCATCCGTCGATTGCCGCATCTCCCCGGCGCCGTGGACCATGGCGGAACCGTCGGCGTTGTCGCCGCCGCCCGTCGCGAATCCATCTCCACGCCCCTTCAGGGGGTCCCGGAGGTCGGTGTCGTCGATCCCGGTCATCAGCCCCTGTTCAGCCAGCCAGCGCAGGAGGCGTTGGCCGAGGTCAGTCGGCGCGACGATGCGGCGAGAGGCGGTCGGGTGCGGGAGGAATCCAAGATCCGGCGGCAGTTGCGCGCGCTCGGCCTGATCGGCGGCCAGGGCGTCGTCGCGGATCTTGGTCAGGATTGAGGTGAGCGTGGTGGGGTCCAGCGGTGCCTGATGCATACGCAACTCCTCCAGCGCGAGGTCGAGCAACAGGGCGATGCGCCGGGCTGCTCGGAGGACGCCCGTTCCGAGCGACAGGCTCAGTCTCCCGCGTGGAGACGTCAGCTGCAAGTCGGATGGAACGCGGCGGCGCCAGTGCCAGGTCTGGTGACGGAGGACGAGGTGCGCAGTTTGGCCCATGCTCGGTACTCTGACGGGACCGGGCGATGCGTTGGGCAGCAGCTTTGGGCTACAGCCATGGGCACCACCTGCGGGTCATTGCAGGAGCGGCGGAACCAAGTGGCTGTTTCCAAAGGGAAGTCGTGAGAGTTGGTTGGGGGACTAGGATTCGAACCTAGGCTGGCGGAGTCAGAGTCCGCTGTCCTACCGCTAGACGATCCCCCAGACCGTCACCGGGGCTGTGCATTCCGCCGTGCCCCGTGGTGTGGGCGGGTTTATAACGATCACCCGCCGGGCTGTGAAGAGCTTTTTTCGCTCCGATCGCATTTTTTTCTAGGGCCTGTTGACATTCATCGTGTTACCAAGACGGTAGCGACGAGGTTAATGGCAGCGGCGAAGCTTGTATCAGTTTTGTCGTATCGTGTGGCGATGCGTCGGAATTCTTTGATTTTGCAGAAGAAGTTCTCGACCAGATGGCGCCATTTGTACATCTCGGCGTCGTGGGGAATCGGGGGAGATCGGTTGGCCTTGGACGGAATGACGGCGACCGCGCCTTGCTCGGCGATCAAGATACGGATGGCGTTGCTGTCGAAGGCTTTGTCAGCCAGCAAGGCGGAGAATTCGATACCGTCCAGCACCGGTTCGACGCCGACGCTGTCATGTCGCTGGCCCGGCAGCAGGATGAAGCGCCCAAGGTTCCCCAGCGCATCGACGACGGCCAGGATCTTGGTCGTCAGCCCGCCACGAGAGCGACCGATGGCCTGAGCCTGAGTCCCCCCCTTGCGCCGGTACCGTGCTGATGCACCCGGACAATCGTGCCATCAATGATCGCGTACTCGAAGTCCGCGTCGCTCGATAAAGCGGCGAAGACCTCGTCGAAGACACCGGCCTTGGCCCATCGGCGATAGCGCTGGAACACCGAGTTCCAATTGCCGAACGCTGCAGGCAAGTCCCGCCAGGGCGCTCCAACGCGGACGATCCACAGGACCGCCTCCAAAAACAGGCGATTGTCCGCTGCCGAGCGGCCAGGGTCGCCCACTTTGCCGGGAAGAAGCGGCGCTATCCGCTCCCACTGATCATCTCGCAATACAATCCGATCCAAGGCCACCTCCCTTTTGGTAGCCTTGAATCAAATTTCTACGACCACCGGAAGCCTCTTCTCAACGCGAATGTCAACAGGCCCTAGTACTACAGCCGGTCCTTATCGGTTTGGGTGCGTCGTTTCCAATGGGAGCGCCGTGCTCGCTGTTGGTGGCGTCTTCGCCAGATGGACCAATCGATAATGGCGGTGGGTGGCGCGGGGGGCCGGCCGATCAAGGCGACCAGGAGGGTGCGGATCTCGGGCACGGTCAAGGGCAGAAGATCGGCGGACAGGTCGAGTTGATCCTCTCCCCCCGATGGCCGCCGTGCGCACGACGGTGAGAAAGGCCAGGGCCAGCATGGCCAAGGTGACGTGGCGGTGCCAGCCGGTCCACGAGCGCACCTCGTACTGGTCGAGCCCGACCTCGCCCTTCGCCGCCTCGAAGCAGGACTCGATGGTCCAGCGCGACCCGGCGACCCGGACCAATGTGGCGACCGGCGTGCCTTCCGGGGCGAAGGTCAGATAGTAGGTGAGTTTGTCCGGCTCGGCGATGGAGCGGCGCACCAGCAGACCGCGGCACCAGCCCTCGCGCAGGGAAGCGTAGGTTTTGTGCGCCCAGTCGTAGAGGCGTGGCCCCTTGGCTCCGTCGCCAGCACTCAACCGCTGCCAGTCGGTGGCGGTGAAGCCGGTCGTCCGCTCCTTGACCGTATCGAAGCCCATGGGCGCGCGCTGTTTGCTGGTGATCGCCAGCACGTAGCCCAGCGGTTGGCGCTCCAGCCATAGCCGCAGCGCGTAGTCCCCGCCGTAGACGGAGTCGGCGGTCACCCAGCGGCAGGGCAGGCCGGCTGCCACGGCGCGCTCCAGCATCGCCCGCCCCAGTTTCGGCTTGGTGGCGAAGCCGACGGCGTTGGGGACGCCGGCCATCCGTCGGCGTTCGTCGTTGCCAGCCCAGTCCTCGGGCAGATAGAGAGCGCGGTCGACCAGCACCCGGCCGCGTCGGCTGGCGTAGCCGAGGAAGACGCCGATCTGGCAGTTTTCGATACGTCCGGCGGTGCCGGAATACTGCCGCTTCACCCCGACCGAGCGGGTGCCCTTCTTGACGAAGCCGGTTTCATCGAGGACCAGCACGGCCTCATCGTCGCTCAACCGTTCGATGACATAGGCCTGGAGGTCGTCGCGGACGGCGTCGGCATCCCAACGGGTCCGGGCCAGGAAATCCTGCATCGCCGCCGGCGAGCAATCCCCGGCGGCTTCGGCCAACTGCCAGCCATTCTTGCGATCCAGCGGCGCCAAAAGACCTCTCACGTAACGCAGAGCCCGTTGGCGACCGGCCGCGCTGTAGAAGGACCTCAATCCGCCGACCAGCCCTTCCAGGGCATCGGACCATTCCGCCGCTTCCGTCATCTCGGTCATGCTCGGACCCTCCAGTCGGTTCCAAGCTCAACAGGCCGCCCGGCCGCATATTCCGTCTTTCGCGACCGGCTGTAGTACTAGGGCCTGTTGACATTCATCGTGTTACCAAGACGGTAGCGACGAGGTTAATGGCAGCGGCGAAGCTTGTATCAGTTTTGTCGTATCGTGTGGCGATGCGTCGGAATTCTTTGATTTTGCAGAAGAAGTTCTCGACCAGATGGCGCCATTTGTACATCTCGGCGTCGTGGGGAATCGGGGGAGATCGGTTGGCCTTGGACGGAATGACGGCGACCGCGCCTCGCTCGGCGATCAAGATACGGATGGCGTTGCTGTCGAAGGCTTTGTCAGCCAGCAAGGCGGAGAATTCGATACCGTCCAGCACCGGTTCGACGCCGACGCTGTCATGTCGCTGGCCCGGCAGCAGGATGAAGCGCCCAAGGTTCCCCAACGCATCGACGACGGCCAGGATCTTGGTCGTCAGCCCGCCACGAGAGCGACCGATGGCCTGAGCCTGAGTCCCCCCCTTGCGCCGGTACCGTGCTGATGCACCCGGACAATCGTGCCATCAATGATCGCGTACTCGAAGTCCGCGTCGCTCGATAAAGCGGCGAAGACCTCGTCGAAGACACCGGCCTTGGCCCATCGGCGATAGCGCTGGAACACCGAGTTCCAATTGCCGAACGCTGCAGGCAAGTCCCGCCAGGGCGCTCCAACGCGGACGATCCACAGGACCGCCTCCAAAAACAGGCGATTGTCCGCTGCCGAGCGGCCAGGGTCGCCCACTTTGCCGGGAAGAAGCGGCGCTATCCGCTCCCACTGATCATCTCGCAATACAATCCGATCCAAGGCCACCTCCCTTTTGGTAGCCTTGAATCAAATTTCTACGACCACCGGAAGCCTCTTCTCAACGCGAATGTCAACAGGCCCTAGTTTTTTCGAACGCGGGCCGCCAGCTTGCTTTCCACAAGTCGGCGACCCTCATCGGTCAGCGCGCGACGGCATCCGCCATCGGGGCGATGATAAGGCGGAAATCGTTGTTGCTCTCCAATTCCTCCAGTTTGCAGGGAAGGCGTCTGCGCCAATTGGGATGCTGGTCCACCGTGCCGGGAAGGTTGGGCTGCTCATCATCCGCCACCGCGTCCTCGATCTGCACCATCACGATGCGGGACGGCGTATGCGCCAGAAAGGCATGGACGGCGACGGACAGCTCGACCCGGAAGGGCTGGGCTCCATCCTCGGTCGGATAGCTGTCCGGACGCAGCCCCTCCCGCGACAGGGCCTGCAACAGGCGCCAGCGGTCGACGCCACGGTCCCAGCGGTCCTTGTCTCGGCTGGCGTCGTCGGGATAGAGGCCGAGACGCTGACGCCAGTCGAGATCGCGGCCGGTCCAGAACCCCTTGAACGGCGCCAGATCATGGGTGCTGACCGTCGCCATCGAGCCGGCCGGATAGTCGCCGGGAGGCTTGAAGCCGCCATCGGCCGTGCGCTCGAAATAGAGCACGCGGTAACTCAGGATGCCGGCCCGCTCCAAAGCCGGACGGAAGCCCTCCGGCACCGTGCCCAGATCCTCGCCGATCACGACACAGCGGCTGCGGCGGCTCTCCAGCGCCACGATGCGCAACAGGTCATGGAAGGGATAGGCGACATAGGCGCCATCACTGCCATCCTCCGGAATCCAGAACAGATGCTGCAACGCCATCACATGGTCGATGCGCAGCGCCGCGGCATGGCGCATGTTGGCGCGCAGAAGCTCGACGAAAGGCCGGTAGGCCGCCTCGCGCAGGCCGAGCGGCGACAGCGGCGCCAAGCCCCAATTCTGGCCCTTCAGGTTGAACTGATCAGGCGGCGCCCCGACATTGGCACCCTGCACCAGCATCGACGGATCGGCCCAGGCGGACCCGCCGCCGGGATGGGCGGCGACGGCAAGGTCGCGGTAAAAGCCCATGGCAAGCCCGGCGGCCCTTCCCCGCCCTGCCGCCTCGCCCAGCTGGCGGTCCGCCTCGAACTGCGCCCAGGCGAAGAAATCGACCCGGTCGGCATGCTCGGCGGCAAAGGCGGCAACCTCGGCGCTTTGCGGGTTCTGGAAGGCGGCCGGCCAGTTCCGCCACATCCATTGCGCGGAATCCTGGCGGAAGAAATGCTCGTGCAGGGCATCGAACAGGGCATGGCGGTCCAGCGCCGTGCCCATCTCCCGCCGGAAGGCGGCATAGGCGGCCTTGCGCGGGGCATCGTCCGGCAGCGCGCGGAAACGGGTATGCAGCGCCTCCAGAAGCGGCAGCTTCAGGGCGGCGACCGCGGGATAATCGACCAGCTCCGCCCGCCGCGCGGCACTCAGCGCCGCCTGGAATGCCGGAGCTTCGATCCGCTCATGCAGATCATCGGCACCGGCGCCTTCGGGGGCGGAGAATTCGGGGACGGAGGCCGGGTCGATGTAGAGGATGTTGAGGAATTGGCGGCTGGACGGCGAATAGGGACCGATATGGTTCGGATCGGCCGGGAACAGGGCGTGCAGCGGGTTCAGGCCGACCAGCCCGGCCCCCAGCCGTCCGGCGACCTCGGCGAAGCCGGCGAGGTCGCGGAAATCGCCCATGCCCCAATCCTGCTCCGACCGCAGGGAATAGATCTGCAAGCCGATGCCCCAGCTACGGCCGCCCGGCGCCATCTCCTCCATCGTCACGCAGTGCTCGGGCGTGACGATCAGGGTGGTGGAGCCGGACAGGCCGGCGCCGATGCCGTTCGTGGTCTCCACATGCACATCCAGCCGGTGATACCCGATGGGCAGCGACACCGGCAGCAGGGCGCCCAGCGCCCGGCGCTCATGGCTGGTGCCATCGATGGTCGCGCGGTCGGTCACCGGCAGGTCACGGACCGCGACGCGGCCGCCCCTGGTGCTCCCGCCCTCCGGCGTCAGGTCCCAGACCAGCGTGGCATCGTCGAGCCCGGCCGGCAGGGCGACGCCGAGCCCGATCTCCTGACCCTCGCCACTGACCAGCACCGGCGGCAGCGGGCGGGTCCAGGACCGGCGTTCAACCGCGCGCAGGCTGGCGGCGACCTCCTCGTCCGTAGCGGCCGGCAGCCCCATCGCCGCGATCAACGCCCGCTTGGTGGCGGAAGAGGTCTCCCGCCGGTTGCCCCAGATGTCGTGATAGTGGGGTTCAAGTCCAAGCAGATCGGCCAGCCGGTCGAGATCACTCATGCAGGGTCCCCGCGGGTTTTCGGAAGGAAGGATGGAGCCTAGGAAGTGGAGAGGTCGCGGCGTCAATGCCGCAGGCGGCCTATGCCATCGGCGCCGCTCCCCTCAGCCGGCTGGAAGGGTGGCAGGCGCCGGTCCCGCAGCGGCAGGCGGGGCGGACGGGGCTCCGGTGTTGTCCGTGCCGTTGCCAGCCGCGCCGGCCGCCTTGGCCTGGGCGATCTGCTCCAGCCGGCTGCGATAGCCGGCGACGGCGGACGACACCTCGCGCACCATAGCCTCCAGCGGACGGTCGGGATCGACCGCCCGCATGAGGGCGCGGGACAGCGATTGCAACTGATCACGGTCGTCGGCGGAGACCGGGCCGGACTCGGCGGCGGCGCGCACCGTGCCGGCCAGCGCCTTGAGGGCGTGGGCGACCGCCTCGATGGGAGCATGGTCGCCCTCCTGGTCCAGCCGGCGCAACAGGTCGTCGACGAAGCCGCCGATGCGGCCGACATGGTCGATCGACATGCGGTCGGGCGCCGGCCGTGCCAGCCCCGGCAGGGCGAATTCGACCAGAAAGGCGACCTGGATGCCGGCACGCAGACGCTTCTGGGTGGTGACGGCGGCGATCGCATCGTTCAGCAACAGGCGCGCGCCCGACTGGGTCCATTGGCCGGTCGCCTTCAGCCGCAACGTGTTGGGGGCGTCCAGCACCGGGACCAGAGCCCCCTCGCGCGGCGATTTGCGGCGGTCGGGACCGGTATAGTCGGCGGTGACGACGAAGCCCTTGCGCGATTCGATCAGGCTGACGACGCGGTCGCGCACCTGCTTGGGGGACGCCGGCTTCAGCAGCAGATCGTCGCCGCCGACATTGGTGACGCGGGTCAGCAGCGCCGGGGTCGGCGTCCAGGTGGTGACGATGATGCCGGCAAAGGGGTTGGGAACCGACGGCTCGTTGCGCAGGGCGCGGATGAACTGGAAGGCCTCCGCCGGTTCGCCATCGGCGTCGACCAGAACCAGATCGGGCATCGCGGCGGTCAGCAGGCCGGCGGCGGCCTTCACCTGATCGAACAGCTCGACCCGGCGAAAGCCCAGCCGGATCAGCACATCGCGGAACACGCGTCCGGCGTTGGCCTGGCCATCGATGATCGCGGCGTCGACCTGCGAGAAATCGTAGTCCGGCATGGTCCTACCCGAAGCTCCGCTGAGGCTGTGACGGGAACACGCGCGGCAGCGTAACACGCTTTGGCTCCGCCCGTCGCGGTAGCATCTCCGCCCGGTGCGGGAAGGGTGGCAAAGGATCGCAGGGGACCGCGTCCCACCCTGCCCGGCTGCCCATCGTCTCTCCGTCGGTCACATGCCCGGCTGCTCCACCAGGGTGAAGACCAGCACCGTCCGGCCATCGACCAGCACCGCCCGACCGGCCAGATGCATGCGCTCGTCCCCCGCCCCGTCGGCGACGCGGGTGTCGAGCACGCAGCGCCAGCCGCGGCCCCCCGGCACGTCGGGCAGGGTGACGGTCAGGGTGTCGGCATGGGCGTTCAGCACGATCAGCAGGACACCGTCGGACAGCGGCTGTCCGTCCGGTCCGACATGGCCGCCGGCGCGCCCGTTCAGCAGCAGGACGATGCAGCGCGCCTGGGTGTTGCGCCAATGCTCCGCCGTCTTCTCCACCCCCTGGGCATTATACCAGACGATGTCCTTCAGCCCGTTGGCCGCGGTTTCCCGCCCATGCAGGAAGATGGGACGGCGCAGCACCGGATGGACACGGCGCAGCGCGACCAGCCGGCGGACGAAGGACACCAGCGACCCGTCGCGCTTGCCCCAGTCCAGCCAGGTGATGTCGTTGTCCTGGCAATAGGCGTTGTTGTTGCCGCTCTGGCTGTGACCCAGCTCGTCGCCGGCCAGCATCATCGGCGTGCCCTGTGACAGCATCAGCGTCGCCAGCAGGTTGCGCTTCTGCCGCGCCCGCAGCTCGTTGATGCCGGCGTCGGCGGTCTCGCCCTCCGCCCCATGGTTCCAGGAGCAGTTGGAGGAATGGCCGTCGCGGTTCTCCTCGCCATTCGCCCAATTGTGCTTGTCGTTGTAGGAGACGAGATCATGCAGGGTGAAGCCGTCATGAGCGGTGATGAAGTTGACGCTGGCCCAGGGGCGGCGCCCGCGCTTCTCGAACAGGTCGGCGGAGCCGGCGATGCGGCCGGCGAGTTCCGGAAGCATGCCGTCGTCGCCGCGCCAGTAACGTCGGACGGTGTCGCGGTAGCGGTCGTTCCACTCGGCCCAGCCCGGCGGGAAGTTGCCGACCTGATAGCCGCCGGGACCGACATCCCACGGTTCGGCGATCAGCTTGACGTCAGCCAGCACCGGGTCCTGGCGCACGGCGTCGAGGAAGCCCGATCCCGGATCATAGCCGTAGGGCTCGCGCGCCAGCACGGTGGCGAGGTCGAAGCGGAAGCCGTCGACATGCATCTCCGTCACCCAGTAGCGCAGGCTGTCCATCACCAGCTGGACCACGCGCGGATGGCTGAAATCCAGCGTGTTGCCGGTGCCGGTGTCGTTGATGTAGTGGCGCGGGTCGTCCGGCATCAGCCGGTAATAGCTGAGATTGTCGATGCCCTTGAAGGACAGGGTCGGCCCCAGATGGTTGCCCTCGGCGGTGTGGTTGTAGACGACGTCGAGGATGACCTCGATCCCCGCCTCGTGCAGGCGGGCGACCATCGTCTTGAACTCCGACAGGACGCCGGTGTTCATGTAGCGCGGTTCCGGCGCGAAGAAGCCTATGGTGTTGTAGCCCCAGTAATTGGTCAGGCCGCGGGTGACGAGATGCTGTTCGTCGGCGACGGCCTGGACCGGCAGGAACTCCACCGAGGTGATGCCGAGCGCCCGCAGATACTCGACGACGGCCTGGGTCGACATGCCGGCGAAGGTGCCGCGCAGATGGGTCGGCACGTCGGGGTGGCGCATGGTGAAGCCGCGGACATGGGTCTCGTACAGCACCGTCTCGGTCCAGGGCACCCGGCGGTGGCGGTCGTGACCCCAGGTGAAGGCGCCGTCCACCACCCGGCATTTCGGCATGCCGCGGGCGTTGTCGCGCCGGTCGAAGGACAGATCCTCCTTGGTCGAGCCGACCCGGTAGCCGTAATGGGCGTCCGACCATTTGAAGCCGCCGAACAGCGCCCGGGCATAGGGGTCGAGCAGCAGCTTGTTCGGGTTGAAGCGGTGCCCCTCCTCCGGTTCGTACGGCCCATGGACACGATAGCCGTAGAGCAGGCCGGGCCGGGCGTCGGGGAGATAGCCGTGCCAGACCTCGTCGGTGTGTTCCGGCAGGGTGATGCGCTCCACTTCGCGCTGGCCGGTCTTGTCGAACAGGCAGAGCTCCACCCGTTCGGCATTGGCGGAGAAGATCGCGAAATTGACGCCGAACCCGTCCCAGGTGGCGCCGAGCGGATGGGGCTTGCCGGGCCAGACCGGGGTGCGGGCGGAAATGGGGGGCATCAGCGGGCGGCCTGTGTGGTGGAGGTCGTGGAGATGATCGTCAGGGCCAGCGATGCGGCGGGGCGGCGAATGGAACGTTTGAAACAGCATGAAACAGATTTCGCGGGGCGTTCCACTGTTCCACGCCCGTGGCGGCAGGGCGCCGCGCGGTCCGCCAGCCGGGTGCGCCGCGCCTCATCGATGGAGGGGAAAGTGATCCTGTCGACCATCAGCCAGCGCACGCCTCACCGGTTCCCCGAAAAGACACAAGGGATCCAATAAGAAAGCCTCCCCCCGGCGGCGTCAAGGGAGGTTGGCAACGGGAAGAGGAGGCTATTGCGCGCGTCTCCCTCTCCCCAGGCGGGAGAGGGTTGAATTTCCTACTCCGCCTTCCGCTCCAGAATCAGCGTCGACAGCGGCGGGATGGTCAGGTCCAGCGAGTGGGTGCGGCCATGCCAGGGCATCTCCTCGGCATAGACGCCGCCGCCCGGATTGCCGACGCCGCTGCCGCCGTATGTCGCGTCGTCGGTGTTCAGCCGCTCGACATAGCGGCCGGGCAGCGGCACGCCGACGCGGTAGCCCTGGCGCGGCACCGGGGTGAAGTTGCAGACGGCGATGACGATGTGCCCGGACTGGTCGGCCTTGCGCAGGAAGGTGAAGACCGAATTCTCGTTGTCGTTCGATTCGATCCACTCGAAGCCGGACGGGTCGCAGTCGGTCCTGTGCAGCGGCGCCAACTCGCGGTAGAGGTGGTTGAGGTCGCGCACCAGATCGCGCATGCCCCGGTGCGGCGGCTGCTCCAGCAGATGCCAGTCCAGGCTGCGCGCCTCGCTCCACTCGTTCCACTGGGCGAACTCGCCGCCCATGAACAACAGCTTCTTGCCGGGATGGGCGAACATGAAGCCGTAATAGGCGCGCAGATTGGCGAATTTCTGCCACTCGTCGCCCGGCATCTTGTTGATCAGCGAACCCTTGCCATGCACCACCTCGTCATGGCTGAGCGGCAGCACGAAATTTTCGGAGAACTGATAGATCAGCCCGAAGGTCATCTGGTGGTGATGGTAGCGGCGATGGATCGGGTCGTTCTGCATGTAATGCAGCGTGTCATGCATCCAGCCCATGTTCCATTTGTAGCCGAAACCGAGACCACCGAGATATGTGGGCTTCGACACCATCGGCCATGAGGTGGACTCCTCCGCCACCGTCATCGCCCCCGGCTGCTGGCCATAGACCAGCTCGTTCATGCGCTTGAGGAAGGCGATGGATTCGAGGTTCTCCCGGCCGCCGAACCGGTTGGGGACCCATTCGCCCTCCTTGCGGCTGTAGTCGAGATAGAGCATCGAGGCGACGGCATCGACGCGCAGCCCGTCCAGCCTGTACTGGTCGAGCCAGAACAGCGCGTTGCCCAGCAGGAAGTTCTGCACCTCCGTCCGGCCGAAATTGTAGATCAGGGTGTTCCAGTCCTGGTGGAAGCCCTGGCGCGGGTCGGCATGCTCGTACAGGTGCGTACCGTCGAAATCGCCCAGCCCGTGCGGGTCGGTCGGGAAATGGCCGGGCACCCAGTCGAGCAGCACGCCGAGACCGGCGCGGTGGCAGGCGTTGACGAAGTCCTTGAAATCCTCGGGCGAGCCGTGGCGGGCGGTCGGCGCATAGAGGCCGATGGGCTGGTAGCCCCAGGACCCGTCGAACGGATGCTCGGTGACCGGCAGAAGCTCGATATGGGTGAAGCCCATGTCCTTGGCGTAGGGGATCAGCCGCTCCGCCAGCTCCTGATAGGTCAGGAAGCGGTTGTCCTCCTCCGGCACACGCGCCCAGGAGCCGAGATGGACCTCGTAGATCGAGATGGGGGCGGTGCGGTCCGACGACGACGGCTTATGGCTCTGCCAGTCCTGGTCGCGCCATTCATAGGGCGGCAGGCCATGGACGACCGAGGCGGTGGCCGGGCGCATCTCCGCCTGGAAGGCGTAGGGATCGGCCTTGGCCGGCATCAGGGTGCCGTCGGGTCCCCGGATCTCGAATTTGTAGCGCTGGCCGGCATGGGCGCCGGGGACGAAGATCTCCCAGACGCCGACCTCGACGCGCCGGCGCATCGGCAGGCGGCGGCCGTCCCAATTGTTGAAGTCGCCGACGACGCTGACGCTGCGGGCGCTGGGCGCCCAGACGGCGAAGGAGACACCGGCGACGCCGTCGACCTCGCGCGGATGGGCGCCCAGCTTCTCGTAGGCGCGCAGATGGGTGCCCTCGGCCAGCAGATGGACGTCCAGCTCGCCCAGCATGTTGCCGAAGCGGTAGGCGTCCTCGAACTCCTGGGTCGCCAGCGGGTATTGGACGCGCAGGCGGTAGCGGAAACGCTCGGTCCGGCCGGACAGCACGGCACGGTGGAAGCCGTCGGGATGGATGCGCTCGGCCTCGCCCGCCGGCTCGCCGGTGGCGCTGTCGATCACCCACAGCTTTTCGGCGCCGGGCACGAAGGCGCGGACCTCGACCGGGCGGCCGGGGGCCTCCTGCTGCATGCCCAGCACGGCGAAGGGGTCGCCATGGCCGGCCCGCGCGATGGCGTCCGCCGCCGCGCGCAGGGCTTCCTCCCAAGGGTCGGCCCAATGGTCGGCAGGGGGAACGGGGGGCCGCTGATCGGGGGAACGGCTCCCGGAGACGCCGGTCTGCGCCTGGTCCTTGCGGGTGTCCGTCGTCATGTCGCTCGCCATTGGCCAAGTGCCCTTCTTCGTGGAGGCCCTATCGTCTTCATGGACCGTTGATCGTTCACCGTCCAGCCGGAACGCCGTCTCCCGACAAGAACATACCCGCGGCGGTTTCGTCACACCATGCCCGCCTCCTTGGCGTCATCGAGCAACCCCAGCACGCCCTTCACCGGGATGCCGATCCAGTTCGGCCGGTTCGCCGCCTCGTAGCCGATCTCGTAGAAGGCCTTCTCCAGCAGGAACAGGGTCAGCAGGCCGCGGGCGGCGTCTTCCCCCAAAGGCCAGGCCGGGCAGCCCTCGATCGCCTTGCGGTAGCCGTCGAGGAAGGAGTCGATGCTGCGGCGTTCCCAGTCGCGGGCGGCGGCCAGCGCCGGGCTGTCGCCGCTGTTGGCCCCCTCGCCGGCGCTGTCCAGCCGGAACAGCGCCGCCCAGGCGGCATAGTTGAAGGAGCGCAGCATGCCGGCCACGTCGCGCAACGGGCTGGATTTGGCGCGGCGTTCCTCCAGCGTCTTGGCCGGCTCACCCTCGAAATCGAGGATATACCAGTCATTCTGGGCGCGGACGACCTGACCCAGATGATAGTCGCCGTGGATGCGGGTCTTGACGCCGCCGGGCGGCATCGACGCCAGTGCCGAAATGCGGTCCATCGCCTCGGCCCGGCGGGCCAACACCTGTTCGGCGTCGGTCCGCACCTCGGCCGGCAGACGCTCCAGCGCCCCGGGCAGGGCGGCGAAGGCGGCCTCGGCCTGGATACGGACGGCGTCGCCCCAGCGCGCCAGATCCGCAGGCGTGATCGGCTCCGGATCGAAGGCCGCGTTGCCGGTGCTCCGCGCCAGCGCCCGGTGCAGTTCGGCGGTGCGTTGGCCCAGCGTGGTCATCATCACCAGATGCATGCCGAAGGGTTCCCCCGATTCGGCGGCGTCCTCGGTGGTGCCGGCGACGCCCAGGCGGATGTCCTCCAGCTGGCGCTCCAGCTCCTCCACCGTGCTGGCCCAGCCGTCGCCCTGGTTGCGGACGAAGGCCTGGGCCACCGCCAGCGCGGTCGGCGTGCCGTCGGCGGCGACCTGCTCCACCGTGCCCAGCAGGGCCGGGGTGTTGGCGAAGCCGACCCCGGTGAGGAAACGGCCCATCTCGACCTCGGGATGCTCGCCCTCGACCAGACGGCGCAGCACCTTCACCACGATCTGGCTGTCGACCAGGACGGAGGTGTTGCTCTGCTCGACCCCCAGGCGCCGAACCTCGGCCTCGGGCGGCAACTCGATGGCGGTCAGCGCCTCGGTCGGGGAGAAGCGGATGGCCCCCTCGCCGGCGGTTGGTTTCAGCGTGTCGCCGCGCCGCAGCGCCTCGATCAGCGCCAGGGCGAAGCCGTCGGCCTGCACCGCGTCATAGATGGCGCCGGTGCGCGGGCCACGCCGCACCTTGCCCAGCGTGTAGGGCAGCAGCGGCCAGCCGGGGCCGCCGGCCCCCTCCTCCCAGCTCATCGCCATCGGCAGGAAATAGCTCTGGTCGGCGGCATCGCCATCCAGCCAACTCCCACTCAGCCCCACCCGCGTCCGCACCAGCATGAAGCCCTC
This sequence comes from Azospirillum sp. B510, assembly GCF_000010725.1. NCBI lineage: Bacteria > Pseudomonadati > Pseudomonadota > Alphaproteobacteria > Rhodospirillales > Azospirillaceae > Azospirillum > Azospirillum sp. B510. The sequence goes on along the minus strand of NC_013855.1, from coordinate 49,784 downwards.
GCCCTGTCCCGGAAGCTGGGCGGCGAGCGTGACGTGCGAGCGGGTGATGCGGCGGTCCTTGGCGGAGAACCAGCGCTGCTTGGGCAGGAAGGCCTGGAGGATGTCACGGCCGAGATCGTCCGCCGCCCTGCCGGTGGTCAGGCTGTGCCAGCCGTCACGCACCACGATGGTCAGCAGATCCGGCACCGGCTCCGGCGGAGTCTCGTGCCAGGTCGGCAGTTCTGCCTCGGCGGTGAGCGCGAACCAGTAGAAGCCGTAGGCCGGCAGCGTCAGCAGATAGGGAAGGTCGCCGATCGGCGGGAAGACGGTGCGGCCGAGCAGCTCGACCGGGATACGGCCCTTCCAGGCCTTCAGGTCGAGCTCCACCGCCTGGGCCGAACGCGACAAATTGGCGACGCACAGCGCGATCTCCGACCCGCCTTCCGTTTCCAGGGAGCGGATGTAGGCCAGGACCTTGCGGTTGCCGGGATAGAGCAGTGAGAAGCCGCCACGGCCGAAGCTCTGCCGCTGCTTGCGCACCGCCACCAGCCGCTTCATCCAGTTCAGCAGCGAGGAGGGGTTGCGGGCCTGCGCCTCGACATTGAGCGCCATGAAGCCGTAGATCGGGTCGAGCACCGCCGGCAGATAGAGCCGGGCCGGGTCGGCGCGCGAGAAGCCGCCGTTGCGGTCGATCGACCATTGCATCGGCGTGCGCACGCCGTCGCGGTCGCCGAGATAGATGTTGTCGCCCATGCCGATCTCGTCGCCGTAATAGAGCACCGGCGTGCCGGGCATCGACAGCAGCAGGCTGTTCAGCAGCTCGATCTTGCGGCGGTCATTCTCCAGCAGCGGGGCGAGGCGGCGGCGGATGCCGAGGTTGATCCGCATGCGCCGGTCGGCGGCGTAGAAGTTCCAGAGATAGTCGCGCTCGCTGTCGGTGACCATCTCCAGCGTCAGCTCGTCATGGTTGCGCAGGAAGATCGCCCACTGGCAGTCGGCCGGGATGTCGGGGGTCTGGCGCATGATGTCGGCGATGGGATGCCGGTCCTCCATCGCCACCGCCATGTAGATGCGCGGCATCAGCGGGAAGTGGAAGGACATGTGGCATTCGTCGCCGCCCTTTTCCGGATCGCCGAAATAGGGCAGCACATCCTCCGGCCACTGGTTGGCCTCGGCCAGCAGCATGCGGTCGGGATATTCGGCGTCGAGCGCCGCGCGGATCGCCTTCAGGACGTCGTGGGTCTCCGGCAGATTCTCGTTGTTGGTGCCCTCGCGCTCCTTCAGGTAGGGGATGGCGTCGAGCCGCAGCCCGTCCACCCCCATGTCCAGCCAGAAGCGCATCACCTTCAGCACCTCCTCCAGCACTTCGGGATTGTCGAAGTTCAGGTCGGGCTGGTGCGAATAGAAGCGGTGCCAGTAATAGGCGTTGGCGACCGGATCCCAGGTCCAGTTGGATTTCTCGGTGTCGCAGAAGATGATCCGCGTGCCCTGGTATTTCTGGTCGCTGTCGGACCAGACATAATAGTCGCGGTGGTTGGAGCCGGCCGGCGCCTCCCGCGCGCGCTGGAACCAGGGATGCTGGTCGGAGGTGTGGTTGATGACCAGCTCGGTGATCACCCGGATGCCGCGGTTGTGGCATTCCTCCATGAAGCGCCGGAAATCCTCCAGGGTCCCGTAGGTCGGGTTGACCGAGGTGTAGTCGGCGATGTCATAGCCGTCGTCACGCAGCGGCGATGGGTAGAAGGGCAGCAGCCACACCGCCGTGACGCCGAGATCCTGGATATAGTCCAGCTTCTGGGTCAGGCCGGCGAAATCGCCGATGCCGTCATTGTCGGCGTCGAAGAACGCCTTGATGTGCAGCTGATAGATGACGGCGTCCTTGTACCAGAGCCGGTCCTGCCGATCGATCATGGGTCCAGCACTCTCGAAAAGCGATTGACGGAACAGGTGTCACGCGAACACCGGACGGAAACACGCCAACGGCCCGAAGGTTTCATCCGGACGGAACGCCAATGCGGGACATCGCCGGTCGGCATTGGGGGTTTGAACCCGCGGCTTGGCCCTGCGCTTGGACGTCGATTGACGCCAACGGATTAAGCGGGCAGGGTGGGCGAACCCACAACCTTACGCCTAAGGCTGACCGGATACATCATGCTGGGTTCCTTCATCGTCGTCACCGGCGGCGACTCCCGCTATTGTCCGCTGATCCGCGAGCTGATCGCCTCGCTGCGGGTGTTGAAGCCGGCGGCGGAATGCCCGATCGGCGTGATCGACGCCGGTCTGACCGCCGAGCAGATCGCGGAGCTGAAGGCGCTGGGGACCAACGTGGTGACGCCGCCCTGGCCGGTCAGCATCCCGGCGCACAGGCTGCGCAACCGCATCCATCTGAAGGCCAATCTGGCCAAGCTGCATCTGCCGACATATTTTCCCGGCTATGACACGGTGATCTGGATCGACGCCGACGCCTGGGTGCAGGATTGGGAGGCGGTGGAGATGCTGCGGCGGGGGGCCGCCCTGAACCGCTTCGCCATCGTCGCCCAGTTCGGCCGCTTCTCGGAGACGGAGCTGCGGCTGGACTGGCTGTTCGGCCGTTTCGCCCGGGTCCGCTCCATCCTGTTCAAGAACGCGTCGCGCGCCGGCCTGACCACGGCCGAATGCCGGGCGCTGGCGACCCGCCCGACGCTCAACGCCGGCGCCTATGCCCTGAAGGCCGACGCCCCCCATTGGGAGGCCTTCCAGCGCTGGCAGAAACGGGTTCTGCGCAAGGGCCGGCTGTTCACCTCCGACCAGCTGGCGATGGCCGGCGCCATCTATCTGGACGGTCTGCCGGTGGAACTGCTGCCGGAATGGTGCAACTACATCGGCCCCTGGCGTTTCGATCCGGAGCGGCGGGAGCTGGTCGAGTATTACCTGCCCAACCGCCGCCTGGGCATCGTCCACATGGCGGGCGAGGACGCCATGCGCGCCGACCCGTCCGTGCTGCGCCCGGTGCTCGACATGCAGGACCGTCCCCATCAGTTGAGCCTGCGCCATCCCGCCTGGAAAACGGCGGCGGCGGAGCGGAGGACGGAGGCGGTTTAACCTTCGACACCCTCACCCGCCGACCAGCCGCGCGAGATCGCGCACCGCGCGGTCGAGCGCGGCCGGGTCATGGGCGGCGAACCCCAGAAGCAGGCCATTCCCGGCGGCGGTGCCGGAGTCCCGATAATAGCCGGACAGGGCCGGCGTGGTCAGGCCGATGCCGGCCGCGCGCCGCGCCAGGACATGATCGGGGCGGCCCGGCGGCAGGCGGAGCAGGACGTGCAGACCGGCCTCCCCGGCCTCGGCGGTGGCGAGGCCGGCGAAGGCACCGGCGATGGACTCCAGGAAGGCGCCGCGCTTGACGGCATAGAGCGCGCGCATGGCGCGCAGATGCGAGGCGAAATGGCCGTCGGCCAGGAAGCGGTGCAGGGCCGCCTGCGGCACCACGCTGGTCCCGCCGTCGAAATGGCGCCGGGCCGCGCGCACCGGCTCCACCAGATCGGGCGGCACCACGACATAGCCGAGCCGCAGCGCCGGAAACATCACCTTGCTGAAGCTGCCGACATAGATCACCCGGCCGGCACCGTCCAACCCCTGGAGCGCGGCCAGCGGCGGGCCGGCATAGCGGAACTCGCTGTCGTAATCATCCTCGACGATCCAGGCGTCGCGCGCCGCCGCCCAATCCAGCAGGCGCAGCCGGCGCGCCAGGCTCATGGTCACCCCGAGCGGGAACTGGTGGGACGGGGTGACCAGCGCCAGCCGGGCCGCGGGCCCGCCGGCCATGCCGGCGGCGACGTCGATCCCCTCCCCATCCACCGGCACCGGCACCAGCCGCGCCCCGGCCCCCAGCAGGGCGGCGCGGTTGCCGGGCCAGCCCGGCTCCTCCACCCAGGCCTCGTCGCCGGGGTCGAGCAGCAGCTGGGCCATCAGCGCCAGCCCCTGCTGCGCGCCGGACACGATGACCACCTGCTCCGGCTCGCAGCGCACGGCCCGGACGGCGCGCAGATAGGCGGCGATCTCCACCCGCAGCGGGGCATAGCCCAGCGGGTCGGGTTCCGTCGCCAGCACCCGCCCGCCCTGGCGCCAGCAGCGGCCGAGCAACTGCGCCCACAAGGCGAAGGGGAAGACGCCGAGATCCGGCGTGCCGAGCGCGAAGGGCCGCCCCACCCGGTCGCGCGCCAGGGCCGGCGCCTCGGCCAGCGCCCGGCCGCGGACGGACAGGCCGATGCCGCGCCGGGCCTCATCCCGCACGATAGCGCCGGGCACGGCGTCGGGCAGGGAGACGGCGACGAAGGTGCCGGCGCCGATCCGGCCGGTGACATAGCCCTCCGCCAGCAGCGTGTCATAGGCGGTGACCACCGTGTTGCGCGACAACCCCCAATCCGCGGCAAGCGCCCGGCTGGGCGGCAGGCGTTCCCCCGGACGCAGCCGGCCGTCCAGCACCGCCTGCCGCAGCGCGCGGTAGAGCTGGCGGTGCAACGGCTCGGCCCCGGCGCGGTCGAGGGCCATGGGTCCGAGGCTGGACAGGACCGGGCGGGCGGAACGGGCCAAGACGAGCCTTCCTGAAAGGGGGGAGCGGGGAAATTGGTCCCTATGGAATCGTTATTCCGGACCTTTCGGAGGAGCCATTTTGCCGCCCATTCTGGGCCATCGCAACAGTTCCGGCCCCGAGCACGAGAGCGAGACCATGACCAGCCCTTCCGCCGACTCCCCCACCACGCTGTCCCAGACCCCGCGCACCCGGCCGGTGCGGCTGGGCGACCGCGTCACCCATGCGTTGGATCCGATCCGCTCCATCATCGACGAGGCGCCGATCTGCCATGTCGGCTTCGTCGACGACGCCATCAAAGGTCAGGGCGCCGCCTCCCCCATGGTGATCCCGACGGTCCCCTGGCGGGTGGGAGACGAGTTGATGATCCATGGCGCCTCCTCCAGCCGGATGATCCGCCGCTTGCAGGAAGGGGGCGAGGCCTGCATCACCCTGTCGCTGATCGATGGCTGGGTGCTGGCCCGCTCGGCCTTCCACCACTCGGTCAACTACCGCTCGGTCATGCTGTTCGGCCGGCCGCGGCTGGTGGCGGAGGAGACCGAGAAGCGCGCCGCCCTCGACGCGCTGATGGAGAAGATCGAGCCCGGCCGCAGCGCCAAGGTGCGGGCGCCCAACGCCCAGGAACTGAAGGCCACATCCGTGCTGGCCTTCCCCATCGCCGAGGCCTCGGCCAAGCGCCGCTCCGGCCCGCCCGGCGACGATCCGGAGGACATGGACCACCCGGTGTGGGCCGGTGTGGTGCCACTACGCCTGACCGCCGGCGAACCGGAACAGGACCCGGCCCAGATCGCCCGCTGACGGATCACGCGCCGACCGATCACACACGGACGGCATCGCCGGAAAAAGCCGGCTGAAACGGAAAAAGGCCGCGACCGGGAAGCCCGGCGCGGCCTTTTTCCTGCGATTCCCGCACAGGCGGGAAAGCCGTTCCGAAACCCCCGGAACGGCCCCCCGCCAACCGTCCTTAGGACGACGGAGCGTTCAGCAGGCGCGGCAGGATCTGCGCGCGACGGTTGGACGGCTCGCGGACGTTCGGACCGGTCTGGACCAGCAGCTGGCTCTCGCCCTTGCCTTCGGTCGTGATGTTGGCAGCCTGGATGCCCTTGGCGACCAGGGCCTTCTTGACCGCGTCGGCACGACGGACCGACAGCTTTTGGTTGTAGGCCGGCGAACCCGAGGTGTCGGTGTGGCCGACGACCTGGATCTTGGCGCCACCGTTCTTCAGGATGGCCGACACCGCGTCACCGATCACGCGATCGGCGGCCGGGGTGATGGTCGACTTATCCCAGTCGAAGAACACCAGATATTCGCTCTGCACCGCGGCGACGGCGGCCGGGGCCGGGGCGGCAGCGGCCGGCGGGCACGGATAGCTGCCCTGATGGATGACATAGCCGCCGTCAGCGGTGCGGGCGGCGACGCCTTCCGCAACCTGACCGGTCCAGCCGATCACCGGGTTGCACCACTGGGTGCCCTTGCCGACCAGGCTCGCGTCCTGGGCATTGGCAGCCGCCGACAGACCGAAAGCGACGACGGCGGCCGGGATGGCAGCCAGACCCGCGCGAACAATAGTCTTCATGTCTTCACTCCCTTCCAGAAACCCTTCCCCATCAGAGTGCCTGCGGGGGATGAACCTATCAATCGAAGCATCCGCCCAAGTGCAAGCGCGGCAGCGACCTTCCCAACATGTGGTGCGGGGTTGTGTTCCAGCACCTCAGCCGATCGGCCAAACCGTACCTGTTCTTGGGCCTATGCTCCACTTCCATAGCAGCTTTTCCGGTAGGTTTCCGCCAAATCCGCGTAGCGGTGGCCGATAACCGGAAAAACCGCGAGATCACGCTCCGTCAGCTCGCGAACCGGTCTAGCAGGGCTGCCGGCCCACAAGAATCCGGACGTCACCCGTTTTCCAGGGGTCACCAGCGCACCGGCGGCGACCATCGCCCGCGACTCGACATGGGCCCCATCGAGGATGCAGGCCTTCATGCCGATGAAGCAGCCGTCGTCCAGCGTGCAGGCGTGCAGCATCGCCATATGGCCGACGGTGATGTCGTCACCGATGTAGGTGCCCTGCCCTTCAGCGGCCACGTGGATCACGGTGCCGTCCTGAATGTTGGTGCGAGCGCCGATTCGGATCTCGTTGATGTCTCCACGCACGGAACAGCCGTACCAGATGCTGCTGTTCGCCCCGATCACGACATCGCCGATCACCGCCGCCGTTTCCGCGACGAAGGCGGTCGGGTCGATGGTGGGCAGGATGCCGTTGAAGGCGCGGACAAGGCCGGACATCAGGTCGTACCGAAATCATGCATGACGGGCCGGATTGAAGCACCGTAAGGCTTAAGGCACCACCTGATTTCGCATTGACAGGCCAAAGCAAATCCCGATTGGTGCCTCTATGCAACAGTGCGGACCGGGGGCCACAACGCTGTCACAGCCCCCGCCCGGCCCCGCCGCCCGCCCGATTACGGGAAAAGCGGCGCCTGATCGATGCCGGTGGTCTCGCCCAGCCCCATCATGACATTCATGTTCTGGATCGCCTGGCCCGATGCGCCCTTCACCAGATTGTCGATCACCGACACGATGATGGCGCTGCGCGGGGCGCGGTCGGCGACCACGCCGATCAGGTTGTGGTTGGAGGCGCGGACATGCCGCGTCGCCGGAACCACGCCGGCCGGCGTGACGCCGACGAAGGGTTCATCGGCATAGCGGGCGGCCAGCGTCGCGCGCAGGTCGTCGGCGGTGACGCCCTCGGCCAGCCGGACATAGGTGGTCGCCATCATGCCGCGGTTCATCGGCACCAGATGCGGGGTGAAGGAGACGGTGATCGGACGGCCGGCGGCCAGCCGCAGCTCCTGCTCGATCTCCGGCATGTGGCGGTGGTGGCCGACGCCATAGGCGTTGAAGCCCTCCGACACCTCGGTGAACAGGTTGGCCTGCTTGGCGTCGCGGCCGGCGCCGGACACGCCCGACTTGGCGTCGATGACGATGCCGCCCGGCTCGATCTGGCCTTCCATCAGCAGCGGCAGCAGCGGCAGCAGCGAGCAGGTCGGGTAGCAGCCCGGATTCGCCACCACGCGCGCCTTGCGCACGCGCTGGCGGTTGAACTCGGTCAGGCCGTAGGCGACCTCCTTCTGGAGATCGACGGCGCGATGCTCATGGCCGTACCAGGTGGCGTATTCGGCCGGATCGGTCAGGCGGAAATCGGCGGAAAGGTCGACCACCTTCAGCCCGCTCGGCAGGCCGGCGACCACCTCCTGCGTCGTGCCGTGCGGCAGGGCGCAGAAGATGAAGTCCAGGCCGTCCCACTTCAGCTCGTCGATCTTCACCAGATCGGGCAGGCCATAGCCGCCCAGATGCGGAAACACCTCGGCCATCGGCTTGCCCGCCTGTCGTTCGGCGGTCAGCGCGGCGATCTCGACGTTCGGGTGGCGCAGAAGCATGCGCACCAGTTCGGCGCCGGTGTAACCGGAAGCGCCCAGGATGCCGACGCGGATTTTCGAACCGCCGGGAGTGCTGATCGGGGCCATGGAGGCGTTGTCCTTCGTTGAAAAGACGATCTGACGACGGGGAAGCTGTATCCGGGATAAGCGAAACTGTGATGACAGGGCAAGTCGGCCGGGCAAAAAGAAAGGGGCGCCCCGTCCGGGACGCCCCTCGCTTGTACCGTAAAGCCGAAGGCCCGTGTAGGGATTAGCGCTTCGAGAACTGGAAGCTGCGGCGGGCCTTGGCGCGGCCATACTTCTTACGCTCGACCGTACGGGCGTCGCGGGTCAGGAAGCCGGCGGCCTTCAGCGGCGGGCGCAGGGCCGGCTCGAAGTAGGTCAGCGCCTTGGAGATGCCGTGGCGGACGGCACCGGCCTGGCCCGACAGGCCACCACCGGCGACGGTGGCGACGACGTCGAACTGTTCCAGACGCTCGGTCACGCCGAACGGCTGGGCGATCATCATGCGCAGGACCGGACGGGCGAAATAGACCGACTGGTCGCGGCCGTTCACGGTGACCTTGCCGGTGCCCGGCTTGATCCACACGCGGGCGACGGCGTCCTTGCGCTTGCCGGTGGCGTAGGCGCGGCCCTGGGCGTCCAGCTTCGGAGCGGCCAGCTCCTCGGAGACGGTCACGGCGGCGGCGCCCGTCAGATCCTTCAGGCCGGAGAGGGTGGTGGTAACCTGAGCCATGGGATTACGCGCTCCGCTTATTCTTCGGGTTCATGGCGCCCACGTCGAGAGCGACCGGCTGCTGGGCCTCGTGCGGGTGGGCGGCGCCCTTGTAGACCTTGAGGTGGGTCATCTGACGGCGGCCGAGCGGACCGCGCGGAACCATGCGCTCCACGGCCTTCTCGATGACGCGCTCCGGATACTTGCCGTCCAGGATCTGGCCCTTGGAACGGCCCTTGATCCCGCCCGGATAGCCGGTGTGCCAGTAGAAGATGTCGGCATCGCGCTTGTTGCCGGTCAGCTTGACCTTTTCCGCGTTGATCACGACGACATGGTCGCCGCAATCCATGTGCGGGGTGTAGGTCGGCTTGTTCTTGCCACGCAGGATGTTCGCCAGGATGCTGGCGAGCCGGCCGAGAACGAGGCCGTCGGCGTCGACGACGTACCACTTCTTCTCGATTTCGGTCGGCTTCAGATTGAAGGTCTTCATCGCCACACTCGTTTCTTCGAATACGGATCGGCAGGCCGCCGAATCCGGGGCGCCGAAGCGGACGGCTTTCTACGGTTCGGGAAGCCCTCTGTCAACCGAAAAATTATCATTTATTATCAATGCTCTACGGTCACGGTACATAGATACCGCGCAGGCAAACCCATTGATATGGAATGATTTTTTATGGCAGCTCCTCGTTGCGGTAATGGGATACCGCAACGGTCACGGGGGCGTGCGGCGGGATCGAATAGGTTCCGGTGACATGGGCGACCGGCTCCGGATCGCCGTCGGAGAACAGCAGAATCTCGCCATAGGCCAGCCGTTTGCCCAATTTGAGAACGCGCGCCTCGGCGACGATGGCGACGGGCGGCGGACGGCGCAGGAAGTTGATGGTCATGCTGGTGGTCACCGCCAGTTCGACACGGCCGATCAGGCTCAGCACCGCGCCGTAAAGCGCCACGTCGGCCAGCCCGAACATCGCCGGGCCGGTGACGGTGCCGCCGGGACGGACGAAATCATCCTTGTAGGGCATGCGCAGGCGGATCGTGCCGGCGCCCAGGCTTTCCACCAGGATGCCGAAGTTCCCGACCAGGGGAACCCCGTCGCGGATCAGATCCTCCAGTTCCTCCCTGGTCATGGCGGGAGCGGAAGGGGGGATGGCGGACGTCTCGACGGCGGACATGGACCCTCGGCCAGCGATCTTGTTCGATCCACGGACTGTGCGCCATCCCGTCCATTCGGACAAGTATGGCGCTAATCCGCCGGCTTCGACTCCGCCGGGGCCGGGGCCGTCGGGGCGGCGGGCGCGACAGGAGCCGCCGGGGCGGCGCTGACGGGCGCATTGTCGGTGGGCGCGGTCAGGCGGACCGGGCCACCGCCGCTGGGCTGGGCGGCACCGGCGGCGGACTGCTCCGCCGGAGCGGGCGAGGCAGCCGGGAGAGCCGCCGGAGGAGGAGCCGCGGGAGAAGCCGATGAAGCCGGCTCGCCGGGAGGAGCGAGCGGCACCGCCTTGATGTCCGATTTTGGACCATCGGATGGGGACGGTTCGGACTTCGCGGCGTCGGGCTTCCGGGCATCGGTCTGCGAGGCGGCGGCGGGGTCCTTGGCGGGCTCCGTCTTGTCCGATCCGGTTTTGGACGCTTCGGTTTTGGACGCTTCGGTTTTCGGCGCCTCCGGATCGGCCGGCGTCGAATAGTCGGGCACGATGCGGGCCTGGCTGCCGGTGATGACCAGAACCTTCTGGCCGATGGGCAGCGGCTGCGGCTCCTTCTGGGTCAGGGACAGCAGCTCGCCGTTCGATTTGCGGACGATGTATTCCCAACCATTGGTATCACCGGCGATATGCTCCATCGCCGTGCCCAGCAGGCCGCCGATGGCGGTGCCGCCGACGGTGCCGAGCGCGGAGTTCATGCCGCCCGTTCCGACCTGCGCGCCCAGGATGCCGCCGGCCGCGCCGCCGCTGACGGCGCCGACCGTGCCGTTGGCGCTGATCGCCACCTGCCGGAAGCCGACGACGATCCCCGGCTCCACCTTGTTGGCCTGCTGGACCGCGCTGGAGGCGTAGGTGTTGGGGGAATAGTCGGAGGTGCAGCCCGCAAGACCGCCGGCCACGGCGATGAACAGGCAAAGAGAGACCGATCGGAGCACGGGGGAACCATCCGTATTGAAACCCGTCCAGCTTCTTACGGCAAAGCCCCCCACCTCGTCACCGGGCAAAATCCGGACTCAACGGGAATGCTGCATTGCAGCACGGCGATGGCGGAGCGCGGGATGCGACCGGCGGCGCCGGCGGCGGATGCCTCCGTCGGATGTCAGCGGCCGGCGGTCTGCCACACCTACGGCCTCCGCGCCGCCCGCGACCCGTGGGCCGCGGGCGGACGGCGTTCAACCGGCCATCAACATTTCAGGGCGGCGTCACTGCATGGCGGCGTCGAGCTTGGCCTTCCACAGGCCGCCGGACAACGCGCCGGTCATCCAGGCATCCACCGCCTGCTTCAGCTCCGGATCCTTGCGCAGCAGATAGGCGTTCTCGAAATGGGTGAAGGGGCTGGCGACCGGAACGGCGCAGAGCACGCCGGGGTTCAGCTTGGCCTGCATGTCGGCCTCGATGCCGTCGGTGACCATGACGTCGGCCTTGTCGGCGGCGATCTGCGCGAAGATGGTCTTGTTGTCGGGCCAGACCTCGATCGGCGCCTTGGTGAAGGTGGCGCGGGCGAATTTCTCGTTGGTGCCGCCGGGATTGACGACGACGCGGGTGGTGGGCTGGTCGATCTTCTCGACGGTGGTGAACTTGTCCTTGTCGGCGCAGCGCGCGATCGGACGCTTGCCGTCGCTGACGTTGGCGACGGAGAAATCGCCGACGGCGGCGCGGTCGGGATTGACGGTGATGCCGCCCAGCGCGATGTCGAACTTGTCGGCCTTGAAGTCGTCGAGCAGCGTCTTCCAGCTGGTCTGCACGAACTCCGCCCGGACACCCAGCGCCCCGGCCAGTTCCTTGGCCATCTCGATGTCGGCGCCGACCAGCGCCCCGTCCGCGCCCTTGTAGCTGAAGGGCTTGTAATCGCCGGTGGTGCCGACACGGACGACCCCGGCCTGCCGGATCGCCTGCAAGGCACCGTCGGCGGCCCGCGCCGCCGGCATGGCGGCAACGCTCGCGGCGAACAGCGCCGCCACCGTCAAAACTGCCTTCATCCTGAAACCCCCTGTGCTGGACTGTTCTTGCGGCCATTGGGTGGCACCCGCCGCAGCGGGCCTGCCACAGTATGCCGCAGGCACCGACAAAGCCACGGTCGCAGGAGCATTTAGAAGACCAGGCGCACCGCCTCCACGATCAGCAGCCAGGGCGTGCCGATCATCACCGTCCAGACGGCCAGACGGGGCAGACCGCTCATCTTGCGGACCTTCGGCTCGGCGGCGGGGACGGCTTCGAACGAGGTCGCATTGTAGATCGACATGACCGGCGGCTCCGTGAGCAAGAAGGCGATGAGGCCATCATGCGGTTTCGATCCTTAACGACCGTTAAAGAGCGCCGGCTTCCCAGTCATCGCTTGCGATTTACCACGGCGGGGCACCCGATCCCCCACAGCCGGCCTACCACTTTCGCGCAGGCATTTCCGCTTCCATCCATCAGACGGTCAGATACTTGCGAACCTCCTGCTCGTCCAGGCCGCTGCGCGGGCCGGACAGCATGACCTCGCCGCGCTCCATCACCACCCAGTCGTCGGCAAGGTCGCGGGCGAAGTCGAAATACTGCTCGACCAGCAGGATCGCCATGGTGCCCTTGTCGCGCAGGTAGGAGATGGCGCGGCCGATGTCCTTGATGATCGACGGCTGGATGCCCTCGGTCGGCTCGTCCAGCACCAGCAGGCGCGGACGGGTCACCAGAGCGCGGCCGATGGCGAGCTGCTGCTGCTGACCGCCCGACAGGTCGCCGCCACGGCGCTCCAGCATGGATTTCAGCACCGGGAACAGCTCGAACACCTCGTCGGGGATTGAGCGCTGGGCGCGCGGCAGCGGCGCGTAACCGGTCAGCAGATTCTCGCGCACCGTCAGCAGCGGGAAGATCTCGCGCCCCTGCGGCACATAGGCGATGCCGCGCCGCGCCCGGTCAGCCGGCGCCATCTTCGTCACGTCGGCACCATCCCAGCCGATGGAGCCGCCCGACACCGGCTTCAGCCCGACGATGGCGCGCAGCAGGCTGGATTTGCCGACGCCGTTGCGGCCGACCAGACAGGTGACCTTGCCGATCTCCGCCTTCATGGACACGCCGCGCAGCGCCTGGGCGGCGCCGTAATGCAGATCGAGGGAACGAACGTCCAACATCCTGGGGTCTCCCGTCAGCGGCCGAGATAGGTGTCGATAACCTGCTGGTTGGCGCTGACCGCGTCGAGCGAGCCCTCGGCCAGGACCGAGCCCTCGGCCAGCACCGTCACCTTGACGCCGAGCGCGCGGACGAAGCTCATGTCATGCTCGACCACGATCACCGAATGACGGCCGGCGATGCCGCACAACAGTTCGGCCGTCTGTTCGGTCTCGGCGTCGGTCATGCCGGCGACCGGCTCGTCGACCAGCAGAAGCTTGGGATCCTGGGCCAGCAGCATGCCGATCTCCAGCCACTGCTTCTGCCCGTGCGACAGGCCGCCGGCCTGACGGCCGCGCAAGGCCGACAGGCGGGTGATGTCGAGGATCTCCTCGATGCGGCTGCGGTCGTCGCGGCTGATGGCGTAGGTCAGCGTCTTCAACGGCCGGCGCGGCGCCTTCAACGCCAGCTCCAGATTGTCCCACACCGTGTGCGGCTCGAAGACCGTCGGGCGCTGGAACTTGCGGCCGATGCCGAGATTGGCGATGGCCGCCTCGCGCAGGCGGGTCAGGTCGGTGCCGCCCTCGAACAGGATGGTGCCGGTGTCGGGTCGGGTCTTGCCGGTGATGACGTCCATCATCGTCGTCTTGCCCGCACCGTTGGGGCCGATGATCGCCCGCATCTCGCCGGGCATCATCACCAGCGACAGGCTGTTCAGCGCCTTGAAACCGTCGAAGCTGACCGACACGCCGTCGAGATAGAGAAGGGTCGATTCCGCGCTCATGGCTCAGGCTCCCTTCCGGCCGGTGGTCTGGCCGGTGGCTTGGTTCGCGGGATGGGCGTTCGGCGGGGCGGCGGCCTTGCGGCCGGGAAGCCGGGCGGTCAGCTGGCCCCACAGGCCGAGCAGCCCCTTGGGCAGGAACAGGGTCACCGCCACGAACAGGCCACCCAGGGCGAACAGCCACAGCTCCGGCAGGGCGCCGGTGAAATAGCTCTTGCCCATATTGACCAGGACCGCGCCCAGGATGGCGCCGGCCAGCGTGCCACGCCCGCCGACGGCGACCCAGATCACCGCCTCGATCGAGCTGGCCGGGGCGAATTCCGACGGGTTGATGATGCCGACCTGCGGGACATAGAGGGCGCCGGCGACGCCGGCCATGCAGGCCGACAGGGTCCAGGCGAACAGCTTGTAGCTTTCGGTGTCGTAGCCCATGAAGCGCACCCGGCTCTCGGCATCGCGCAGCGCCACCAGCACCTTGCCCAGCTTCGAGGCGATGACGCCCGACGCGATCATGTAGGACAGCGCCAAGGCCACCACCGTCGCCACGAACAGGGCGACGCGGGTGGTGTCGGCCTGGATGTCGTAGCCGAGGATGTCCTTGAAGTCGGTCAGGCCGTTGTTGCCGCCGAAGCCCATGTCGTTGCGGAAGAAGGCCAGCAGCAGGGCGAAGGTCAGCGCCTGGGTGATGATCGACAGATAGACGCCGGTGACGCGGCTGCGGAAGGCGAACCAGCCGAAGGCGAAGGCCAAGGCGCCGGGCACCACCAGCACCATGATGGCGGCGAACCAGAACTGGTCGAAGCCCAGCCAGTACCAGGGCAGCTCCTTCCAGTTCAGGAAGACCATGAAATCGGGCAGGACCGGATTGCCATAGACGCCGCGCGGACCGATCTGCCGCATCAGATACATGCCCATGGCATAGCCGCCGAGCGCGAAGAAGGCGGCATGGCCGAGCGACAGGATGCCGCAATAGCCCCACACCAGGTCGAGCGCCAGTGCCAGCAGCGCGAAGCAGAGATATTTTCCGAGCAGCGAGACGGTGAAGACCGACAGGTGGAAGGGCGAGTCCGCCGGCACCGCCAGCGTCATCACCGGGACCGCCACCGCCAGGAACGCCAGGATCGTCAGCACGATCCCGGCCTTGCGGTCCAGTCCCATCAGGAAAAAGCGCAGCAGCATCGGGTCAGGCCTCCACCGCGCGGCCCTTCAGCGCGAACAGGCCGCGCGGACGCCGTTGGATGAACAGGATGATGAAGATCAGCACCAGGATCTTGCCCAGCACCGCCCCGGCATAGGGTTCGAGGAACTTGTTCATGGAGCCCAGCGTCAGCGCGCCGACCAGCGTGCCCCACAGGTTGCCCACCCCGCCGAACACCACCACCATGAAGCTGTCGAGGATGTAGCCCTGGCCCAGATTCGGGCTGACATTGTCGATCTGGCTCAGCGCCACCCCGGCCAGACCGGCGATGCCGGAGCCGAGCCCGAAGGTCAGCGCGTCGACCCTTGCGGTGCGGATGCCCATGGCGTTCGCCATCGGCCGGTTCTGCGTCACCGCCCGGATCGACAGGCCGAACCAGGTGCGCTTCAGCGCCACCAGCAGCGCGGCGAAGACGGCGAAGGCGAAGACGACGATCCACAGCCGGCCATAGGTGATGGTCAGGCCGCCCAGCTCGAAGGCGCCGGACATCCAGCTCGGCGCGCCGACCTCGCGGTTGGTCGGGCCGAAGATCGAGCGCACCGCCTGCTGGAGCGCCAGCGACAGGCCCCAGGTGGCGAGCAGCGTTTCCAGCGGACGGCCATAGAGCCAGCGGATCACGCTGCGCTCGATGATGATGCCGACGCCGCCGGACACCAGGAAGGCGGCGGGCAGCGCCACCAGGATCGACAGGTCGAACAGGCCGGGCGCATGGGCGCGGAAGAACTCCTGCACCAGGAAGGTGGTGTAGGCGCCGATCATCACCATCTCGCCATGGGCCATGTTGATGACGCCCATCACACCGAAGGTGACGGCGAGGCCGATGGCGGCCAGCAGCAGCACCGAGCCGAGCGACAGCCCGTACCAGAGATTTTGCAGCGCGGCCCAGAAGGCCAGCTTCTGTTCCACCGTCGCGGCGGCGGAGGCCGCCAGCTTCTTCGTCACCTCGGCGGCACCGGTGCCGGCGACCAGGTTCAGCAGGACCAGCGCGTCGCGGTCGCCGCGGGCGGCCAGCGTGTCGACCGCCGCCTGCACGTCGGCGTCGGTCATCCTGGAGGCGGCATCGCCGGTCAGCAGGATGGCGGCGCGCGCCTGCTCCATGGCGGCGCGGATGCCCTTGTCCCGCTCCTTGGCGATGGCGGCGGTCAGCGTCTCCAGCGCCTGGGCGTCGCGGCTCTTGAACACCGCATCGGCGGCGGAGCGGCGGACGGCGTCGTCGGGGCTCATCAGGGTGAGAGCGCCCAGCGAGGCGCTGATGGCGCGGCGCAGCGCGTTGTTGATGCGGATCTTCTCGACCGCGGCGGAGGGCGCGTCCCCCAGGCCGGCGCGGGTCAGCGGGTCGGTCAGGGCGAAGGTGTCGCCGGCCTTGCGGGCGATGACGACGGCGCCGTCGGCCTTGCGGACGAAGAGGTCGCCGGCCTGGAGCGCCTCGATCACCGGCACGGCGGCCGGGTCGCCGGCCTCCGACAATTGCGCCAGGGCCTTTTCGGTTCCGGAATAGCCGCCGCTGCCCAGGGCCTGGACGAGCGGGCGCAAATCAATTGCTCGGGGGTCGGCGGCAAGGGCGGCGGTCGATGTGGCGACCACCACACAGAACGCCATCAGCCAGCGGAGAGCGCGTCGCATCGGGAGTCCTTCGGTGCGGGGGCGGTACAGGGGCGGTGCGGGGGACTGGAAATGCGAAACGCTTGCTCTCTCCCCTCCCCCGCCCGGCGGGAAAGGGGAAAGGGCAAGCGTCGCAACCGCTCAGGTCGGAGAGGACAAGTCAGAGAGGGAACGCGCCCCTCACGACCCCTTGCCGCCGCACTTGCCGGTCTTCACGTTGAAGTTGCCGCAGGACATCGGCTTGCGCCAATCGGCGATCAGGTCCTTGCTGTCCGGCAGATAGTCCGACCATTCGTCGCCCGGGACGAGGCCCGAGGTCTTGGAGACGACGTCGAACTGGCCGTTCTCCTGCACCTCGCCGATCAGCACCGGCTTGGTGATGTGGTGGTTCGGCAGCATCGCCGAATAGCCGCCGGTCAGGTTCGGCACGGCCACGCCGACCATGGCGTCGATGACCTTGTCCGGATCGGTGGTGCCGGCCGCCTCGACCGCCTTCACCCACATGTTGAAGCCGATGTAATGGGCTTCCATCGGGTCGTTGGTCACGCGCTTGTCGTTCTTGGTGAAGGCCTTCCATTCCTTGATGAACTCGGCGTTCGCCGGGGTCTCGACGGACTGGAAGTAGTTCCAGGCGGCCAGATGGCCGAGCAGCGGCTTGGTGTCGATGCCGGCCAGCTCCTCCTCGCCGACCGAGAAGGCGACGACCGGGATGTCCTGCGCCTTCACGCCCTGGTTGCCGAGCTCCTTGTAGAAGGGAACGTTGGCGTCGCCGTTGATGGTGGAGACCACCGCGGTCTTCTTGCCGGCCGACCCGAACTTCTTGATGTCCGCCACGATCGACTGCCAGTCGGAATGACCGAACGGCGTGTAGTTGATCATGATGTCCTCGGGCTTGACGCCCTTGCTCTTCAGGTAGGCTTCGAGGATCTTGTTGGTCGTGCGCGGATAGACGTAGTCGGTGCCGGCCAGCACCCAGCGCTGGACCTTCTCCTTCTGCATCAGGTAATCGACGGCCGGGATCGCCTGCTGGTTCGGAGCGGCGCCGGTGTAGAAGACATTGCGGGACGATTCCTCGCCCTCATACTGCACCGGGTAGAAGAGGATGTTGTTCAGCTCCTCGAACACCGGCAGCACCGACTTGCGGCTGACCGAGGTCCAGCAGCCGAACACCGCCGACACCTTGTCCTTGCTGATCAGCTCGCGCGCCTTCTCGGCGAACAGCGGCCAGTTGGAGGCGGGGTCGACCACCACCGGCTCCAGCTTCTTGCCGAGCAGTCCGCCCTTCTTGTTCTGGTCCTCGATCAGCATCAGCATGACGTCCTTCAGGGTCGTCTCGCTGATCGCCATCGTGCCGGACAGGGAATGCAGGATGCCAACCTTGATGGTGTCGTCCGCCGCCTGGGCCGGCAGGGCGAAGGACGCCATCGCACCCATGGCCAGACCGGCCAGCGCGCTGATCCCGAAGCTCGACGTCAGATGCTTGGTCCGCATGAAGTTGCCCCCTTCCTGTTGGCGCCCCGTTCGCTCCGGGGCTTGGCCACATCGTCGGAAGAAAGGCTACCGCGCCTGCGAAAGACGGTATCTACGTCAAATGACACATAAGGCCGCGCCGCCGCCTTTCACGCCTCCATATCGATGACCATATCGGTGACGGCACGGAATAAAACGGCCGACAGCGCGTCGATCCTGGTGGTCAGACCGTGTAACGGCCATCGCCGTGCGCGAGTGACACGGCGATGCAAGGGAGCAACAGTGTGAACAGCAGGCCTGTCGTCACCAAATGTCGCTTGCGAATCACGGACGGCTTGTCGAAGGTTGCAACGTTCGATCCTTTCCGTTCACGTTCCGGTCCCATCGCCATGCCTGACGCCCGCCAAAAGATTTCCCGACGCTCCGCCGCCCTGCTGTTGGCCGGCGGGTTGGCCGGCGTCGTCCTCGGCGGTCCGGCGCTGGCCGCGACGACCAAGGACGCCGCGCACGCCGCCCAGCCGCCGCTGATCGCCAGCTGGGCGGCGGCGCTGGAACAGCGGGCGCTGGAAATCCAGAACGCGCCCAAGGCGCCGGCCACCCGCATCGGCTATGGCGCCGTGGTCAAGAAGGGTGACGGCGGCATGGTGGAGAGCGTCGCCCCGGCGATGGACGTCCCTTCCGCCGAGGTCCAGGCCCAGGCCCCCACCCTGCCCGGCATCGCCCCGATCGAGCCGGCGCCGCCGGTGGTCATCACCGTGCGCTCGCCGCTGGCCGACCGCGTCGGCAAGCTGTCGCGCCGCCTGATCGAGCTGGGCCTCCTGCCCGCCGACAAATGGACCGACAGCTTCAACGACGACGTCGAGGCGGCGGTGCGCGCCTTCCAGACCACCGAAGGGTTGCAGCCCGACGGCAAGGTCGGCGAGGTCACCCGCCAGGCGCTGGACCGCACGCCCGCCCAGACCGTGGCGCTGCTGCGCCGCGCCGCCGCGGCGATGCGGGCGCAGCAGGCCTCCATCCCCGACACCAGCATCCTGGTCAACCTGCCCGGCCAGTCCGTCACCCTGATCGAACATGGCCGCCCGACCTTCACCATGCGGGCGGTGGTCGGGCGCCCGTCACGCAAGACGCCGCTGTTGCAGGACAAGGTCACCAGCGTCACCATCAACCCGACCTGGACCGTTCCGCCGACGGTGCTGAGCGAGGACAAGCTACCGGCCCTGCGCAAGAAGGGCACCACCGGCATCAAGAACGCCGTCGTCTATCTCGACGGGGCGGAGGTCGCCAGCACCCAGTCGGTCAACTGGTGGTCGGTCGATCCCGGCCGCGTCCGCATCGTCCAGAAGCCGGGCGACGACAACGCGCTCGGCCGATTCCGCTTCAACCTGACCAACGGCGACGGCATCTTCCTGCACGGCACCAACGATCCGAGGCTGTTCAGCCGCGACCTGCGCGCCGCCAGCTCCGGCTGCGTGCGGCTGGAGGATGCCCGGCTGATGGCGGAGACGCTGCTGGGCGCCGCCAAGGTGACGCCGGCCGGCATCGGCCAGCAGCTCGACACCGGGGACACCAAGACGATCCGGCTGCCGGTGGCCATCCCCGTGCGCTTCGTCTATTGGAACGCCTCGGTCGACACCGCCGGCGTGGTCCGTGTCCATCCCGACATCTACGAGGATCCGCCCACGCTGGCGACGCCGTCCGGCCAGTCGGGTTCGGCGGCGCCGGCAATGTCGGCCAATCCGGGCGCCAATCCAGCCGGCGCCAACCCGGTGACGCCGGTCTCGACGCCGCGGCCGCTGTCCAAGCCGGCGCCGCTGCCGGTCCCGACCGCCCATGCGCCGACGCCGCTGTCCTCCGCCTCCACCCCCGCTCCGGCCAAGCCGCTGCCAATGGCCACGGGGATGTGAGGATAACGTCATCAGCCCGTTGGAAGGATCGAGGTTGAAATGCCGGTTCACCATTCTTCCAGAGGCTATGAGACGGCGGCGGCGACTTATGTCAAAGGCCGCCCCGGCTACCCGGCCGAAGCCACCACATGGCTTCGCGAGGATCTTGGCGTCGGTCCCGGCCGGAAGGTTCTGGAGGTCGGCGCCGGCACCGGCAAGTTCACGGCGGTGCTTGAGCGATGCGGCGGCGAGATCGTCGCGGTGGAGCCGGTCGCGGGCATGCGCGACCAGCTGGTTCCCGCCTTTCCCGGCATCACCGTCCTGGCCGGCAACGCCGAGGCCATTCCGCTGCCCGACGGCTCGGTCGATGCGGTGGTCTGCGCCCAGTCCTTCCACTGGTTCGCCACCGCCGAGGCCCTGCGGGAGATGCGCAGGGTCCTGGCGCCGGGCGGCCGGTTGGGGCTGATCTGGAATGTGCGGGATGAAAGCGTGCCGTGGATGGCGGAACTCACCGCCATCACCGACCCGTGGGAGGGCGGCACCCCGCGCTATCGGACCGGCGACTGGCGCCGGGTGTTTCCGGCTCCCGGTTTCGAGGCGATCGGCGAACACCATGTCCGGCATGCCCATGTCGGCAGCCCGGACGACGTCATCGTCAGGCGGACGATGTCGGTCAGCTTCATCGCGGCCCTCCCCGCCGAACAGCAGGCCGAGGTCGAGCGGCAGGTCCGCGCCCTGATCGCCGGGACCCCGGACCTGGCGGGCCGCGCCGAAATCGCCTTCCCCTACGAAACGGTCATGGTCGCCTTCCGAAAGGTGTGACGACGCCCGGCCACGACCGCTGTTGCCTCAGCGGGCCTGGAGCACCCCGACCGCGCCGCGCGCCACCTCGTGCAGGTCGGCCTCGCCGCCGGCCTGGACATGGGCGAACAGGCCGGCGCGCATGCGCGGATCCCAGAATTTGCGGATGTGGGTCGCGGTTTCCGTCACCGCCTCCTCATGCGGGTAGGTGGCGAAATGGACGGCGATCTGGTTGGCCATCCGGACCAGATCCTTCGCATGGTTCGTGTGGCTCATCGGTTTCTCCATTGGCGAAGCGGTGTCGGGTTCAGCGGAACAGGATGACGGTGTCGCGGCGCGACAAGGCACCCAGGGTCAGGTTGGCGTTGCGGGCCAGTTCCAGCGCCAGCGCCGTCGGAGCCGAGATGGTCGCCAGCAGCGGGATGCCCACCGCGGCGGTCTTCTGCACCAGTTCGAAGCTGCAACGGCTGGTCATCACCACGAAGCCGGTGGCCGGATCGGCCCCCGAACGCGCGACGGCGCCGATCAGCTTGTCCAGCGCGCTGTGGCGGCCGACATCCTCGCGGGCGATGCGGATGCCGCCGTCCGGCGCGCACCAGGCGGCGGCATGGACCGAGCGGTTGGCCCGGTTCATCGGCTGGTGATCCGGCAGGCCGCGGAAGGCGGCGGCAACGGCGGCCGGTTCGACATCCAACGTGGTTTCGATCTTGCGGGGCTCCCGAACGGCGTGGACAAGACTGTCCACGCCGCACAGGCCACAGCCGCTCCGCCCCTCCATGGAGCGGCTGCGCAGACTTCCGCGCAGAAGACGCAACGGATCGACCGTCATATTGACGACGAAGCCCAGCGGCGTTTCCCGCACGGTCATATCCTCGATGTCGGCGGCGGCCCCGACGATCTCCTCGGCCAGGCTGAAGCCCAGCGCGAAATCCTCCAGATCGGCGGGGGTCGCCATCATCACGGCGTGGGATCGGCCGTTATATTCGAAGGCGACCGCGGTTTCCTCCGGCACCTGCCATTCGACATCGGCCCCCTCCTCCGCCCCGGCACCGGCGGAGAAGCCGGTGCCGGTGACGGCGATGGAGCACATGCCGTTGTCGTCCGGACGGATGGACCCAGAAGGCATCGCGGTCATGCTTCCTTCTCCTCAGACGCAGGCGGTCGTCATTCGGCGGCGATGACATTGGCGGCGGCGATGCGCTTGCGCTCGACGTCGTTCTTCGCGTAATCGACCTGCCAATCCGACGGCTGGTTGCTGCGGGCGACCTGCACCGCCGTCACCTTATATTCGGGGCAATTGGTCGCCCAGTCCGAATTTTCCGTGGTGATGACGTTGGCGCCGGTCACCGGGTGGTGGAAGGTGGTGTAGACCACACCGGCCGGCATGCGGTCGGAGATCACGGCGCGCAACGTCGTCGCCCCCATGCGGCTGGCGAGCGACACCATGTCGCCGTCCTTGACGCCCCGGATCTCGGCGTCCACCGGGTTGATCTCCAGCACATCCTCCGGATGCCACGCCACATTGGCGGTGCGGCGGGTCTGGGCACCGACATTGTAGTGGGCGAGGATGCGGCCGGTGGTCAGCACCAGCGGGTACATCCGCGTGGTCCGCTCGTCGGTCGGCACATATTCGGTGATCACGAAACGGCCGAGGCCGCGGGCGAAGCTCTCGCCATGCATGATCGCCATGCCGGTGTCGTCATCCTCGAAGCCGGTGCAGGGCCACTGCACGCTGCCGACGCGGTCGAGCTTCTCGAAGCTGACGCCCCGGAAGGTCGGGGTCAGCCGGGCGATCTCGTCCATGATCTGCGCCGTGGTCTCGTAATGCATCGGATAGCCCATCGCCGTCGCCAGCGCGCAGGCCACCCAATGCTCGTCCTTGCCGACCTTGGACGGCATCGCCTTGCGGACGCGGTTGATGCGGCGCTCGGCGTTGGTGAAGGTGCCGTCCTTCTCCAGGAAGGAGGTGCCGGGGAAGAAGACATGGGCGAAGGCCGCCGTCTCGTTCAGGAACAGGTCCTGGACGATGACGATGTCCAGCGCTTCCAGCGCCGAGGTGACGTGGTTGGTGTTGGGATCGGACTGGACGATGTCCTCGCCCTGGACGAACAGGCCGCGGAAGCTGCCGTCGAGCGCGCTGTCGAACATGTTGGGGATGCGCAGGCCCGGTTCCGGATCCAGCGTGACGCCCCAGGCGGACTCGAACTCCTGGCGGACGAGGTCGTCCGAGACATGGCGGTAGCCCGGCAGCTCGTGCGGGAAGGAGCCCATGTCGCAGGACCCCTGCACGTTGTTCTGGCCGCGCAGCGGGTTCACCCCGACGCCCTCGCGGCCGATGTTGCCGGTCGCCATCGCGAGGTTGGCGATCGCCATCACCGTGCTGGACCCCTGGCTGTGCTCGGTCACGCCCAGGCCGTAATAGATCGCGGCGTTCCCGCCGGTGGCGTAGAGGCGGGCGGCGGCGCGGACCTGATCGGCCGGGACGCCGGTGCGCGATTCCAGATATTCGGGCGAATTGCGGTGCTCGGCGATGAACGCCTCCCACTTCGCGAATTCCTTGGGATCGCAGCGCTCCTCGACGAAGGCGCGGTTGACCAGCCCCTCGGTGACGATGGTGTGGGCGATGGCGTTCACCACGGCGACGTTGGTGCCGGGCTGGAGCTGGAGATGGTACTCGGCCTGGACATGCGGGCTGCGCACCAGATCGATGCGGCGCGGGTCAACGACGATCAGCTTGGCCCCGGCGCGCAGCCGCTTCTTCATGCGCGACCCGAACACCGGATGGCCGTCGGTCGGGTTGGCGCCGATGACCAGGATGACGTCGGACTTGTCGACGCTCTTGAAATCCTGGGTGCCGGCCGAAGTGCCGAAGGTCTGCGACAGGCCATAGCCGGTCGGCGAATGGCAGACGCGGGCGCAAGTGTCGATGTTGTTGGTGCCGAAGGCGGCCCGGATCATCTTCTGGACGACATAGACCTCCTCGTTGGTGCAGCGCGACGAGGTGATGCCACCGATGGAGCCCCGGCCATGCTTGGCCTGGACCGCCTTCAGCCGCTCGGCGGCGTAGGCGATCGCCTCCTCCCACGACACCTCCCGCCACGGATCGGTGATCCTCTCACGCACCATGGGCTTCATGATGCGGTCCTTGTGGGTGGCGTAGCCCCAGGCGAAACGGCCCTTGACGCAGGAGTGGCCCTCGTTGGCACCGCCATTCTTCCACGGCGTCATGCGAACCACCGTGGTGCCCCGCATCTCCGCCTTGAAGGAGCAGCCGACACCGCAATAGGCGCAGGTGGTGATGACGCTGTGTTCGGGCTGGCCGTACTCGATGATCGACTTTTCGGTCAGGGTCGCGGTCGGGCAGGCCTGGACGCAGGCGCCGCAGGACACGCACTCGCTGTCCATGAAGCTTTCCTTGGCGCCGGGAGACACCGAGGAGGCGAAGCCGCGCCCGTCGATGGTCAGCGCGAAGGTGCCCTGGGTCTCCTGGCAGGCGCGCACACAGCGCGAGCAGACGATGCACTTGGAGGCGTCGAAGGTGAAGTACGGGTTGCTCTCGTCCTTCGCGGCGGCGCGATGGTTTTCGCCATCGAAACCGTACCTGAAGTTGCGGAGCCCAACGGCGCCGGCCATATCCTGCAACTCGCAGTCGCCATTGGCGGCACAGGTCAGGCAGTCGAGCGGATGGTCGGAGATGTAGAGCTCCATCACGCCGCGACGCAGCTTCGCCAGCTTGTCGGTCTGGGTGTGGACCTTCATGCCGGGGGCGACCGGCGTGGTGCAGGAGGCCGGCGTGCCGCGGCGGCCCTCGATCTCCACCGCGCAAAGGCGGCAGGAACCGAACGGCTCCAGGCTGTCGGTGGCGCAGAGCTTCGGCACGGTGATGCCGGCGTCCATCGCCGCGCGCATCACCGAGGTGCCTTCGGGAACGGTGATGCTGCGGCCGTCGATCTCCAGCGTCACCAGGGTCTCGGAGACGCGGGCCGGGGTGCCGTAGTCGGTCTCGTGGATGAGGGTCATCTCGGGTGCTCCTGGGGTCGCTCGTTATTCGGCGGCGATGTGGGTGACGCGGACGGCCGGGTTTTTCTTGCGGAAATCTTCGGGGAAATGCTTCACCGCGCTGCGCACCGGATAGGGCGTCATGCCGCCCATGGCGCAGAGCGAGCCGTCCACCATCACGTCGCAGAGGTCGGCGAGCAGTTCGAGATTCGCATCGACATTCCTGCCGGCGATGATCTTGTCCAGCGTCTCCATCCCACGGGTCGAGCCGATGCGGCAGGGGGTGCATTTGCCGCAGGATTCGGCGACGCAGAATTCCATGGCGAAGCGCGCCTGCCGGGCCATGTCGACGCTGTCGTCGAAGACGACGATGCCGCCATGGCCGACCATCGCCTCCTGCGCCGCGAAGGCCTCGTAATCCTTGGGCAGGTCGAACTGCGAGGGCGGCAGATAGGCGCCGAGCGGGCCGCCGACCTGAACCGCGCGGATCGGCCGGCCGGTGATGGTGCCGCCGCCGAAATCATAGAGCAGCTCGTGCAGGGTGATGCCGAACGCCTTCTCGACGATGCCGCCATGCTTGAGGTTGCCGGCGAGCTGGAAGGGCAGCGTGCCGCGCGACCGGCCGACGCCGAAGTCGCGGTAATACTCGGCCCCCCTGTCGAGGATGATCGGCACCGAGCAGAGCGACAGCACGTTGTTGACCACCGTCGGCTTGCCGAACAGACCCTCCAGCGCCGGCAGCGGCGGCTTGGCGCGGACCATGCCGCGCTTGCCCTCCAGGCTTTCCAGCATCGCGGTCTCCTCACCGCAGATGTAGGCGCCGGCGCCGACGCGGACGTCGAGATGGAAGGTGCGGCTGGTGCCGTGGATGTTGTCGCCGAGCCAGCCCTCGTCATAGGCCAGCTTGATGGCATGGCGCAGGGTCGCGGTGGCGTGCGGGTATTCGGAGCGCATGTAGACATAGCCCGACGTGGCGCCCACCGCGATGGCGGCGATGGTCATGCCCTCGATCAGGCAGAAGGGATCGCCCTCGATGATCATGCGGTCGGCGAAGGTGCCGCTGTCGCCCTCGTCGGCGTTGCAGCAGACGAACTTCTCGTCCGCCTTGGCCTGCATCACCGTGTTCCACTTGATGCCGGTGGGGAAGCCGGCGCCGCCGCGGCCGCGCAGGCCGCTGTCGGTCACCACCTTGACGATTTCCGCCTGGGACATCGCCAGCGCGTTCTCCAGGCCCCGGAAGCCGCCATGGGCGCGGTAATCCTCGACCGACAGCGGATCGATGATGCCGCAGCGGGCGAAGGTCAGCCGCTCCTGCTTCTTGAAATAGGGGATTTCCTCGGTCAGGCCATGGCCGAGCGCATGCTCGCCCCCTGTCAGGAAACCGGCGTCGAACAGACCGGGGACATCGGCGGGGGTGACCGGGCCGTAGGCGACACGGCCAGCCGGGGTCTCTACCTCGACCAGCGGTTCGAGGTAGAGCATGCCGCGCGAGCCGTTGCGGACGATGCGCAGCGGCAGGTCGCGCTTGGTGGCTTCGGCCCGGATGGCGGCGGCGACCGCATCGGCGCCGACCGACAGGGCGGCGGAATCGCGCGGGACGAAGACGGTGATCAGATGACCGCTCATTGCGCGTGCCCCTTATGGGAGTGGCTCGGGGCCCCCTGGACATGTCGGGGGATCTGCTGGTGGGCCGTCGGGTTGGCCCGCGTCTCGGCCGCCAGCGCGTCGAAGCGGTCCGGCGAGACCCGGCCATGCAGGTTCTCATCGATCATGACCGCGGGCGACAGGGCGCAATTGCCCAGGCAGAAGACCGGTTCCAGCGTGAAGGCGCCGTCGGCGGTGGTGCCGTGGAAATCGACCTGGAGCCGCGTCTTGATGTGATCGACCAGCGCGTTGGCGCCCATCGATTGGCAGGCCTCGGCCCGGCACACCTTGATGATGTGGCGGCCGGGCTTCTCGCGGCGGAATTCGTGATAGAAGGACACCACGCCATGCACGTCGGCGCGCGAGAGGTTCAGCTCCGTCGCCAGCAGGGGGATGGCCTCCTCGTCGATGTAGCCGAACTCTTCCTGCAGCGCGTGAAGGATCGGCAGCAGGGCGCCGCGCAGATGCCGATTGTCTTCGACAATCGTCATGGCGCGCTCAGCGCTCCACGGTTGGCAAGCGTTCACGGGGGGTCCCTCCTTGCGATCGTCCGCGCCGCACTTGGGGTCGGCGTCGTTCTGGCTTGGCTTCGTTGACTTTTTTCCGGTCGTCTCTCGTCGCCCGGCACCGTCAGAGTGGCGGAGGATATGGTATACCAGCAAATTGTATTTTCTGATGGGCTGATAGCTTTTCGCTATCAAGACGGTTGCGACCCATCAACACTGCGCCGCCGATGATCACAGGCGCCATGAGCGGGGACTGGCCAAGCACTCATAAACACTTCAGGCGGCTACAAGCGCTAACGCACAAAGCAATCAATGCCGTTAACAGTCGCGGTTGGAAACGGAGAAGCGCCTTACTTTAACCAGTTGTTGGTAAACAATCTATACCGTCCGGCCAAATCATCGCTGAACGGGGTTAGTGACTGTCATGAAAATGATAAACGACATAAATATCGGCAAAAAGATAACGGCATTTTCCGCATTCCTTGCGCTTCTGGTCGCCGGTCTTGGCTGGCTCTCACTGGATCGCCTGGCATCGCAGAACCGGGATGCCGCCGAAATCCGTGACATCTGGCTGCGGAACACCGAGCTGCTCGGCGATGTCGGGCGCATCGCCCAGACCTATCGGACCAATGAGGCAACGCACATCATCTTCACCGAAGCGCCCGAGCTGAAGATCACCGAAGAGCGGATGGCCGGACATGTCCAGAACATCGACAAGGCGCTGGCCAGCTATGAAAAGCTGATCCAGTCGGACGAGCAGCGCCGGCTCTACAACGACTTCGCCTCCAGCTGGCGCGCCTATATGGTGATCAGCACCGAGAAGCTGCTGTCCGCGTCGCGATCCGGCGACAAGGTCCGCGCCTCCAACGTCTATCGCGCCGAATCGCGCGACGCCACCGCCAAGTGGGTCAAGGCGTTGCAGGACCTCACCACCTATACCGTGACGCAGGGACGGCAGGCGGCCGACCGCGGGCGCGATGCCTACACGGTGAATTTCTACTGGATCCTGGGCATCGCCGGGACGACCCTGGCGCTCAGCGTCGCGGCCGGCATCATCGCCACCTCCAGCGTCGCCCGTCCGATCCAGCGCCTTACCGGCATCATGGAGCGGTTGTCCCGCCGCGACTATGCCGCCAGCGTGGAGGAAAGCGACCGCCAGGACGAGATCGGCGCCATGGCCCGCACGGTCCATGTCTTCAAGGAAGGGCTGATCGAGAGCGACCGCCTCAGCACCGAAATGGCGGCGGAGCACGAACAGCAGAAGCGCCGGGCGGAGACCGTCGACCGGCTGATCCGCGATTTCGAGGCGAAGGCGGCGGCGGCGCTGCGCACGGTGGCCTCCGCCGCCACGCAGCTGGACGGCACGGCGCAGGGCATGGCGCGCACCGCCGACCAGACCGGCAGGCAGGCGACCGACGCCACCGGGACGGCGTCGCAGACCAGCGTCAATGTCCAGACCGTCGCCAGCGCGGTGGAGGAGATGACGGCGGCGATCGGCGAGATCGGCTCGCTGGTGGCGCGCTCGACCGGCATCGCCGGTCAGGCGGTCGAGGAGGCGGACCGCACCAACCAGACGGTGCGCGGGCTGGCCGACGCCGCCCAACGCATCGGCGCCGTGGTCCAGATGATCACCAGCATCGCCGGCCAGACCAACCTGCTGGCGCTGAACGCGACGATCGAGGCGGCGCGGGCCGGCGAGGCCGGCAAGGGCTTCGCCGTGGTGGCGTCGGAGGTCAAGAGCCTGGCCAACCAGACCGCCAAGGCGACGGAGGAGATCGCCGTCCAGATCACCGGCATCCAGGAGGCGACCGGCAGCGTCGTCGCCGCCATCGAGGGAATCGGCACCACCATCGGCTCGATCAACAGCATCTCCACCTCGATCGCCGCCGCCATCGAGGAGCAGGGTGCCGCCACCGGCGAGATCGCCCGCAACGTGCAGGAGGCCGCCAACGGCACCCGCCGGGTTTCGGACAGCATCGGCGAGGTCCGCCTGACCGCCGAGGAGACCGGCGCGTCGGCCAACGAGGTGCTGGCCGCGTCGGGCGAACTGTCCCGCCAGGCCGAAACGCTGCGCCGCGAGGTCGAGCAGTTCCTCGCCGAAATCAAGGTCGCCTGAGGATCGCCTGGGAAGAGCGGCCCGGCCGGCGCCGGGCCGCCACGCCGTCACAGCTTGAACAGGGACTTCAGGAAATCGCGTACCCCGGCCTCGGCGGCGATGGCCGCAGGCTCGTTGTAGGCGGCGGTGGTGCCCTGCGCCACGCAGGCATCCTGATAGGAGAAGGGCTTGCCGGTATCGAGGTTGGTGATCACCCCCGCCTCGGTCTCGGCGATCCGGCAATTGCGGACCGACTGGGCCTTGGGGTTGACCAGCGGGGTCTTGAGGTCGGCCCAGTCGAAGACATGGTGGGAGTCGGGATAGGCGTTCAGCGCGACATCCTGCCCGGCCGCCTTCAGCCGCTCGACATAGGACTGGCAGGGGGCGAAGGCGTTGAAGTCGTCGGCCATGCCGTGGAAGACGCGGACCGGCCGCTTGACCAGCGTCTCGTCGCCGATGTAGCGGGTCGAGCAGTTCGGATAGAAGGAAATGAAGCCGGCGAACTGCGACGGTCCGTTGTGATGCGCCGCCTGGAACCGTTCGACCGAGGAATAGAGCGCGCCCTGCCCGCCGCGCGAGAAGCCCATCAGCACGATGCGCTCCGGATCGATGCGCGGATGCTTGCTGAGGGTTTCCAGCGCCCGGAAGGCGTCCAGGGTTCCGGCCAGACGGCCGAGCGACGCCTGATCGTCGCGCACGCTGGTCAGCCCGCGGCCGGAAAAGCTGTCGATCACGAAGGAGGCGATCCCCGCCTTGGTCATGCGGTCGACCCAGGCATCGATGTAGCTGAGATAGCCGCTCGACCCGTGCAGCATGATCACCAGCGGAACCTTCGCCGTGCCGGCCGACGGCAGGCGCAGCACCCCGGCGATGGTGGCCGGCGTCCCTTGGCCGCCTTTCAGGAAATCGACATCCGACATGGTTTCGGTGGCGAAGGGGATCGCCTCCGTCCGCTGCGGCGCTCCCTCGGCCGCCTGGACGGCGCTGGACAGTCCGAGCGGCAGAAGGACCGAAGCCGCAAGAGCAAGGACCGAAAGACGCCGCTTCACTCCAAATAATTTGTTGCCGTTACCGACATATCGAATAAGCGGGAAATCCTTTCCAAAGCGAAGCATCACGTCAGTCTTTCAAAGTTCAGCCGGTGGACACCGTTTTTCAGCGCATCAGGCGCAGAGCAACGGATCCGCCGGCATTTAAATACAGGCGGCAAGCTTGGTCCAGGCCGTTCCTTCGCACACATCACAATACCGCCGGACGCCTCCGGCACACTGTATCAGCGGATCGCCACCCGCCAGGGGATCATCGCGTCGGCGATGCCGATGGCGACGCGCTGGGCGATGTCGGCATCGGCCGCGGCGACGGCCAGCGCCTTGGCCAGCGGCGACGGCGGGTCGCGGTCGGCATAGGCCAGCCCGACGACATGGCTCAGATCGGGATCGACCAGCGGCAGGGCGACGATGTCGGGATGCGGCGGCACGAAGGTCAGCAGCTGGCCGGGGACGATGCTGGCGCAGGTGCCGGCGCGGACGATGGTGTAGAGGGTGACGATCGAGTTGGTCTCCATCACCGGCTGCACCGTCCGCCCGGTCATGCGGAAGGCGCTGTCGGCAATGCGGCGGTTCTGCATGTCCGGCGTCAGCAGGCAGAGCCTGAGGCCGGCCGCCCTCTCCCACGGAATCGCCCCTTGCGCGATCTGCCCGTCCGCCACATCGTCGCGCCGCGCCAGCAGGTGGTAACGCTCGGTGTAGAGCGGCAGGGTGCGGACATTGTTCAGCGGTTCGTTGTCGAGATAGGTGATGGCGGCGTCCAGTTCGAAAGCGTCGAGGCCGCGCTGGATCTCGCGCGAACTGAGCGACACGACGCTGGACCGGATATGCGGGAAGCGGTTGGAGAAGGGCGTCAGCACATAGGGCACCGCCGGCAGCGCCGTCGGGATGGCGCCCAGACGCAGATGGCCGGTCACCCCCTGGGCCAGCGCCAGCAGCTCGTGGCGCAGGTTGTCGCGCTCGCCGACGATGCGGCGGGCATAGTCCAGCACCTTCAACCCCTCGGGCGTGAAGCCCTCGAACTTCTGGCCGCGCTCGACGATGGGGACCTGAAGCTCCTCCTCCAGCTGGCGGATGGCGTTGGAGAGGGTCGGCTGCGAGACGTGGCAGCTTTCCGCCGCACGGCCGAAATGCTTCTCGCGCGCCAGGGCCAGCAGATAAACGAACTTGCGGAACATCGACGGCTCTCCCCTGCCCTGGCCGCCGCTCAGGCCGCCGGATCGAAGGGCGGCACCGGCAGGCCGGGCACCTCGACGGTCATGGCGAACAGGCCGCCGGATTGTGGGAAGCGCTCCAGCTCCTCGGCCGGGCGGCCGGCGCTGGCGGTGGTGACATAGAGGGTGCGCAGGTCGGGCCCACCGAAGGCCACCATGGTCGGGCAGCGCGCCGGCAACGGGTGTTCCGACAGAAGCGCGCCGGCGGGGGAGAAGCGCGCCACCCGGCCGCCTTCATAGAGTGCCGTCCAATAGCAGCCCTCGGCATCGACCGCGGCACCGTCCGGCCGCCCGCGGTCGCCCTCCTTCGGCTCCAGGCGGATGAACGGCTCGCCGTCGGAGATCGCGCCGGTGGCGGGGTCGTAGCGGTAGCGGCGCACGGTGAAGGTGGGGGTGTCGGCGTGATAGAGCGTCCGCCCGTCCGGGCTGAAGGCCAGCCCGTTGGAGGTCAGCAGCCCGCCGGCCAGCACCGCCAGCCCGCGCCGGTCATAGCGGTAGAGATGGGCCTTGCCGCCGGCCTTCGGCTCGTCCAGCGTGCCGGCGAGATAGCGGCCGACCGGATCGGTCCTGCCGTCGTTGAAGCGGCTGGCGCCCTGATCCTCCGGGTTGGCGGCGAGGCGGGCGACCAGGCCGCCCTCCCCGTCCAGCTGCCACAGGCCGGAGCGCAGGCCGGCGATGAAGCCGCCGCCCTTGCGCGGGGCGACGCAGCCGATCTCCTCCGGCAGCGCCATGGCGCGGTTGGCGCCGCTGGCGGGATCGAAGCGGTTCAGCGCCCTGCCCTTGATGTCGACCCAATAGAGCGCCTGCTCGTCGACCGACCAGACCGGCCCCTCCCCCAGCTTGGCACGGGCGTCGAGCACACAGGTGAGGGTTGGGGTGAGGGCTGGGGTGAAGGCGGGGCCGGCGGTCATCGGGCGATCCTCGGAGGTCCAAAAGGTCCCGCAGGGTCGGACAGATCCGGCGGCCGATCAAGGGCGCTGGTGGGAGGGGTGGAACGGCTTGGGACAGGTTTGCGGCGGATGTCGCATCGGGCCGTTGGCGAGGCTCAGGACGGATCGCCGGCGTCCATGCCGACCACGTCCAACCGCTCCACCCCCGGATGCCGCCGGACCAGATCGGCGGCGCGGCCCCGCAGATGTTCCACCAGTTGCCCGAAGGTCATCGGCGCCCGCCCGTTCGGCCGCCATTCCCTTTTCTTACCGGTACGGAAAAGAAGGAGGATTCCGTGGCGGGCTTCGTGGGCGTGCAAATACTGGCCGACAAGCTGATCTTCAAGCGCAACCTCCAGAGCGGGAACTGTCCATTTATCCGCCACCTTGATCTCAATGCAGACCGGACCTTTACACTTCACATTGTGAAGCCGGATGTCGGTCCGCTTCGCACGATTGACCTGCTCCTCCCGGTGCACCGTATAGCGCCGGTTGGCCCGGACCCACAGCGCCCCGGCCAGCCAAAGCTGAACATCGGTCTCTTCGGTGCGGTCGTCAAACAGCGTGCGAACACTGAACTCGCCCGTTTCCAGATCCTGCCGGATCCACTCCAGCCGCCCCATGACGATGCGGTGCAGGTCGGCGGACGAGGCGGGCGTACCCTCATGGTCGCGCTCGAACGCCACGACGGCCTCGGGCGTCCATGGCACGGGATCTCCGTCGGCCGCCGCCCGCCTCGCGGCGAGACGGCGGAACCAAAACGGGTCCGCCACCGTCGTCAGTTGGTCGGCGAGATCGAGCAGCGCGTCATGGGCCTCTTTGCCCGGAATGTCGGCAAGACGATGAAGAGCTGAATCGCGCACCCGCTCCGTGCGTTCCCTGGCACTTGAATCAAATTCTTTGTGATCGTGAATACAGATTTCGGATTTTCGGGTATGCATAAAAATAATGGCGATGAGCTCTCTTAAAGATGGTATGTCGCGCGGCAATCCAGCGATATCATTGAAATTTTCGTATCCCAGAGCTGGTAAATTATTGCATAACTCCGACACCAGATGACTAGCGGCCTCTTTAGAAAGGGTTTTCAACTTTTCTTCCATAATATTCACAGCTTTTTTGCCATCGAAACGAAGCAGAAATGTAAGCCAGATCACAAACCCGGCATCATCGGAGCTCACTTTTCCTATCCGTTCCATCGCAAGATTAACGAGACTTTTCTTTGGAACGACGTCAGATGACAGAACAATGCGCAAAGCCGCCTTCAGAAAATCCAGGCGAACAGGAATTTGAAGCCGCAAAAATTCAAAGATACCAGGAGCTACAAGCTCCTTAATGGCTGAAGGAGAATAGTCAAGACGGATTATAGCCATAGATTGATGATTTCCCTCGACCCTCCACTCATCGTGAATATGTGAAAGGAAAACGGTCCTGACGATATCGGGATACGTCTCAATCAGCCTTTTACCCCAGGAGGGAAAGAACATCATTCGCCTGAAAGCCAGTCCTGCCGCGGCCTTTACCTCAGCCTCGGAAAAGGGAGCGGAACTCTGTCCATCTCCAATATCCAGAGCGATGCCGGCCAGCATCAGATCCTCTATGCCTTCACCACCACTTCTCGCCTGGTCACGCCAATAGGAAATAAATCCATTATGAGCAGAATTCACGATTCTATTCTCAAAAAAATTACCAATGTTATTGATAGAAATCCCTCTATTCTTAGTCATATCCAAAATTGTAATCAGAGATTTCTCCGTCAGTATTCCTTTATTATTGTTAAAATCCTCTTCTATTTCAGCTTTCTGTTTCTCAAACTTTGTGGCAGAATTATCAAAATTCTTAATGGGATTCATGAATCCCAAATAAGAACCAGCAGATAACCTGGGCTCCTGCGTCAGAAGCAGCAGCTCGGCCATCAAGCCTTCAGAATCTCCTGCCGCCTCTTCAATGCGCGCACGAAGATCAGCAGAGCGGCCAAATTGTTTCCAGAGCATCACCACACATTCAAGAACAGAGCTCCGATCATCGGGCTTCGGACCCGGCCGCAAATCATCAAGCAGCCATGTCAGATCGTTCTCATCCAGGGAATCACGCCACCGCCAAGATTCGAGCCTCTGCAATCTCATAAATTCTCTTGATCCACCGAACCGGCGCTCGCTCTCAACCCATCTATTAAACAATTCTTTCTTGATAATTGGCCTTTTCGAGATAACATTCTCTATTATCTCCAGCTCATTGTCGATATAACGAAATCCATCACCGCTATTTCCGAGAAAGCAGATTGCTTCAACAATATTATTTTTGATGGAATCAACATGTTCATCATTATCCAGAATCCTCTCCAACAGACGGCTTAAAGCCGTACGCAGGCTGTCCCGCATCGCTCCAAAGGGTTTCCTTCTGCATAAATCCAGAAAGCCATCCAAAACTTCGGGCAGCCATTCATCGGGTATCAAAAAGGCGGAAATTTTTTCAAATATATCTGGCAGGATCTTCGAGGAACGGGGATCCGGAAAATCCAGTTTTCCTGTAACGTCGAGAAATTGCGCGGGCGTCATGGCGCCCTGAATGCAGAGCGACAGCGCCCAACCACGCGCTTCCGCATCCCATGCCACCTTGTCGGCCAGCAAACACTCCGCGAGGGCTATCCGCTCCGCCGGACCGCCCGCCTCCTCCAGCGCGAACAGGCCATAGCTCCGCAACTCGCGGCTCTCGCCCGTCAGCACCACCGCCAGCGCCAGATCGGCGCAATCCCTCATCCGGCCGTGATGGATCAGCCGCAACAACAGCGCGAGCACCCGCGCATCGCCGACAAAGCGGTCATGAAGCTCCCTGACAACCGGCGCAAGCTCCGGTGCCGCGAAACGCTCCAGCGCCTCGTAGGAAACACCCTCCTCGCCATGCGGGGCGTCATACAGCCGGTGCACCGCCCGGCGCAGGATGTCGGCGCGGATGTCCAGCGGCAAGGCGCGCGGGTCGCCATGTTCGATCAGAATCGCCGGAGCGACGGACAGGACTGACGACCGGATATGGTCGTTCCATCCCGCCAGCCAGCCGGCGACGGCGGCCAGCGACGGCGCGACGACGCGGCGGCCATAGATCGT
This sequence comes from Azospirillum sp. B510, assembly GCF_000010725.1. Classification (NCBI taxonomy): domain Bacteria; kingdom Pseudomonadati; phylum Pseudomonadota; class Alphaproteobacteria; order Rhodospirillales; family Azospirillaceae; genus Azospirillum; species Azospirillum sp. B510. Next base: position 14,525 of record NC_013855.1, on the reverse strand, counting down.
CGGAAACAGGATCCCGTCGATCTCCGGCGGCGAACAGCCACGATCCAGACGGTCCGACACCCATCGGGCGGCCAGATACTCGGTGACGGAGCGATGATGGAACCGCACCCGGCCATAGGTCGCCTCGTCGAACAGCGCGCGTGACAGCAATTCCTGCCGTTCCGCCTCGGTCCAGTCCGGCAGGATCGCGGCGGGATCGAACGCGTCGGCCGCCACGCCCTGAATCGAGCCATGATCAGGAAGACGCAGGGCCGGCTTGCGCATGACGGTCACCGCCGCCGCCAAGGACCGCGCGCCCATCATCAACCGGTCGTCCGACACATCGGCATGCCGCGGGCGTTCCCGATGGCGCGGCTCCGACAGCTTCCTGCGGATGTTGGTTTCGATGATCTCGGTCAGCCTGCCGATCCCGCCCTTGTCCCGCCAATGCCCGATCATCCACTCCACATCGCGCGGGCGGTCGAGAAAATCCTCGGCCTGGGCGGCCAGCACAGCGTCGAGGAATTTCCGGGTGTCCTCGGTGGACAGGCCATGCCCCTCCCCGCACAGGTGTCGGACCTGCGGATCGTTCAACGGCGCGAAGGAGAACACGCGCACCGCCGGCTGTTTCGCGCTATCGCCGTCTGCGGCGGTCGCCTGTACCCATGGCAGGCAGTCCTCGACCGTTTTCCGATCGGCATGGGCCTGCCAGTCGCTGACACGGCAGGAGATCAGCACTGTCACCCGGTTCCGAGCCTCGCCGAGATCCTTTGCCAGCCGACGCAGCGCAAGCCGGAACTCCTGTCCTTTAAGGCGGGCCTCATCCACGGAATCGAGCAGGAACACCGCCCGCTTTTCCCCGAGATTCCATGTCTGGACCTCATCCCAATCGGAAACAGGTTCCAACGCCAGTTCCAGGCCGTGAACCGCCAAATTCTCGATGCGGGCGAAGAAAGCCGGCGTACCGCCCAGCCGGCAGCGCTTGCGCTGTTCTTCGAACTCCGTGGTCTTCCCGGTGCCCGCCTCGCCAAGCAGGACGACACGCGGGTGCGCCAGGACTTGCGCCCAGCCGGTTCCCCGCCCGGCCAGGCGCGAGCGAAAGGGAAGCGACCGGTCACCAAGCGTCTTATCGTCGCCAATCTCGATGAACTCACGGTCGAGATTCACTATCGCCACGGTCATTCCCCCAATTTCCCATGCCGCCTATTGAAATCATGGGACCGGTCATGACTCAACCCCTACGCTCCCTCCGGTACTCCCCCCAGCGCCGCCACCGCGCGGCGCGACGCGACGCAGCGGGCGATCTCGCCCAGCAGCAAGGCGCGGTCGATCGGCTTGGGCACATGGGCATCCATGCCGGCCTCGTGGCAGCGGGCGATGTCGCCGGGCGACGTGTTGGCGGTCAGCGCGATGATGGCGACGCGGCCCGCCACGCCGGGCATGGCGCGGATGGCGCGCGTCGCCTCCAGGCCATCCATCACCGGCATGTTGATGTCCATCAGGATGGCGTCGAAAGCCTCGCGCCCGCTCCCCTCCGTCGCCGCCTGGGCCACCGCCGCCACCGCCTGGGCGCCATCCTCCACCGCCGCGACGCCGTGCCCCGCCTGCTTCAGCAGCGTGACGGCCAGCAGGCGGTTCATCTCCACATCCTCCACCACCAGGATGCGCAACCGCTCCGTCGCGGAAACCGGAGGCGGAGCGGGGATGGCGATGGACGGCGGCGACGGCCGGGGCGGCGGCGGGGAAGGCGTTTCAACGGCCGGCGCCGGACGGGAGTCCAGGGAGGACGGCGGCGCCTCCGACGCCAGCGGGCGCAACCGGTCCAGACGCTCGCGCAGTTCCGCCGGGTCATAGGGCTTGGCGATCAGGTCGTAGCCCCCCATCGCCACGTCGTCGGCCACCACCGCATGGGTGGCGAAGCCCGAGGCCAGCAGTACCGGCAGGCCGGGGCGCAGCCGGCGGGCCTCGCGCGCCAGTTCGGCGCCATTCATCCCCGGCGGCATCACGATGTCGCTGAACAGCAGGTCGAGCGGCTCGGGCCCGCGCAGCACCACCAGCGCCTCGCCGGCGCCGGCGGCGCCGATCACCCGATGGCCCCAGCCACGCAGCAGGGCGCAGCCGTTTTCGCGGATGTTGTGGTCATCCTCCACCATCAGGATCGACAGGCTCGGACGATCGGCCGGCGGCCCGACCGGACGGCCGCCTTCGCCGGCCAGCCGGCCGGGCGGGAAATGGACGGTGACGGTGGTTCCCCGCCCCACCCGGCTGGCCAGGGTCAGCGTGCCGCCATGCAGCTCCACCAGCCGGCGGGTCAGCGGCAGGCCCAGCCCGCTTCCCTCGATCCGGCGGCTCTCGGCCCGGCGGCCGTCCGGACCGTCGACGCGGGTGTAGGCCGGCGGGACGCGCTCCAACTCCGGCTCGGGAATGCCGACGCCGGTGTCGCGCACCTCCAGCAGCAGCCCGCCATCCGGCGCCGGCCCGGTGGTCAGCGACACCGAGCCGCCGGCCGGGGTGTATTTCACCGCGTTGGACAGCAGGTTCAGCAGGATCTGGCGGATCCGCCGCTCGTCGCCCCGCATGTGGCGGGCGGCGGGCTCCACCTTCGCGGCGATGGCGATGCCGGCGCGGGCCGCCCGCGGGGTCAGCAGGCGGATGGCGAAGGTGGCGGCGGCGTCGAGATCGACCGGCTCGTCGTCGAGAACAAGCTGCCCGGCCTCGGCCCGGACCTGGTCGAGGATCTCGTTGATCAGCTCCAGCAGATGCTGGCCGCTGTCGCGGATGTTGATGGCGAAGTCGCGGTACTGGGCATTGCCCACCGGCCCCTCCGCCTCGCGCGCGATCAGGTCGGCGAAGCCGATCACGGCGTTCATCGGCGTGCGCAGCTCGTGGCTCAGGCTCGCCAGGAATTCGGTCTTGCCGCGGCTGGCCGCCTCCGCCGCCTGGCGGGCGTCCTGCAACTCGGCCTCCATGATCTTGCGGGAGGTGATGTCGCGCTCGACGCTGACATACTCCTGCGGCGCCCCCCAATCATCGGTGACCAGCCGCACCGCCGCCTCGAACCACAGCCAGCGGCCGTCGGCATGGCGCAGCCGGTAGGTCGTCTTCAGGGTCGGCCGCTCCGGCGTCAGCCGTGACAGACCGGCCGCCGCCGCGTCGCGGTCGTCGGGGTGCATCCGCTCCACCAGCGGCCGGCCGACCAGCTCCGCCGGCGGGCTGCCCAGCCGGTCCCGCGTCGACTCCGAACAGAAGCGCCGCACCCCGTCCAGCCCGATGCGGCCGATGATGTCGGTGACGCCGCGGGCGAGCTGGCGGTAGCGCGCCTCGCTGACGCGGATCGCCCGTTCCGCCTCGTGGCGCCGGGTGATGTCGCGGGCGCCGACCGACAGCATGACGATGGCCCCGCTCTCGTCGCGGATCGGCACCTGCGACACCTCCCACCAGCGGGTGACGCCGCCCTGGCTATGCTGCTCCTCGAAGCGGGTGGGAGCGCCGGCGGCGATGCAGGCGTGAAGATCGGCCGTCACCCTGGCGACGAGGTCCGGCGGCAGCAGCGCGTCCAACGGCTGGCCCTCCACCGGTTGCGGCCGCCCGCCCGCCGCCAGCGCGCCCAGCTCGTGAACAGCGGCGGTATTGGCGTATCGCAGGGTGAAGGCGCCGTCGGCACCGACGCGGACGACCAGCAGGCTGTCGACGGAGCTGTCGAACACGGCGCGGAACAGGGCGGCACTCTCCGCCAGGGCGGCCTCGTCGGCGAAGCGGCGATGCTCCCGCGCCAGCATGGTGCCGAGCAGGCCGATGCCCAGGCTGGTGAAGGCGATCAATGGCAGCGCCGCCTCCTCCAGCACCCGCAGCGCGAGGCGCGAATCGGGCAGCAGCAGGAAGGCGGCCAAGGTCAACGGGGTGAGCGCCAGCCCGAACACCGCCAGTCGCCCGAAGCCGAAGGCGGCCTTGCCCGCCCCCTTGCCCACCCCCGCCCCACCCTTGCGGCGGACGGCGCGCCGCTCCATCGCGCCGGCGAGCAGCGGCGCCGCCACCGCCGTCAGCGCAAGGCCGGCAAGGCCGGTGATCGCCCCCACGCCCCCCAGCCACAGCCGCACCGCACCGGCCACCGCCGCCGACAGCAGGACCGCCGGCCAGCCGCCGAACAGGCCGGCTAGTCCGATCATCACATTGCGCAGGTCGACCAGGACCCCGCCCGCGACCGGATGGGCATCCAGCATCGAAACGGCCGCCGCCACGCCGAACAGCAGGCCGGCAAGCGGCGAAAAGAGCTTCCGCCGAAGGCCAAACCGCCGCAGCACCGAACGGTAGGCGAGCAGGACCAGCGCCAGCAGGCCGATGCCGTGCGTCAGGGCGATGACGATGTCCGGTCCCATGGCGGCCCCCCACCCAAGCGGCGATCCGGGCCCCGATCCGGGCCCCGAAACCCGATGCGAACATTCGCACAGGCAATTAAACAAGAAGAAGAAACGATACGGAACAGACATATCCCCTTTTTCGTACAGCTTCGGCTGTTCGTCGCGGGGCCGCCGACATGATGCGGCTGTCGAGTTTACCGCGCGATTCGGCTAGGATGACGCCGCGAGTTGTTCGTATTCGCCGTATTTTCTTGGGCTTCGGCATGTTCTTCAAGATCTTCTCACGGAGCCTCGTCGCGCGGACGACGGCATCGGCGGCGGTGCTGGTGTCGGTGCTGGTGGCCGTGCCGATGGTCGTGCTGATCCAGGCCGATGTGCGCAACACGCGGGCGGAGCTGGCCATCCGGTCGGAGATGGCGACCCGCATCGTGCTGGACGATGTGACGAACGCGCTGTGGGATCTCGACCCGGAAGAGGCGGTGGCGGCGCTCAGTCCGTTGCGGTCGATCGATGGTTTTGCCGAGGCGGTGATCCTGGACACCCATGGCGAGCCTTTCGCCTCCTACCGCAAGCCGGGCGCCGCCAGCGACGAAGGCGGAAGCGCAGCCGATACGGCCACGGCCGCCGCCGTGCCGCTGTCCCACCAGGACCGCACCGGCGCCATCCGCCACATCGGCACCCTGCTGGTCAGGCTGGACACCGCGCCGACCGATGCCGCCATCCGCCGCCATGTGCTGACGCTGGGCGGGACCGGCGCCGCCACGCTTCTGCTGGTGGTGCTGGGCGTCATCTGGGCGACGCGCGGCATGACGCGCCCGATCGCCGCCATGACCCGCGCCATGGCCGACCTGGCCGCCGGTGACGTGACGGTGAGCGTGCCGGTGCGCCACCGCGAAGATGAGATCGGCCGCATGGCCAAGGCGCTCGACACCTTCCGCCAGAACGCCATCGACCTCGGCGCCGCCAAGGAGCGGGCGGAACAGGCGGTGGCGTCGAAGGCCAAGTTCATGGCCGCCGCCAGCCACGACCTGCGCCAGCCGGCCCAGTCGCTGCTGATGCTGACCGCCATGCTGCGCGCCACCGCCCCCACGCCCAAGGTGGCGGAGTCCGCCCGCAAGATCGAACAGGTGGTGATGACCCTGAAGCAGCTGTTGGACGAGCTGCTGGAGGTCTCGCGGCTGGATGCCGGCGGCGTCAGCGTCAACAAGGCGGTGCATGAGATCGCCGATCTGTTCGAGGCGCTGGACTCGCAATATGGCCCGGTCGCCCGCGACAAGGGGCTGACCTTCACCGTGCCGCCGCACCGCGCCCCGGTGCTGACCGACCGGGTTCTGCTGCTGCGGCTGTTGGGCAACCTGATCGACAACGCGATCCGCTACACGCCGTCCGGCATGGTGCAGGTCGCCTGCCTGGAGTCCGGCGACAGCCTGATCGTCGAGGTGCGCGATACCGGCATCGGCATTCCCGAGGACCGGCTCGACGCCATCTGGGAGGAGTTCCATCAGATCGGCAACCCGGAGCGCAACCGCGACAACGGCATCGGGCTCGGCCTGTCGATCGTCCAGCGGCTGGCCGGCGTGCTGGATCATCCGGTGAAGGTCCGCTCCACGCCGGGGAAGGGCTCGGTCTTCTCGGTCACCGTGCCGCTGGCGGCGATGGAGCCGGATGAACCGGACCGGGAAGAGGCGCCGATGGCAAAGACGGCACAGATGGCACCAATGGCGCCGGTCACGGTCTCTCCCACCGGCTCCGCCCTGGCGACGGTGGCGGATGCGCCGGCGAAGGGCGGCGAGATCACGATCCTGGTGATCGATGACGACCAGTTCGTCCTGTCCGCGATCTCGATGTTCCTGACCGCGGCCGGCCATCGCGTCGTCGGCGCCGCCACCCAGGCCCAGGGACTGCGTGCGGTGGAGGACGGTACCGTCCGGCCCGACGCGATGATCGCCGATTATCACCTGTCCGCCACTAAGAATGGCCTGGATTTCATCGACATGGTCTGGCGGCGGCTGGGGCTGCGCATCCCGGCGGTGCTGATCTCCGGACGGCTCGACGGCGCTGTGACCGCCCGCGCGGCGGAGATGGGCGTCATCGTGGCCGCCAAGCCGATCATGCCGGACCGCCTGTCGGTGCTGGTGGAGCAGATGACGGCGACCCGGCCGGCACCGATTCCAGACGCCCCTCACCCCTCCGCATAGGAGCCATATCGGCTAAGACCGATCCGTTGAGACCGCTGGCCCTGTCCCTTGGGCTTACGACCAAAAATGATCTCTCATATCGAGTTATGCTGTGCACAGACTGGGGGGATGCCCGATGGCGGTGCCGCATCGCCATCCTTGGGCGGAAAAGCAATTTCGGAGGATCCCATGCGCCGCGCCACCATGACCGAAGCCACCCATGCCCCCAGCCGAGTTCAGGAGATCGTCGCCGGTTTCGACTTCGGCTATGTCGTCGAGCGCGCGGTCGCCGCGGGAATGCCCCGCAGCAGCTCCGAACGGGCGCTGACCCAATTGAAAGCCTTCCTGCTGGCCTGCGCCGAACATCCAGAACGCGACATCGTTCCGCAATCCGCCGCCTGCGACGACCTGTGGCATGAATTCATCGTCGCCGACACCCGCGCCTATTTCCGCTTCTGCGAGGCGGTCTATGGCCGGTATCTCCATCACAGCGGCGTTTCCGTTCCGGCCGAACGGATGACGGCGGCCCGCGCCGACGGTGCCCGCCTGTTCGCCGGCGCCGATTGCCTGCGGGAAGCCGCGCAAGCCGATTGCCTGCGCGAGGCGAAGCCGGCGGACTGTCTGCGCGAAGCCCGGCCGCGGACCAATGGCTTTGCACAGTGACCGCAGGCCGCGACCGTCGCGGAGCCCGAAGGATCGGCGGTGCCCTTTCCAGCTCCACCTCAGCGGGATCGGCCGTTGAGCAGAGCTTCGGCTCGGGGTGAGAGAGGGCAGCCCTGTCGGGCAAGCCGGAGGATGCCGTCCCGGGCGAGATCCCTGCTGGCGGTGTTGCCGACAAAACTCGACAGGGAACCGGAGAATTCCAGAACAATGTTGTTCGTTCCGATGCTTTCCCGGTAATCGACCCTGGACACGGCCGTGTAAGGCTCCCTGCGGGTCCGGACGACACGGCATTCGATGTGATCCGGGTGCAGCACCAGGGTCGGCTTCAGGGTGCTCGACGACCAGCCGATCCAGGGAACCCCTTTCCATCCGGAGAAGGCGGCGACCAGGGGAACATGCGCGGCGTCGCCGTGCGGTTCGATCCGACTTTGCCTGGCTGCCGACACGCGGAGCTTGGTGTAGAGAAACAGGGCCAGACCGCCGGATGCGACGAGCAGCAGCAGCATCGCGGAAAAGATCAAACCGATGGTTTCGCTCATCCCTGTCTCCTTGCGATCCCTGGAAGTCGGCGCCCTGCCCGCTCCGGCTCAGCCGAAGTTGAGGCCGCCGAACGGCGTGATGAAACTGTCGCTCAGCACATTGCCGCGCAGGGCCACATAGTCGGGCACCACCAGGGGGATCACCGGCAGGTCACGCATCACCAGGGCTTCCGCCTCCTTGTAGACCACGGCCCGGCTCGCGGGATCGGCGATGGCCATCGCCTGTTCGATCAGGGTGTCGAACCGGGGATTGGACCAGCCGACGGGGTTGAACCGGCTGCGGCTGCTGAAAAGCTCGTCGAGGAAATTCATCGGATCGGGATAGGTGGCCGTCCAGCCGAACAGAAAGGCGTCATAGTCCCGCCGGCGGGAGCGGGCGATGAAGTCCTGGCGCGGGGCGACCACCAGCCTTGCCGGGATGCCGGCATTGTTCCACTGCGAGACGTAATAGACGAACTCACGCCGGTATTCCGGAACGACCGCGACCTGAAAGGGATCGATGCCACGTCCGTCGGGATAGCCGGCCTCCGCCAGCAGGCGCCTCGCCCGCATCGGATCATAGGCGAGCGGCTCCAGCCGTTCGTTCGCCAGCAGAGCCGGCGGAACGATGCCGTCGTGAATGGCCGCCACCCCGCGAAAGAAGCGTTCGGCCATCGCCGCACGGTCGATCAGCAGCGACATCGCCCGTCGCACCCGCAAATCGCCGAAAGCCTTAACCCGCCGGGGATCGAGGGCCACGACCCGCATCTGCATGCGCGGCACGCTCGACAGCGACCGTTTGAAGCCGGGATCGTCCATCACCCCGCGCAACGCGTCGGTATCGACGAAGGTGAAGTCGATCTGACTGTCATTGAACAGGGTGATGCCGTCGTTGCCGATGCCGGTGGCGAGGAAGGACACCTGATCGAACGGCACCGCCCCGCCACGCCAGCCGGGATTGGCCTCCACATCGAGACGCATGCCGTCACTCGACTGCGACAGCCGGTAGGGACCGGTGCCCGCCGACAGAACACGGAACCAGTCGGGACCGGCCTGCCCGACCGCCTCGACATCGACGATGTTCAGACGGGCGAAGGGAAAAACCGCACAGGGCTCGTCACAGACCACCTCCAGGGTTCGCCCGTCCAGCACGGTGATGCCGGACAGCCCATCGCTCGCCTTCGCCCGCAGCTCGCGGAAGCCCCGGACCTTGGACAGCGCCAGCACCGCGAAATTGGCGCCGTCGCCGGCCAGCGCCGCCTCGAAGCTGCGCTTCACATCCAGGGCGGTCAGCGGCCGGCCGGTGTGGAAGCTGACACCGTCGCGGATGCTCAGCCGCCAGCGCCGGGCGTCCTCCGACGCCTCCCAAGCCGTGGCGAGGCCGGGCAGGATCCGGCCCCTGGGATCGACGGTCGTCAGGCTTTCATACATCGAGCCGAGGATCTGACGGGCGACCAGATCATTGACGCTCAGCGGATCGAGCCTGCCGGGCAGTGATTTCAATCCGATCCGCAGGGTGCCGGAGGCCGCCATTCCCACCCCCGGCAACGCGCCGGCCAGACCGGCCGCCCCGCCGAGCAGGCCAAGGAAATGTCGTCTCCGCACCGCCGGCATCGCTGACCCGCAACTCGATGATCCCAGCGATGATCCTTACCATGGGGCAGGGCGGGCGGTCATCCTGGCCAACCGCCAGAGACTTTCGCGATCGAAAGCAACCAAAGGATGCTTGTGTTCAGAAAAGCAACCGACGCGGGCTTCCGTCTTCGAAAGCCGCATCCGGTCCGGTCAACCATTCAGCAGGGCGTCGATGCGGTCGCGCAACGCTTGCAGCCGTTCACGGTGTTCGCGCTGCAAGGCCTGGGCGACGGTGTCGATGGCGGCCAGATCCTTGTCCATGCGGTTGATCGCCTTGCCCAGCACCCGCAGCGGCTCCGCCGAGCTGGAGGCCGCCGGACGGGCGGCCCGGATGGCGCCGACGGTCAGCCCGCCGGTGCGCGCCGTCCGCCACAGGCGGCGCAGCTCCGCCTCGTCCTCGACGAAGGCCAGCTCGACCAGGGCGGAGCGGGATACCGCGTCGGGATTGGCGCGATAGTCGGCCAGGATGTCGTCGGGCAGGCGCAGCACCTTCAGGCGCTTCGACACCTCGGCCTCCGAACAGCCGACCGCCGCCGCCACCTCCGCCTGGGTGTAGCCATGCGCCTCGATCAGCTGGGACAGCCCGCGGGCGAGGTCGATGGCGTCGAGATCGACGCGCTGGACATTCTCGATCAGCGCGATCTCTTCGGGACGGCCCTTGGTGATGATCGCGGCGATGGTGCCGCGGCCGAGCAGCCGGTGGGCGCGCAGACGCCGCTCGCCGGCCACCAGCCGGTAACGCCCCTTCTCCGCCGCCTCCTGCACCAGAACGGGTTGCTGCAACCCATGACGGGCGATGGAGTCCGCCAGCGAGCGCAGGGAATCGTCGTCGAACACCGTGCGCGGCTGGCCGGGGTTGGTCTCGACGGCATCCAGATCGACCTCGATCAGCCGGGGCAGCACGCCGCTCAACCCGAACATGCGGTCGGTCTCGGCGGCGAAGCCGGCCTCCTTGGCCTGGAGCACGGTGGCGGCGGTCTGCCGGATCAGCTTCTTAGGCGGCATCAACGGTCTCCTGCAAGCGGCCCATGGCGGTCAGCAGCGCCGACGCGATGGCAGCATAGCTTTCCACCCCCGGCGCGCCGATGTCGGCATCCAGCGTGATGACGTTGGCGCCCGCCGCCTGGGCATAGATGGTGGCGCGCGGCACCGGCGGGAACACGCGGCGGCTGTCGCCCCACAGCCGCTGGATGTCGTCGAGCGATGAACGGTCCTGGGTCTGGCGCGGGTTGACCATGGTCGGCAGGATGCCCAGCACCTCCAGCCGCGGGTTCAGCCGCCGCTGGATCTTGGCCACGGTGTCGAGAAAGGCGCTGACCCCGAGGATGGCGTGCGGCTCGGCCTGGCAGGGCACCAGCACGTAATCGGCGGCGGTCAGCGCGTTGATCGTCACCGCGCCCAGATTGGGGGCGCAATCGATGACGATCACGTCATAGCGCTCCCGCACGCCATCCAGCATCTCGGCCAGCGCCGTCTGGGCGTTGGTGAGATTTCCCGGCAGCTCGGTGTCGGCGCTGGCCAGCGCGATGCTGGACGGAACGATGTCCAGCCCCTCGACGCTGGTGGGGCGGATCACCGCGTCGAGCGGGGTCTTGCCCATCAGCGCATGATAGAGAACCTTGCCGGCCTCGGTCAGGGCGACGATGTCGGTCTGCGGCACGCCGACATGGACGGTCGCGTTGCCCTGGGGATCGGCATCGACCAGCAGGACGCGGTTGCCGGCTCGCGCCAGGATGAAGGCGAGGTTGATCGAGGTCGCGGTCTTGGCGGTGCCGCCCTTTTGCAGACCGACAGCCACCGTGGTGCCGCGGCGGGGCAGGGGGCTTTCCGGCCGTTCCAGATCCAGCAGCAGCAGCCGGCCCAGCACGTCGCGGGGCAGGGCTTCCTTGCCGGTCTCCCACTTGCTGAGCCGCTGCTTGTCGTATTTGCGCCCGGTCAGTTCATTGACGAACGCCGCCATCTGCGTCTGGGTCAGGCCGCGCCGTTCCCGCAACGCCTTCAACTGTTCCCCTGTCACGCCCGTCCTCCTGCCCCGGCTACCGGTTGGCAGAGACCCTAGCAAGTCGTCGCGACTCAGGCAACGGGTGTCTACCGAACGGGGATGGCCGCATGGTCTGGAGGTCAGACGGTTTCGTCGTATTCCACCTTCGGAACATCGATCCAGTTTTCCGGCTGGCCCTGATCCTTCTTCCAGAACAGCACCGGCAGATCGGCGTTCAGCACGCGGCCGAGAACGGCGCCACGGGCCTTCATCGTCTCCTTGTACTCCGCCGTCTCGACGATACGCACGCCATAGCCGGGAATGCGGTCGGCGGTCAGGACGGGACCGAGGGCGTTCTTGAACTTGCGCAGGTCGTTGTCGGAGCCGACGCGCTTGCGCAGCGGCTCCAGCGCCATCCAGAAGGCATGGCCACGGGCGAGATGGGCGCGCGCGATCTCGTACAGGCGCTTTTCCACCGGCTTCAGCGCGAAATACTGGTCGTCATAGCTCAGCAGATTGTGGCCCAACGCCGCACGGGTGACCCAGCCCGACAGTGTCAGCTTCAGCCCGCGCACCGCGCGCTCGCCGTCCTTCTTGCGCTGGTAGAGCAGCTTGTAGTCGGAAATCCAGGAGAAGGCGCCGCTTTCGCCCTCCCCGCCGGTTTCCAGGTTGGTCTTGATCTGGGTGCCCTGCAACCGCTCCAGCGCCCCTTCGATCTTGTCATAGGCGCTGCCGCCGGCGGTTTTGCCGACGATGCGCTGGAGATCGCTGGTGGTGAAGTGCAGTTCGCCCAGCTTGGACGGGCCCTTGCCGGAGTCCATCTTCTCGCGCAGCAGCGAGATGGCGTAGAGCAGCACCGCCTTGTCCCAGATCGTCGCGACGCCGACATTCTTCGGCGCCCGCACCTCGATCCGTACCTTGCCGTCGTCATAGGTCGGCAGCGATTCCGCCTTGTCCTTCGACAGGCCGAACAGGCTGTAAACCATCATGTGCCGGTCGTTCTGCACATCGCCGGTCAGCGGGGAATCGAGCCGCAGAGCCAATTGCAGCGGCCGGTCGAGCAGCTCGGCGTTGGTGGCCTGGGTCATGCGATCTCTCCCGCGGGTCCCGTGCGGCTTCAAGTGATTTGATCCCATAATCCACAAGCCCGCCTTCCCGTTCCACAGCGCCGGTCCAAACGTCGCCGTTCTGCCGAAAGATTCCCATGGACGGTCCGAATTGACGGCGCGGATGTCGCCGTTCTGCCAGTTTTTCCGCACGGCGGCGGCGATGGGCGGCGGGAGAGCGGTTGGACGGTGGCGGGCAGACCAGCGCCGTCGCCGAAAGCGCCAACGTCTGCGTTCTGCCGCGCCAGCGGAGCGCCGCTCCGGAGAAGATCAATCCAACCCTTTGCTTTTATTGAATTATTACCGCAGAACCGGCACCAGATGGGGCGGAAAGCTCCCCCGGGCGGCCATCGACTGGCAGAACGGCGACGTTCGGGCGCCCCGCCAGCGGGCCGATTCCCACCCGATTCTCCACCGATTCCCTGCGGAGGAGGAGAGGGGGAGGACGGCTTTCCCTTCCTCATTCGGCAGAACGGCGACGTTCGACGGGGCGATCAGCCAGGCACATGCCACTGAAAGCCAAGAATCTTTCGGCACAACGACGACGTTCAGAGCCGAATCTTTCGGCACAACGGCGACATTCGTAGCCGGCCAACCATGGGGCTTCCACCTCAAGTGTTTGATTCCTCCCGGAGAATCCGACTGAGTGTCCGCGAAATGCCGATGCCGCCACATTTTTCCAAGACCGTGGACAGAGGCGCAACGACACGTACACATTTCAAAAAACGGGCGAAAACCGCCCTCACGCCATCATCGTGCGTCCATGCCAGAATCTGGCCGGCGCCACGGGTTTGTGCATCTTGAAGGAGAGCACCATGACGTAACGGAGGAGCGACCTCCGCAAACACAAAAGGCCCGGATTGCTCCGGGCCCTTCGTGTCGGACGGAGGAGACCGAGGGATCCCGGGCACCCCACATCTGGCGGTTTGGCGACTCCATGATGGCAGGGCAGGCCCGCAAAGCCAAGCGGATTCACGTCGAGTCCGTTGACGCTCTTTCCTTGTCTCCGCCCGTCCACGGATCGACCGACAGACGGGTATCGCAATGAAGCCATACATCGACATGTACAGGCGCTGGATTGCCGTGCCCGGCATCCAGGCAGCCGACATCGCGGTGTTGTCCGCGCTCTACGCCCATGCCGACCGCGACGGTGTCTGCACCGCGACGCAAGGCGAGCTGGCCGAAGAGCTGGGGCAAAGCCGCGCCTGGTTCAACGCCGTGCTGAAGGGACTGCAAGAAAAGGCCCCGCAGGAGTCGGCCGTCGCACTGGTCTGCGCCAAACCCCGGCGGGGCCTGCGCGGTTTCGCCTATCAGCTGGCTGGAATGGAGGGTGTCACGGCCGGCATCTCCTGTCAGCCGGCTGACAGCAACGGTTCCCCGGCCGGCTTTTCCTTGGATTCTGGGAATCCTGAATCCTCCTCCTCCTTTTCGGGTGGGGTAGGGGTTGGGCAGGGCGAGGCATTACCGGCCGACTGGCAGCCGGACGCCGAGGATCTGGCATGGGCAGCGGCGGAACGTCCCGAGGTCGATGCCGGACGGGTGACCGCGAAGTTCGTGTCCTGGTGCCGCAAGGCCCATCGCCGCAACGGCTATCGCCCGCCGGATCCGGGAGCCGCATGGCGGCGCTGGATCGTCCGGGAACTGGTCACCGCCAACGAGCCGCCCGTCATTTCCGCCCAGCAAACCGTCCCCTCCTCTGCCCAACCCCTTGCCCAACCCCCAGTTTCCCAGTTCCGCCGGGAGTTCCGCCATGACCGCCGCGCCAGCCCCTTGCCCAGCCCCTTGCGGGCCGGCTCCGCGTCCGATGCCGCCGGCCGCAACCGCGAAACCCTCGCTGCCCTGCGCCTTCGCCTCGCTGGCCAGGCTTGAGGTCGCCGACCTGCGGTTCGAGACGCAGGATCTGACGCTGGACGAGATCGGTGTGCTGGCCGACCGGGTGGAGCAGGCCATCGGCGCGCTGACCCCGCCGATCGGCATCGAGAATGTCCTGATCGGGCTGGAGAAGCTGGCGGACCGCTTCGCGCTCGAGCTGCCAGACGCCGACCTGCTGGAGGCCGACGTGCGGGCGATGGCCGATTGGCCGGCGGACCGCTGGATGGCGGCCTTCG